>NZ_JBIWIF010000007.1:458037-480528 GCF_044764505.1 Kitasatospora sp. NPDC094019
GGTGATCTCGACCCGCAAGGCATCGCTGACCTCCTGAGGCCGGCACCCCCGCGGCGGGGGGGGCGGGGCCCCGGGGGGGGGGGGGGGGGGGGGGGGGGGGCGGGGGGCCCCCCCCCCCCCCCCCCCCCCTCCGGCGTTCGCGGGAGTCCTCGCGGACGCGCCGTGTCGCGGCGCCCTACAGCGCGACGCCGAGCAGCGCGTCCACGGTGCGGGTGACCAGGCCCGGGGCGCCGATGTCGGTGCCGCCGCCGCTCTCCTGCGCGGCGGCCCAGCGGTCCACCGCGGCCAGCGCCGCCGGGGCGTCCAGGTCGTTCGCGAGCGCGGCGCGGACCTCGGCGAGCAGCTGCTCGCCCGCCGGGCCGTCCGGGCGGGAGACCGCGGCGCGCCAGCGGGCGAGCCGCTCGACGGCCTCGTCCAGGGTGCCCTTGGTCCACTCCCAGTCCTCGCGGTAGTGGTGCGAGAGCAGGGCCAGCCGGATCGCGGCCGGGTCGACGCCCTCGCGGCGCAGCGCCGAGACGAAGACCAGGTTGCCGCGGGACTTGGACATCTTGTGGCCGTCCAGGCCGACCATGCCGGCGTGCACGTACGCCTGGGCGTACGGGTGGGCGCCGGTGGCGACCTGGGCGTGCGCGGCGCCCATCTCGTGGTGCGGGAAGGTCAGGTCGCTGCCGCCGCCCTGGATGTCGAAGGACATGCCGAGGAAGCGCAGGGCGATCGCGACGCACTCGATGTGCCAACCGGGGCGGCCGTGGCCGAGCTCGGTGTCCCAGGCGGGCTCGCCGGGGCGGGCGGCCAGCCACAGCAGGGCGTCCAGCGGGTGGCGCTTGCCCGGACGGTCCGGGTCGCCGCCGCGCTCGGCGAAGACGGGGAGCATGGCCTCACGGCTGAGGCCGGAGACCTCGCCGAAGGTCGGATCGGCGTCGACCGAGAAGTAGATGTCGCCGTCCAGCTCGTAGGCGGCGCCGCTCGCGAGCAGCTTCTGGACCAGCGGGACGATCCACGGGATGGACTCGACGGCGCCGATGTAGTGGGCCGGCGGGAGCAGCCGCAGCGCGGTCATGTCCTCGCGGAAGAGCGCGGTCTCGCGCTCGGCGAGGGCCACCCAGTCCTGGCCGGTCTCGACCGCGCGCTGGAGCAGCGGGTCGTCGACGTCGGTGACGTTCTGCACGTAGAGGACGTCGTGGCCGGCGTCCTTCCAGACGCGCTGCACCAGGTCGAAGGCGTTGTAGGTGGCGGCGTGGCCCATGTGGGTCGCGTCGTAGGGCGTGATGCCGCAGACGTAGATCCGGGCGGTGCCGTCCTGCGGCACGACCTCCCGGATGCCTCCCGTCGCGGTGTCGTGGATTCGAAGGGGGAGCCCCTGACCAGGCAGGGCGGGAACCTCGGAGGCGGGCCAGGCATGCATGGGATCGACTTTAACCTTGAGAACATTTGAAAGCCTAACCAGTCGGCAAGATCGACTGGATTCATCTGCTTTCGCGGCCCGGCCGGTTCCTGACCGGTTCTGTCCGATCGCCGTCGCCGGGCCGCCGGTGCGCGACCGTGCGCCGGTCCCGCACCGGATCCGCCCCGCGCACGGCCACGCGGGGCGGTCCGGGCGGACGGGCGGCCCGGTCGGCCCTGCCGCCGACCGGGCGCCCACGGACCCTCGGGGCATACGGCCGGAGCCGCTACAACCGCTGCCAGAGGGCCGGCACGTTCGGCGGCTCCCACCCCGCGATGGCGGTGTGCCCCTGGAGGCACCGGTAGGAGACGCCGCCGTAGGTGACGCGGTCGCCCGCGTTGTAGAAGGTTCCCGCGGCCCAGGTCCCGCCCGGCGGCGTGGTCGGGGGCGTGCTGGTGGGCGGGGTGGTCGGGCCGGTGGGGGTGGCCGTCGGGGTCGGGGTCTGCGGCACGTTGAGCACGAAGTCGTACGTGCCCTCCTTCGCCGAGCCGACCTGGCGGACGTTCATCAGCAGCCGCGCGTCGTAGATGGTGTCGGTGCTGTTGCGCGGCTCGTTCGGGAAGTACAGCTGGGTGGTGAGCACCGGCCGGCCGGGCGCCTGGAGCTTCACGTGGATGTGCCGGGTGCGGCCCGGGTAGAGGCCGGGCACGATCGTGGTGAGGCTGAACCCGCCCTGGGCGTTGGTGAACTGGTGACCGCGGAAGGCGAACCCGGTGTTGTCGTAGGCGCCGTTCACGTCGGCCTGCCAGAAGTCCATCAGGACGCCGGACAGGCCCAGGCAGGCGCGGCCGAAGACGTAGCCGCTGACGGTGAGCCTGGTGCCCGGGGTGCTGTCGGTGATGAGCGAGGTGCGCAGCGGCGAGTTGGGCTTGAAGTACGGCCCCTCGGTCTGCTCGATGGTCGGGGCGTCGCCGTCGTGGCACTCGGGGGTGTAGTCCGGCATCTCGCCGGTGCCGACCCGGTCCCGGGCCAGGGCGACGCCGCCGCCGACCAGCAGGGGGGCGGTGCCGAGAACGGCGGCTGCCCGGAGGACGGTCTTGCGGCTGATCCGGCGGTCGGTGGGACCGTCCGTCCCGGTGGGGGGTTCTTCGGACGCGGGCATGCGCCGACTCCTTCGGTGTGGTGTGGGGGATCTGCCGGTGTCGTGGAAATGACGGTGTCGTGGAAATGACGGCCCTTGCCATGGTGGGGGCATGACAAGGACCGGGCCGGTGGGCCGCCCGCTCGCGCCGGGCGGTCCGCCGGTGGCCGACAGTCAACCTACGGGCCGTCCGGACCGGCCGCGATGGACGTGATCCGGGGATCGTGGTGATTTCCTCCGACCCTGCTCCGGAACTCCCCGGGCGTCATCCCGGTCTCCCGGCGGAAGAACCGACAGAAGTACGCCGGGTCCCCGAATCCGGCCTCGCGAGAGACCTGACGGACCGTCAGTTCAGTGCAGGCCAGCAGGCGCTTGGCCTCCAGCGTCTGCTGCTGGCGGATCAGCCGCCCCGGCGTCCGGCCGGTCGCCTGCTTGACGGTCGCCTGGAGGTGCCCCGGGGAGACCCCCAACTCCTGGGCGCAGGAAGCGACCGAGCGTTGCACTCCGCCCGGGGTGGCGATCAGCCGGGTGAACGCGGCGGCGAGGTCGCCGCCGCGGCCCGGCAGCGCCCCCGGGCCGGCCGGCGCGCAGGCCCGCAGGGCACGGACGACCAGGATGTGCAGACTGGCCCGCAGCACGCCCGGATAACCCGGCGGGCGGGAGCGGAACTCGGCCTCCATGTCCGCCAGCAGCGCGGCGATCGGCGCGGCCTGCTCGCCCAGCCGCACCCCCGGGCGCCCGGCCAGGGAGCGCAGCGCGGCGAGGTCCTGCGGATTGGTCAGCAGGAAGTCCTCGTTGAACAGCACGACCTGGCCGGTCAGGTCGTCCGCGTCCACCCAGTGGTGCACCTGGCCGGGTGCGATCACGCACAACTGCGGCGGCCGCAGCGGCCGCTGGACCAGGTCCAGGACGTGGGCGCCGCGGCCGCCGGTGACGTAGACGATCTCGAAGAAGGAGTGCCGGTGGGGGAAGCCGGCCCGGGACAGCGGGCCGATGGTGTCGAAGCTGCCGATCGCGAACGGGAGCAGATGCGGCAGCGGGACCTGGAGGCGGTGCAGCGGCAGGTCCAGGTGGGGGGTGGTCCGTCGCTCGTCCATCGTCGCAGTGTGCGGCCGGGACCGGGCACCGGTCCAGACCACTGTCCGGTGAAAGGATCTCGGCACCCGTGGGGCCCGCCGACCGGTGGGCCGGAGGACGGGCAGAGCGGCGGGCCGGGGACGGTCGGATCCGCGGACGCGTGGCCCGGCGGGCCGGCCCGCCTTCGAACCCCGGGCCGGGCGGCCCGCCGGACCGTCAGATCGGCGGCCAGGGGATGGACGGCCAGTCCTCCGAGGGCAGCGGATGGGTGCCTGCGGCCAGCAGCGCCGCCACCCGGCCCCGGGTCGCGTCCAGCTCGGCCGCCGTCAGGTGCGGCGCCAGCCGCTCCCCCAGCGCGCCGTCCAGCTCCCCGGCCAGCCCGGTCAGCACCGTCGCCGCCTCCTCGGGCAGCGGCCGCCCGGCCCAGCCCCAGAGCAGGGTGCGCAGCTTGCCCTCGGTGTGGAAGGTGACGCCGTGGTCGATGCCGTAGATCCGGCCGTCCGCGGCCGGGATCAGGTGGCCGCCCTTGCGGTCGGCGTTGTTGAGGACGGCGTCCAGCACCGCGAGCCGGCGCAGCCGGGTGTCGTCGGGGTGGACCAGCAGTGCCGTCCGCCCGTCGCCGACCTCGGCCCGGACGATCGGCAACCAGCCGTCCTCGGGGCCGCCCGGGTCCTGCAGCGCGAGCAGCGGGTCCGCCTCCGGGTCCGGCTCCACCCACAGCTGCACCATGCCGGGGCCGTGCGGGCCGTCCCGCAGCACGGTGGGCGGCACCAGCCCCCAGCCGGTGGCGGCGGACAGCTCGTAGGCGGCGACCTCGCGGCCGGCCAGGGTGCCGTCCGGGAAGTCCCAGAGCGGGCGCTCGCCGGCCACCGGCTTGTAGACGGCCTGCGCGGCGAGGCCGACGGCGGCGACGGTGCAGTAGAGGGCCGCGTTGGAGGCGTCGGTGAGCCGGCCGTGCACCGTCAGCGCGCCCTCCCGCAGCAGCCGCAGCGCGGTCGGCGGGTCGGCGGCGAGCGCGGCGGCCCCGGCCGGGTCGGCGCGCGGCGGGTCGGTCTCGCCGGCCGGGGCGGGCGGCGTGTTCAGCGCCGGTACCCGTTCGCGCGCGGGCACAGGTGCCCTTCCGGGTCGAGCGGCAGGTTGCAGAACGGGCAGGGCTTGCGGCCGGCCGCGACGAGGTCCAGCGCGCGCCTGGCGAACACCCGGGCCATCGCGCCGGAGAGCCGCACCCGGAGCATGTCGGGGCCGTTCTCGTCGTCCTCGAAGACGGCGGCGCCCTCCTCCTCGCCCTCCTCCTCCTCGATCAGCGCCTGCGCCTCGACGACCAGGCAGCCGTCCACGGTGTCCCAGGCCAGCGCCATCGTGCCGACCCGGAACTCCTGCTCCAGCGGCAGGTCCAGCGGCGCGGTGTCCAGCAGTTCCTTCGGGGCGTCGGCCGGGATCGCGGCCTCGCCGCCGCTGCGGCGCAGGGCCTCGTCGAGGACCTCCTCGATCCGCTCGGCGAGCGCGGAGACCTGGGTCTTCTCCAGCAGCACGCTGGTGATCCGCCCCCGGGCGCTGGCCTGGAGGTAGAACGCCCGGGCGCCGGGCTGGCCGACGGTACCGGCCACGAACCGTTCGGGCTGGTCGTAGAAGTGGACCTGACGGGGCACGCTCTCGCTCCGGATCGTATCGATCGTCGTGGACGTCGGGGACGTCACGGGGTTCGGGGTCGGGCCCGGTGGTCCCGGGTACGCGGCGGGGTGCGCCGGGGCCCACTGGTCACCCTACGACCTCCCGGGCCGGGCCGGGGAGCCGAGCCCGGGGGGCGGTCGGCTCAGGCCGCGCCGGTCGAGCCGCCGACCACGGCGTCCTCACCCGGGTCGGTCCCGCCGGGGCGGCCGGAGTGGTCGGCGGGCCGCGGGGCCAGGGAGGCGAGATCGCCGGTGTCGCCCATCCGCAGCAGGAACGGGCGGCGCGCGGTGTAGCGGATCGCGGTGACCGAGCAGGGATCGACGTTGATCCGCTGGAAGTGGTCGAGGTGCAGGCCGAGCGCGTCCGCCACCACGGCCTTGATCACGTCACCGTGCGAGCAGGCGACCCAGACCGCGTCCTCACCGTGCTCGGCGGCGATCTTCTCGTTCCACTCGCGGACCGCGCCGACGGTGCGGTGGCTCAGCTCGCGCAGCGACTCGCCGCCGGGGAAGGCGGCGGCGGCCGCGTGGTCCTGGACGGTGCGCCAGAGCGGCTCCTTGGCCAGTTCGGCCAGCGGGCGGCCGGTCCACTCCCCGTAGTGGCACTCGCCGAGCCGCTCGTCCAGCGCGGGCTCGCCCGGAGCGGCGCCGCCGCGCTCGGGACCGGCCAGCCCGGGGCGGGCGGCGAGCAGCGGCTCCAGGGTCTGCCGGCAGCGCTCCAGCGGGCTGCTGACCACCTGGACCAGCGGGACCGGGGCGAGCCGGCCGGCGAGCGCGGCGGCCTGGGCGCGCCCGGTGTCGTCGAGCTCCACGCCCGGCGTCCAACCGGCCAGGATTCCGGCGGTGTTCGCGGTGGAGCGGCCGTGGCGGACGAGCAGCAGGGTGGGCATGGGCCCACCCTACGGCCTCCCGGACCGGGGCGGGCGGGCTTCCGGATCTTGGTCGGGGCGTCGTGGGGGCGCTCCCGCGCCGCTCCCTGGACGGCGGCGCGCGACGGGGACAGCGGGGACGCGGGGGACCTGGGGGACGTCCGGGACCGGTACCGGGGCGAACCGTCGTCGCGGTGGATGTTTCGGACGGGCGGCAGGGGCGAGAATGGCGCGCATGATCGTCCACTGCGCCATCTACCGGGACGGCCGGCCGGTCGCGACACCCGCCGGTCCGGCCGGCTCCCTCGCCGCCGCGCGCGAGGCGGGGCGCGGCGGCTTCGTCTGGATAGGGCTGTTCGAGCCGACCGCCGAGGAACTCGACCAGGTCTCGGACGAGTTCGGACTGCACCCGCTGGCGGTCGAGGACGCGGTCGGCGCCCACCAGCGGCCCAAGGTGGAGGTGTACCAGGACTCGCTGTTCGTCGCCCTCAAGACCCTCGGCCACCACCCCGGCGGCCACGCGGTGACCAGCGGCGAGGTGATGCTCTTCGTCGGCGAGGACTTCGTGATGACCGTCCGGCACGGCGCCGACACCCCGCTCGGCGATCTCCGGGCGGAGCTGGAGGAGCAGCCGGAGGTGCTCAGGTACGGCCCGAGCGCGGTGCTGCACTCCGTCTGCGACGCGGTGGTGGACGGCTACGTGGACGTGGTGGTCGGGCTCCAGGCGGACCTCGACGAGCTGGAGGCCGATGTGTTCGCCCCCGGCCGGGTGGGCCGGGACGTCGCGAGCCGGATCTACGGCTACAAGCGGCAGCTGGTCACCGTCCGCCGCGCCACCGGCCCGCTGGCGGAGCCGATGATGCGGCTGGAGCGCGGCGGGGTGCCGTACGTCCGCGCCGAGGCACTGCCCTACCTGCGGGACGTCTCCGACCACCTGGCCCGGGCGAACGACCAGGTGGAGGGGATGGACCGGCTGCTCTCGGACATCCTGGCCGCCAATCTGGCGCAGGTCAGCGTGCAGCAGAACAACGACATGCGGAAGATCTCGGCCTGGGCGGCGCTGGCCGCGGTGCCGACGATGATCGCCGGCGTGTACGGGATGAACTTCGACCACATGCCCGAGCTGCACCAGCCGTGGGGCTACCCGGCGGCGGTGTCGCTGATGGTGGTGGTCTGCGTGCTGCTGCACCGGGTGTTCAAGCGCTCCGGCTGGCTGTAGGGCCGGCCGGTCCGCGGCCGGGCGCGCCGGCCCGGTCCCGGGTGGCTCCGCCGTCCGCCGGACGGGCCACCCGGGGCGCGGCGGTCAGGCCAGACCGGCCCGCTCCAGCGCCTCGACACCGGTGCGCAGCGCGGCGATCCGCTCGTCCAGGCCGAAGCCGGCCGGAGCCAGGGTGAGCGTGGTGACGCCCGCCCCGGCGTACGCCTGCATCCGGTCGGCGATCCGGGCGGTGTCGCCGATCAGCGAGGTGGCGTCGATGAGCTCGTGCGGGACGGCGGCGGCCGCGCCCGCGTAGTCCCGGGCCAGGTAGCGCTCCTGGACCTCGTCGGCGGCCCGCTCGTAACCCATCCGCCGGGCGAGCTGGTTGTAGAAGTTCTTCTCCTTGCTGCCCATGCCGCCGATGTAGAGGGCGGCGTACGAGCGCTGCGAGTCGACGCCCGCCTTGATGTCCTCGCCGACGGCGATGGCGACGGTCGGACAGACGTCGAAGCCCTCGAACTCCCGGCCGGGCTCGGCACCGGACCGGACCCGGCCGGCCTTCAGCGGGTCGAGGGAGAGCGCGGAGTGCTCCGGGTCGAAGAAGATGCCGAGCCAGCCGTCGGCGATCTCTCCGGTCTGCTCCAGGTTCTTCGGGCCGATCGCGGCGATGTACAGCGGGATGTGCTCGCGCACCGGGTGCACGGTGAGCTTGATCGGCTTGCCGGGGCCGCCGGGCAGCGGCAGCGTCCAGTGGGCGCCCTCGTGGACCAGCCGCTCGCGCGACATCGCCTTGCGGATGATCTCCACGTACTCGCGGGTGCGGGCGAGCGGCTTGTCGAACTTCACCCCGTACCAGCCCTCGGAGACCTGGGGACCGGAGACGCCGAGGCCGAGCCGGAAGCGGCCGCCGGAGAGGGTGTCCAGGGTGGCCGCGGTCATCGCGGTCATCGCCGGGGTGCGGGCCGGGATCTGGAAGATCGCCGAGCCGACGTCGATCCGCTCGGTCCGGGCCGCGACGAAGGACAGCACGGTGGCGGCGTCCGAACCGTATGCCTCGGCGGCCCAGCAGACCGAGTAGCCGAGCCGGTCGGCCTCCTGGGCGACGGCGATGTTGTCGGCGTCCATGCCGAGTCCCCAGTAGCCGAGGTTGATGCCGAGTCGCATGGGCACTGCCTTCCAGTCGGTGGTGTCGTGAGGGTAGCGGCGCGTCCGGCGGACATGCTACTGGCCGGTAGGAGTGGGCCGGGTCACATTCCGGCCGCGTGGCGCTGTCATCCGGTGGGGGTGCTCGTCGCGCGGCGAGGGACCGGGGTCCTCGCGGCCGGGCCGGGGTGGTCCCGGGGCGGGCGGGGTCGTCGGGCGGCGAGGGGCCGGGGTGGTCCCGGGGCGGGCGGGGTCGTCGGGCGGCGAGGGGCCGGGGTGGTCCCGGGGCGGGCGGGGTCGTCGGGCGGCGAGGGGCCGGGGTGGTCCCGGGGCGGGCGGGGTCGTCGCGCGGGTCTGCACTCCTGCCCGGGCACCGGCCGCTACGCTCAGCCGACGTGGAGGCGCCTCGCCCCACCCGCGCGTTCGTCCCCCGTCGTCCCGGCCGTGCGGCCGCGGTGCCGGCCGGTGCCGCCGCGCCGCCACCGCACCTTCGGCCAGTAGTAAGAGGGCACGTCCGATGGAAAAGCGTCACCTCGGCCGCACCGGGCTGCAGGTCTCCCGGCTCGGCCTCGGCACCATGACCTGGGGCCGTGACACCGACGAGCAGGAGGCCGCGGAGCAGCTGAAGGAGTTCGTCGACGCGGGCGGAAACCTCGTCGACACCGCCGACGTCTACGCCGACGGCGACGCCGAGTACCTGCTCTCCCGGCTCACCGACAACCTCGTTCCCCGCTCCGACCTGGTCATCGCCACCAAGGCCGGCAGCGTCCCGGCCGCCCGCCGCTTCGACGGCTCGCGCGGGCACCTGCTCTCCGCGCTCGACGCGTCGCTGCGCAGGCTCGGCACCGACTACGTCGACCTCTGGCAGGTCCACGCCTTCGACCCGGCCACCCCGGTCGAGGAGACCCTCAGCGCCCTCGACATCGCCGTCTCCTCGGGCCGGGCCCGCTACGTCGGGGCCTGCGACTTCAGCGGCTGGCAACTGGCCAAGGCCGCCACCTGGCAGAACGCCCACCACGGGCGGGTGCCGCTGGCCGGGGCGCAGCTGGAGTACTCGCTGCTCCAGCGCGGCATCGAACGGGAGGCCCTGCCCGCCGCCCGGGACGCCGGGGTCGGGCTGCTCGCCGCCTCCCCGCTCGGGCGCGGCGTGCTCACCGGCAAGTACCGGCACGGCCTCCCGCAGGACTCGCGCGGCGCCTCGCCGTACCTGTCGGGGTTCGTCCAGCCGTACCTCGGGGAGCGTCCCCGCAGGATCGTGGACGCCGTCGCCACCGCCGCCGACGGGCTCGCCAGCAGCCCGCTGGCGGTCGCGCTCGCCTGGGTCCGGGACCGCCCCGGGGTGGCGAGCGCGCTGGTCGGGGCCCGCACCGTGGGACAGCTGAAGGCGGCGCTGTCGGTGGAGGCGCTTACGCTTCCGGAGGAGATCCGCGGTGCGCTCGACGACATCTCGGCGCCGGTCCACCGCTACCCCGACCAGGGGTGGAGCGAGCTGTAGCGGCCGCTCGACCCCGCACCCCGAGCCTGCCCGAACCGACCGACCGCCGGCCCGGCCGCCCCGCGCGGCCCCGGACCGGCCCGAACCGCCGACCGCCCGCACCACGGGGCGGCCGGTACCCAGCAGTGGAGTTGAGCTTTTGTGGAGCGGACGATGACTGACGCGGAGAACGGAGCTCCGGAGGAGTCCTCGACGGGCCCGGACACGGGTGGCGCCGTGCCCGCGCAGGCGTCGGCGGAGCGGGAGCCGGCGGGCGCGGACCCGGACTCGACCGACGGCGGGCCGGCCGACGGCGGCTCGACCGGCCCGGACCTGGCGGGCGCGGAGGCGCCGGGTGCGGCCGCACCCGGCGGCGACGCCGCGGACCGGGCGGCCGCCGTCGCGGCGCTGGCCGAGCGGGTCCGCTCGGTGGGCCGTTCCGACACCGGCGCCGCGCCCTCGACCGGCTCGGCACCCGCCGGCGGTGCGGCTCCCGCCGCCCCGGCCGACGGCACCGGCACCGCCGCCACCGACCGGGTGGTGACCGACGAGCAGCGGGCGCGGGCGCTCCGGGCGACCACCGAGGTGCTCGGCGCGGGCGGCGCCCCGGCCGAGCTGGCCGCCGCCGCCGTGTCGGTGTTCGGCGACAGCGCGGCCGAGCAGCTCCGCGAGGACCCGTGGGCCGTGCTCTCCCTGCCCGGCGTCCGCCCCGAACACGCGGACGGCTTCGCCCGCGGCCTGCTCGGCCCGGCGGCCGGTCCGGGCGACTCCCGGCGGGCGCAGGCCCTGGTCGGCTGGCTGCTGGAGCAGGCCGCGCTGCGCGGCCACTCCGCCCTGGAGATCGGCGAGGTCACCGCCGGGCTGGAGCGCCTCGGCGTGCCGGACGCCGCCGCCGCCGTCCAGGCCGCGGTGCTCGACGGTCGGGCGATGCCGTTCCAGGAGGAGCTCACCGGAGCCGAGGCGCACGCCGCGGGCGGTGGCGAGGAGGAGGACGAGCCGCCGACCCGGACCCTGCTCGCCCTGGAGCGCCTCGCACTGGCCGAGGAGAGCCTGGCGGACGGCCTGGTCCGGCTGATGTCCACCTTCGTACCCGGCGAGGACCGGGAGGAGTCCGACCAGGAGTCCGACGGCGCGTCCGCGGCGGAAGCCGACGCGGACGCCGCCGACGGCGGGGCGAGTGGGGAAGCAGCCGACGGGGCGGCGGACAGCGCGGCGGCGGACGAGGACTCCGCCGACACCGCCGGGAAGGCAGCCGCCGCCCCCGGCCCGACCGCCTGGGAGGCCGCCGCCGAGGCCGCCCCCTCCTCCTCCGCGGCCGCGCTGGTCCGGGCCACCGCCGGGAGCGCGCTCGTCCTGCACACCGGCGGCGAGGCCGCCCGCGCCGAGCCGGCCGCCCTGCTGGCCGCGGCCACCGGCCTCGGGCTGCGCGCCTGGGCCGCCACCTGGACCGACCACGGCCGGGACGCCCTCACGGCGCTCGCCCCGCTCGCCGACGCCCCGGCCCCCGTGCCGGTCGCCACGCTGGCCGAGCTGCTCGCCGGTGCCGCCGGCCCCGGCCGGTCCTCCGACGGCACGCTCGCGCTCGACCTGCTGATCGTCCTGGACGCCCCGCTGCTGGACGTCGAACTGGCCGCCACCCTGCTGGAGTCGCTGGCCGACGGCACCCGGCTGGTGCTCAGCGGGGACCCGGGCCAGCTGTGGTCCGCCGGTCCCGGCCGCTTCTTCGCCGACCTGCTCACCGCCAAGGTCTGCCCGGCCGTCGCCTCCCGCACCCCGGACTTCGGCCCGATCGGCGAGCTGGTCTCCGGCGTCGGCATCGGCGAGCTGCAGCCGGTCGAGGCACCGGACAAGGAGGTGGTCATCCTGACCGCCAAGGACACCGGGGAGGCCGTCCACCGCGCGATCCAGCTGCTCACCGACTCCATCCCGCGCGCCCTCGGCATCCCGTCCGAGCAGGTCGTGCTGCTCACCCCGGGCCACGGCGGCGGGGCCGGCACCCGGGCGCTGAACGCGGCCGCCAAGGCCAGGCTCAACCCGGGCCCGGGCCGGTTCGCCGGCTTCGACCCCGGTGACCGGATCGCCGACTCGCCCGCGCCCGGCCACACCCGGCTGGCCCGGGTGGTCGACGGCGACGCCACCGGTCTGCACCTGGAGTACCCGGACGGCACCCGCCGCACCGTCGCGCCCGCCGAGGCCCAGAAGCTGCGGCACGGCTGGGCCCTGACCGTCCACCAGGCGGTCGGCCGGCACTGGCCGGGCGCGGTGGTGGTCCTTCCCGACGACGCGGCGGCGGCGCTCAGCCGGCAGTGGGTGTACACCGCGTTCGGCCGGGGCGAGCGGCACCTCTCGGTGGTCCACGCCGCCGGACCGGCGCTCCCGCAGGCCGTCGCCGAGCGTCCGGCCGCGCCGCGCACCACGCGGCTGCGCGCGATCCTCGCCGAGAACGCCGCGCAGGAGTACTGACGGCCGCGGCCGGCGTACGGTCCGGTCCGCGCGCCGGAAGGCCGGAGGGCCCCCTCGACGTACGAGGGGGCCCTCCGGCCTTCCGCGTGTCCGCGCGCCTGCGTGTCCGCCCGACTGCCGCCTGCCTGCCTGCCATGACGGGGATTCATCGGTCCGGTAGAAAGCAAGCCTTGGACGCATGGAACCGGCTCGACGGAGGGTGAGGACGCCCCCCGGCGCGCACCGCCGCGCCCGCCGTCCCCCCGAGAGGAACGTCCGAAATCATGCGTCCGAAGCGACGGTTCCGCCCCGCGCCCGCCACCCTGACCGGCTCCCTGGCCGCCCTGCTCGCGGTCACCGCCGTCCTCGGCGGCGCGAGCGCCGCCACCGCCCGCGACTCCGCCGACCGCGTCCACGCCGAGCGGAACTCCGCCCCAGGAGCGGACCGGGCCCGGCGGCTGGTGGACCGCTCGCCCGACCTCGTCCAGCCCCGGGAACTCACCGTGGACGGCTCGCTGGGGGCCCGCCGGGCCGCGCTGGAGATCCGGCTGGCCCAGCAGCTCTACACCTTCTGGAACACCGGGGAGCAGCGCCACCTGGACGCCGCCGTCGACCGGGACTTCCGGGACAACACCCTCCCGGCCGGGCGACCGCAGGGGCCCACCGGCCCGGCCGTCGCCTCCCGCGCCTTCCGGACCGCCGTGCCCGACCTCAGCTGCGAGCTGGCCGACCTCCTGGTCACGGGGGACAAGCTCACCGCCCGGCTGGTGTTCCGAGGACACTTCACCGGGGTGTTCGAGGGTCGGGCCGGTCGCGGGCAGGCCGTGGAGTTCTCCGCGATCGACATCCAGCACGTCGGCGCGCGGCGGATCACCGAGGACTGGCACCTGGAGGACAACGCCACCCTCCTCGCCCAGCTCGGCGCGGCCGCCGGCTGAGCCGGCCCCGCCCCGCGCGCGCCGGGCGCGCGGGGCGGACCGGGACCGGGATCAGTCGTCCGGGTCCTCGTCGTCGTAGACCTCGCTGACGTCGAAGCGGCAGATCAGCAGCTGCGGGTCCGCGTGCTCGAACGGCTCCGGCAGCCACTCCCCCGGATCGCTCGGCTCGGCGGCCGCCACCCAGAGCGTGGAGTCGGCCTCCTCCAGCCCGAACTCCTCACTGCGCGCGGCGATCTCGTCCGGCTCGAATTCTCCGAACAGCACACCGATGGCGGCGTTCACCCCGTCACCCGCGGCCCCCTCCGGGGTCAGCGAGTCGTCCAACCGCTCGGCCTGGGCACGCAGCCGCTTCGGGTCGACGATGTGGTAGTCGCGGCGGATCAGCACACTGATCGCCTCGGGCTGTTCGGGTCCGTGGTACCCGCCCGGGCCCTCGTCGCCGGGGACCTCGAAGGGGGTGACCTCGTCGTAGACCTCGTAGAGGAGTTGGTCGTACGCGATGGCCGCCGTCGCGAGCTGCTCGTAAGCGGTGGACACAGCGGAATCGTCCGCTGCGCTGGGGCTCGACACCGCTTCCAGATGACGGTCGATGGCGGCCTTGACCGCCTCGGCGGCGGCGCGTACCTCGGCAATGGTGGGCTGCGCGGCATCAGACATGGTGCAGACGCTATCTCTCCCCGGTGCCGGTACGCACAGCGGTTGTCACCTACACCCGCGATTTCACCGCAACTTCCCCCTTGATGTCCGTTCCGCATGCATCTGTCCCCGACCGGCAAGCCCCCTACGGCGCACGCCGGGCGCACGCGCGGGCCCACCCCGGAGCCGCTTCGCCCGGCGCGCCCGGGGTATGCCGACCACAGGAGCACCGCAACTGACGCCTAGTCAGTCGGGTGCGGGTCGGGGCGTCCGAAAATACCCGGGCCCGCTGTCGGGGGCAGGCCGTAGGCTTGCCCGAAGGCGTCCCACAGGAGGAGCGTTTTGACCCCACCGAAGCTGGTCCGGCAGCCGGAGTACGAGTACCAGTCGCTGCGCATGCCGCGCGGGACGTCCCGCAACGCGGCTCGCCAACTCCTCACCGATCATGCCGAGTACGGGCACTGGGAGCTCGACCGACTCCGATTGTTCCCGGACGGGAGCCGGACGGTGCTGCTGCGCCGGCGGATCATCCGGCAGGTTCGGAGCTGGTGACGGCCCGGCACGGCCCCGGCCCCGAGCCGTGGGGCCCGGGGCCGGGGTGCCGGGAGTCCGGCGCCGTCCGGGCTCAGCGAGCGCCGGCGCGGGCGCGGCGGTAGAGGACACCACCGCCGATCAGCAGCGCCAGGCCGGCCGCGCCGAGCAGCTCGGTGTCACCGGCGCCGGTGGAGGCGAGCTGGCTGCCGGCGGCGGTCGGCGCCGCGGACGGGCCACCGGTGCGCGCGGCCGCCGGGTGGGCCCGGCCGCCCTGCTGAGTGCCGGAACCGCTGCCCGGGACACCGGCCGCGCCGCTCGCGGAGCCACCCGTCGCCCCACCGCCGGACGGCGTGGCCTCGGACGGGCCGCCGTTCCTGGGCGTGCCCGGCGTGGTCTCGCCACCGCCCGGGGTCTGGGTGACCGGTGGCGTCACGGGCGGGGTCGAGGGCTGACCGGTGGCGGGCGGCGGCGGGTTGTGCGGGCCGTGCTCCTCCGGGCAGTCGTCGTCGGGCGTGGTGGGCGGGGCCGTGTGCACGGGCGCGGCCGTGCTGGCGCACTCGTTGCCGAACGCCGGGTTGGCGGCGCCGACCACGTCGACCGAGTTGCCGCAGGCGTTGACGGGGATGTGCACCGGGGCCTGGACACTGTTCCCGGCGGCGACACCCGGTGAGCCGGTGGCCGCGCCGGAGGCGGCCGCGCCCGAGGCCGACTTGCCGCCACCCGCGTGCGAACCGCCATGACGCCCGGAGGCGTTGGCGCAGTTGTTGCCGTAGGCCGGGTTCAGCGCGCCGACCACGTCGACCGTGTTGCCGCAGGCGTTGATCGGCACTTCCACCGGTACCTGCACCGAGTTCCCGGAGGCGACACCCGGCGAACCCACTGCCGCACCCTCCGCCCCGGCGGTCGCGCTGGCGTAGCCGGCTGTCGAGGCCAGCACACTGCCGGTGGCCACGGCCGTGAGGAGCCCCTTCTTGGCTGCGTTCCTCATATTTTCCCCTGACATTTCGAGACGACGTGACGACCTTCCGAAAGTCGGAATTTCCGATTGGGCGGAGAGGTCCTCGGCTGCATGGGAGAAAACGAAGCAACCCGCAAGGAGGTTGAGCCGTGCGGCCCCCATTCACTCTTTCGGGGGATGCTATGGACCGTTTCGGGGGCGGCCCCGGACACGCAGGCGCCCCCGGCGCGGCGCGTCCGCCGCCCGGGGGCCCGACTTCAACGACCGTCGAAGAATCAGACGTTCGCGCAGTGGTTGCCGAACGCCGGGTTCAGCACGCCGATCACACTGATGGTGTTGCCGCACACGTTGACCGGGATGTGCACCGGGATCTGGATCTGGTTGCCGGACACGACGCCCGGGGAACCGGCGGCCACGCCCTCGGCACCGGCCCCACCGTGGGCGGAGGCCACACCCGCGACGGCGAGCACCAGGCCACCGGTGGCAGCGGTCACGGCGGCGATCTTCTTGGCCTTCATCATTCCTCCTGTATGAACACCCGGATATCGGCTCCGGGCCGTCACAGGAAGGAACGAGGGTTGCGGCAAACGGGGTACGGAACAGACGTTGCATTCACCCGGACCGGTGATACGACGAACAGGTCATCGATCTGCCGAAGCGGTTCCGGCCCGGAAACGCGGGAGCCGCGCGGTGGACCACCGCGCGGCTCCCGCCCCGGTCAGCAGGCGTCGAGGAACCGGTCCAGCACCCGCACGCCGAACTTCAGGCCGTCCACCGGCACCCGCTCGTCCACCCCGTGGAACATCCCGGCGAAGTCCAGCTCCGGCGGCAGCTGGAGCGGGGCGAAGCCGAAGCAGCGGATCCCGAGGTCCTGGAAGGACTTGGCGTCCGTCCCGCCCGACAGGCAGTACGGCACCGCGCGGGCGATCGGGTCCTCGGCGCGCAGCGCCGTCTGCATCGCCTCGACCAGGGCACCGTCGAAGCTCGTCTCGATCGCCTTGTCCGAGTGCAGGCTCTCCCGCTTCACCCGCGGGCCGAGCACGCTGTCCAGCTCGGCCAGGAACTCCTCCTCGTAGCCGGGCAGGAAGCGGCCGTCCACGTGCGCGGTGGCCTGGCCGGGGATCACGTTCACCTTGTACCCGGCGCCGAGCATGGTCGGCTGGGCGGTGTTGCGCAGTGTGGTGCCGATCATCTTGGCGATGCCGCCGAGCACCCGGAGCGTCTCGTCCATGTTCTCCGGGTCGAGCTCGACGCCCAGCGCGTCCGACAGCTCGTCCAGGAAGGCCCGGACGGTCTTGGTGATGCGCAGCGGGAACTCGTGCCGCCCGAGGCGGGCCACCGCCTCGCACAGCTCGGTGATGGCGTTGTCGTTGTTCTCCATCGATCCGTGTCCGGCCCGGCCCTCGACCGTGAGCCGCATCCAGTGCATGCCCTTCTCGGCCGTCTCGATCAGGTAGAGCCGGTTCCGGTCGTTGACGGTGAAGGAGAAGCCGCCGACCTCGCCGATCGCCTCGGTCACGCCCTCGAAGAGCCCCGGGTGCTTGTCCACCAGGTACCGCGCGCCGTAGGTGCCGCCCGCCTCCTCGTCGGCGAGGAAGGCCAGCACCAGGTCGCGCGGGGGCTTGCGGCCGGTGCGCAGCCGGTCGCGCACCACCGCCAGGGTCATCGCGTCCATGTCCTTCATGTCGACCGCGCCGCGCCCCCAGACGCAGCCGTCCGCGATCTCGCCGGAGAACGGGTCGTACGTCCAGTCCGCGGCGTTGGCCGGCACCACGTCGGTGTGCCCGTGGATCAGCAGGCCCGGGCGCGACCGGTCCTCGCCCTCGATCCGGACGACGGTGGACGCGCGCCCCTTGGCCGACTCGATGATCTGCGGTTCGAGGCCGAACTCCGCGAGCTGCTCGGCCACGTACTCGGCCGCCTTCCGCTCGCCCGGACCGGAACCGTCGCCGTAGTTGCTGGTGTCGATCCGGATCAGATCGCGGCAGATGTCGGCGACCTCGGACTCCCCCGTCACCTTCGACTCGCTCCGCTCGCTCACGGTCACTCCTCGTCTCTCGCCCGCACCGGCACCCCAGCGCCGCCCCGGGACCTGCACCCGGGTCGCACGAGCACGTCCGCCCATCCTCTCCCAGCCCCCGACCCGGATCCACCCCCAGGAAACACGCCGACACACCGCCGCAACCCCCACTCCCCCGCCCAGGGCCGTTTTGGGACCGGCAGCGGATCACTGCTACAGTTACATCTGTCAGCGCGGCCGACGAACAGAAGGAAGCGGCGAGGACAACACCCGGTCCGGGTGGCGGAATGGCAGACGCGCTAGCTTGAGGTGCTAGTGCCCTTTATCGGGCGTGGGGGTTCAAGTCCCCCCTCGGACACCACGGAAGACCCCAGATTCGTCTGGGGTCTTTTTTGTTCTCCGCACGGCTCCTTTCCGTGCTGGGCCGTGCCGCGGCGCGCCCCGCGGCCGCTCCCGGGCGCCGCGGTCAGCCGGCGTGGGCGGTGACGGCGACGGCGGTTTCGGCGAGGTAGAAGCGGCCCTGGGCGGCGGCGAGCCGGACGGCGGTGTGCCACTCCTCGATCTCGGCCGGGTCGAGGGAGCCCCGGCCCTCCTCGGCGGCGGCGGTCAGGGCGTGGCGGATGCCCTCGATCCGGCGGGCGGCGTGGCCGGTCAGCTCGGTGGAGTCGGTGACGACCGGGTGGACCCGGCCCAGCCGCAGCGGGGAGTTCCGGACCAGACCGGGGAGCTTGCGGCCGATCCGCCCGTCCACGTGCTCCATCCAGGACTGCTGGTCGTCGGTGAAGGCGTGGCAGATCCGCCGGTCGAGGTCGCGGTCCGCGCCGGCGATCACCAGGGAGTCGAAGTCGACGTGTGCCAGCGCCGCCCGGCCGCCGGGGCGCAGCACCCGGGCGGTCTCGGCGAGCAGCGCGGCCGGGTCCGGCAGGCATTCCAGCACGTTGTACGAGACCACGACGTCGACGTCGTGGTCGGGCAGTGGGAGCGGTCCGGCCAGGTCCGACACCTCGATGCCGATGCCGCCCGGGTGGTCCGCCAGCAGTTGGCGGGCGGCCGCGACACCGGCCGCCGAGTGGTCGAGGCCGAGCAGCCGGGCGTCGGGGCGGCGGCGGGAGAAGACGGCCAGGGTGGGGCCGGTGCCGCAGCCGAGGTCCAGCACCCGCCCGCCCGGGCGCAGCGCCGCCTCGTCCACCAGGTGCTCGTGTATCGGCTCGTCGGCCTCCGACATGCGTCCCCCTCGGTGCTCCGCCGTCGCTCCGGCCGCCCCTGCTCCGGCGGCCCCGTTCCGGCCGCCGTGGTGGCGGGTCGGCGTCCGGCCCGTTCTACCACCGGGCGGTCACGGCGGGCACGGGGTTTTCAGCGGGCGGCCCAGACCGGGCAGCGGGGGTGGTGGCGGTGGGTGCGGATGACGGTCCCGCCGAGCGAGCGGCGCTCGGTGGTGGAGACGGCGCAACAGGCGGTGGCCGGCGGGGCGTACGGTGCCGGGTCCGGCGCGCCCGCTCCTGCCGCGCCCGACGGGGGCCCGGGGACCGCGCGGCGGGGGTCGCGGCCGGTGCGGTGGCGGTCGCTGGAGCGGCGGTCGGTGGAACGACGGCTGCGGCGGTGGGGCGAGGAGGTGGTCATGGAAGCGGGATTGCCCGGGGTGACGGTCCTGAACCTCGGATTGACCCGAAGGAGTGGAACAGTCGCAAGGGTATTGACGGGGATCCGCCGGACCGCTCGGCTAGCCCTCAGCCGGCGGGCGCGGCGACCGGTGCGGCGGTCGGCGGTGTGCGCCGCCCGATGCGCCCGCGCAGCAGTTCGCCGATCACGTAGGAGGTCACGGCGGTCACCAGCAGCAGCGGCAGCGAGTCCGGCGCGTCCGGCCCCAGCAGCGCGGCCGCCAGCACCGTACTGGTGACCGGCAGCCGGGTGACCGAGGTGCCCGCGGCGGCCAGGCCGACGGCCAGGCCCGACTCGACGCCGAGACCGGGCAGCGGTCCGCAGGCCACCCCGACGGCCGCGCCGATCAGCACCGCCGGGAAGATCGGGCCGCCGCGCAGGCTGCCCAGGGCGATGCCCCAGGCGGCCGTCTTGCAGAGCGTCAGCATCAGCAGCGCGAACACCGACCAGGCCGCCGGGTTCGCGGCCAGCGCGCCCAGGGTGGCCTGACCGGAGAGCGCCGCCTCCTCGGGCGAGCGGCCCGTCAGCAGCGCGTAGGCGGCGATGCAGCCGCCGACCACGACCGCGCACAGCACCGTGCGGAGGACCGTCTGCCGCGCCGTCGGCGGTGGCACGGCCCGCGCCGGGTCCCCGACGGTGAACGCCTTGACCCGGTGGCCGAGCAGCTGGCCGGCCACGCAGACCACGGTGACCACGGCGGCGACCGGCAGGCCCCACAGGAAGTCGCCCGGGTCGGGGACCGCGGCGGGCGGTTCCGAGGGCAGCGAGAGCGCGCCGACCGAGAGGCCCGTCCAGTGGCCGAAGCCGGTGAACACCAGCGCGCCGACCCCGCTCGCCAGCAGGCAGGGCATGATCAGCAGCAGGAGTTGCGGCCCGCCCAGGCCGGCCGCCTCGATCATCATCACGGCGGCCACCAGCGGGCTGCCGAAGATGGTCGAGATCGCCGCCGCCGAACCGGCCGCGCCGAGCACCGGCACCAGTTGGGGCCGGGCCGCGCGGCGGGACGGCCGGACGGCGAGCAGCGCCAGCCCGCCGCCCATCGCCATCAGCGGCGCCTCCGGGCCGAGCACCGCGCCGAGCGGCAAGCAGGCGAGTGCGGCCAGCACCACGCCGGGCACGGCCCTCGGCGGGGCTGGCGGCCCGCCGAGGCCGTCGACCGGGATGTGGCCGCCGCGCCCGGGTACCCGGGTGACGATCGGCGCGAGCAGCAGGCCGGCCAGCAGCAGCGCGGGCAGCGGCCACCACCAGGGGGCGCGGTCGTGGCCGAGGGCGTCGGGCAGGCTCTCCCAGATCCAGTGCTGGAGCTGGTGCTCCAGGCCGACGAACCAGAAGGCGGCCAGCGAGACCGGGACGCCGACCAGGGCCGAGATCACGAGCAGGCCGAGGTAACCCTTGGAGCGCAGCACCCCGTGCAGTTCGGGCGCCGGTGGCGCGGGCGACGGTCGCGCGGGGGCCGGCGCGGCGGGAGAGGGCGTCGCGGCGGGAGAGGGCACCGGGCCGGCGCCCTCCGTAGGGTCCTCGCTCCCGCTCGGACCGCCGCTCGGCTCGGGCATCGTCCGCCTCCGTCGCGTTCCCCGCGCCGGTCCGGCTCCGGCCACGTCCTGCGACCGAGTCTCGCCCGCCACCGGGGGCCGCGCACGGCAGCCGCGGCCGCGGGCCCGGCGCGTCCGGCCGGGCCTGCGCCATCAGGGTGAGGGCGACGCGCGAGGGAGGGTCCGGCGCCTCGGTCCGACGCCTCGGTCCGACGCTTCGGTCGAGCACTTCGGTCCGGCATTTCGGTCCGGCACTTCCGTCGGGCCGGGCGGAGGGCCGCGGGGTCAGTCCTGGTGGTCGGCCCGGGGCTCGCCGAGGGCGCTCTCGATGCTCCGGACCATCCGCCACAGCGGTGCCCGGCGACTGGCGACCAGCACCACGACGTCGTCCTGCTCCCCCGGTCCGTCGCCGTCCGTCACCGGCTCGCCGCCGGCGGCGCGCTCGCCCCAGGTGTCGGTGACGAAGGTCATCGCCCGGTCCACCTCGGTCACCCAGTCGCTCTCGCCGCCGGAGCGGAGCCAGGTGCGCAGGGCGTGGTTGTGCGCGGAGACCACGGCGGCGGCGACCACGTCGGCCTGCAGCGGCCCGTCCGGGCGCCCGGCGAACCGGCCGCGCAGATAGTGCGCCAGGGTGTGCTCGTAGCGCCAGACGACGGACAGCTCGTACGCGCGCAGACCCGGCACCTTGCGGGTGAGGCGGTAGCGCTGGACGGAGAAGGACGGCTGCTCGGCGTACATCCGCAGGACCAGCCGGGCCGCGTCGCAGGCGTGCCGGACCGGGTCCTCCTCGCCGGTGCCGGACTCCAGGAACTCCGTCATCTCGGCGAGGCCGCGCTCGTGGTCGGGGAAGACCACGTCCTCCTTGGCCGGGAAGTAGCGGAAGAAGGACCGCCGGCCGACCCCGGCCAGCGAGACGATGTCGTCGATCGTGGTCTGCTCGAAGCCGCGCTCCAGGAAGAGTTCGAAGGCGGCGGCGACCAGCGCCTCACGCATCGCGGGCTTCGGTTGCCCGTCGTTCATCGGTTGGTCCTGCTCTTCCTTCTCACTCATTCCCGGAACATAGCATCGGCCTCGAACACCCGGACCGGCCCCTGCGCGGCCTTGGTCCGGGTGCCCGAGGACGGGCTCCCGACGGGTCGGGAGGGGGAACCTACGGGAGGTTGCGGGCCATCACGATGCGCTGGATCTGGTTGGTGCCCTCGTAGATCTGCGTGATCTTCGCGTCCCGCATCATCCGCTCCAACGGATAGTCCCGGGTGTACCCGTAACCACCCAGCAACTGCACCGCGTCCGTCGTGATCTCCATCGCCGCGTCCGACGCGAAACACTTCGCCGCCGCCCCGAAGAACGTCAGATCCCCGTCCCCCCGCTGCGACCTCGCCGCCGCCGCGTACGTCAACTGACGCGCCGCCTCCAGCTTCATCGCCATGTCCGCCAACATGAACTGCACACCCTGGAAATCACCGATCGGCTTCCCGAACTGCCGCCGCTCCCGCACATACCCCTTCGCGTAGTCCAGCGCACCCTGCGCGATCCCCAGCGCCTGCGCCGCGATCGTCACCCGCGTATGGTCCAGCGTCCGCATCGCCGTCGCGAACCCCGTCCCCTCCGCACCGATCATCCGGTCCACCGGAATCCGCACATCGTCGAAGTACACCTCACGCGTCGGCGACCCCTTGATCCCCAGCTTCCGCTCCGGCGCCCCGAACGACACCCCCGCGTCGCCCTTCTCCACCACGAACGCCGAGATCCCCTTCGACCGCAGCTCCGGATCCGTCACCGCCATCACCGTGTAGAACTCCGACACCCCCGCATT
>NZ_JBIWIF010000008.1:0-303957 GCF_044764505.1 Kitasatospora sp. NPDC094019
AGCACAACCCACCCCCACAGACAGCCAACCCACCACAACCAACAGGCACTTACTGTCCCACACCCACCCCGAACGACTTCGCCAGCAGAGTCACCGCCTCGACTTCCCACTCCCGGCCGTTCCGCGTCCTCCGCTGCCTCAGCCGGCCTCGCCCGCGACGCCGGCGAGGATGCTGCGGCCGTCACCACCGCGGAGCGCCAACGCGGCCGGGACCACGGCGGCCGCGAGGCCGATGGCGGCGCAGGTGGCGAGGAGTTCGCCGAGGGTGGCCCACGGGACCACCGCGGGCGTCGGGCCGACCAGCTGCCGCAGAGCCGCCCAGGAGCCGCCGATGCTGATGGCCGAGGCGACCGCGCCCACCAGGGCACCGGCGCCGACGCAGAGCAGGGTCTCGGTCGCGACTGCTCGCAGGACCTGGCCCCGGGTGGCGCCCGCCAGGCGCAGCATCGCCAGTTCGCGGCGACGGTCGCCCAGCGTCATCACCAGGGTGTTGGCCAGCGCCACCAGGGCGTAGAGCACCGACAGGCCGAGGATCATCAGCATGCCGTTCTTGGAGCTCTCCTGGTTGGCGTCGGTCGCCGCGGCCGAGACCTCGTCGGGGGTGCTGATCCGGGCGCCGAGGCCGACGACGGCGGCGTGCAGGGCGCGGGACGTGGCCGCGCGGTCGGCGCCGGGGGCGAGTTTGACGATGATGCGGGACGGCAGGGCGGCTCCGGCGCCGGCGTCGGAGGTGTCCAGGTACGCCTGGGTGCTGTCCGCGCCCGCCTGGAGGACGGCCGCGACCTTGAGGCGCTTCCGCGTCCCGTCGGCGAGCCAGGTGCTGACCTCGTCACCCGCGCGTGGGTTCCCGGGCCAGACGGTGTTGACGATGATCGAGCCGGGCCGGAGGTCGGCCGCGGAGCCGCTGACGACCGGGAGTTCGGCGACCGCGTCGAGACCGGCCGCGTCGACCGCCGCCGCCTGGAGGGCGAGGGCGCTCGGCCCCTGCTCCTCCGCGTAGACGGTGGTCGGGGTGGAGGCCACGGCGGTGATGCCGGGGACGGCCCGGACCTGGTCGACCACGGGCCGGGCGAGGCCCGGGGTCCCGGCCGGGGAGATCACCCAGTCGGTCCGGGAGAGCTGCCGCCCGACGGCGCTGACCTGGGCCGCGTTGATCGTCCCGATGGTGCCGAGCAGGCAGCCGGCCAGGCTGACCACGATGACCACGGGGGTGGTCGTCGCGGCCGTGCGGCGGAAGGCGGTCAGGGCACCCTGGCGGGCGGTGGACCAGACGGCGCCGCCGACGTCGTCCGCGCCGTCCACCGAGTCGTTCGCCGTGCGGGAGAACCGCGCGGGCAGGCCGGTCAGCAGGCGGATCACCGGCCCGGCGAGCACGCCGGCCAGGGTGACGAAGGCGCCGACGATCACCAGGACCAGCGAGGCGGAGGCGGCCGCGTTGGACCCGGCCTCCGGCTGCATGGTCGCGGTGCCGCTGACGGCCACCACGCCCACCGCGAGGGCCAGCCCGCCGACCACCCAGCGGAAGCGGTTCGCCCCCTTGGGGCTGCGCTCGACGGCGGCCTCGCGCAGCGCCTCGCCGGGGCTGATCAGTCCGGCCCGGACGGAGGAGACGACCACGCCGACGAGGGCGGTGAGCAGCCCGACCGAGGCCGCCGCGACGAGCGCCCAGCCGGCCACCGGCACGGTGAAGTCGGAGCTGACGATGCCCCGGGAGACCAGCCACTCCCGGCACAGCGGGGCGCCGACCAGGCCCAGCCCGCAGCCCGCCGCCGAGGCGAGCACGCCCACCAGCACGGCCTCCGCGTAGATGAGCCGGCGCAGCTGGCGGCGGGTGGAGCCGATCAGCCGGAGCAGGGCGAGCTCGCGGCGCCGCTGGGCGACGGACAGGGCGAAGGTGCCGGCGACCACGAACACGGCGACGAAGCCGGCCACCCCGGCGGCCAGGCCGAGCGGCGTGTCCACGTTGTCCATCTGGCTGAGCAGGAAGGCGTGGTGCGGGTCCGCGGTGGCCCGCTCCTTGCCGGTGAGGACGGCGGCCCGCCCGGGACCCCGGCCCGCCTCGGCGACCGCCCGGCGCACGGCGTCGGCCGGCCCGTAGGCGGCCAGCGCGTCGACCTCCGGGGAGATCCGGGCGGCCTCGGCGTCGGTGAAGAACACCGCGTGCTCGAACGGCACCGCGCCGGTGACGCCGGTGACGGTGACCTCGCGCGGCCCGTCGGCCGTCAGCAGCGGCAGGGTGCGGCCGATCAGTCCGGCCTCCCCGCCGCCGACCACGACCTGCCCGGCCCCGGCGGGGGCGGCGCCCGCGGTCAGCAGCTGGCCGCCGGCCTCGGCGGCCGACCAGCCGCGCCCGACCTGGTCGGCCGGGCCGCCGGCCAGCTGGGCGTAGAAGGTGTGGTCCTCGATCACCCGGCCGGTGCGGGCGACCGCGGCCACCAGCTCCGGGGTCAGGCCCGGCTGCCGGGCCACCGGGGTGCTCTGGACCTGCCCCTCGCTGTCGGCGAGGTCGATGCCGGTGTCCGGGACGACGACGGCGGGCGCGCCGGACCAGCGCTGCTGCGCGAGGTCGGCGACCCCGGCGGTGGCGCCGATGACCAGCATCGCCGTGGCCATCAGGCCGACGCCGAGGCAGAGCGCGACGAAGGTGCCGACGAAGGACGTCCAGCGGACCCGGAGGGTGGACAGGGCGACGCTCAGCACGCCAGGGCCTCCAGGCTCGTCATCCGGGCGGCGACGCGCTCGGCCGTCGGCTGCTCCAGGGAGCCCGCGAGCCGGCCGTCGGTCAGGAAGACCACGCGGTCCGCGTACGAGGCGGCGACCGGGTCGTGGGTGACCATGACGACGGCGCGCCCGGCGTCGTCGGCCAGGCCGCGGAGCAGGGCGAGCACCTCGCGCCCGCTCCTGGTGTCCAGCGCGCCGGTCGGTTCGTCGGCCAGGACGACGGCGGGCCGGCTGATCAGGGCGCGGGCGATGGCGACCCGCTGCTGCTGGCCGCCGGACAGCTCGCCGGGGCGGTGGCCGGCCCGCTCGGCCAGGCCGACCGAGCCCAGTGCGGCCAGCACCTCGGCCTTGCCGGGGCGGCGGCCGGCCAGCTTCGGCGGGAGCGCGACGTTCTGCGCGGCGGTGAGGGAGGGGAGCAGGTTGAAGGACTGGAAGACGAAGCCGATCCGCTCCCGGCGGAGCAGGGTCAGCTCCTTGTCCTTGAGGCCGCCCAGCTCGGTGCCGTCGACCAGCACCTGGCCGCCGTCGATGCCCTCCAGGCCGGCCGCGGCGCGCAGCAGGGTGGACTTGCCGGAGCCGGACGGGCCCATGACGGCGGTGAAGGTGCCGAACGGGAAGCCGAGGCTCACCCCGTCGAGGCCGACGACGGGCTCGGGGCCGGAGCGGTAGGTCTTGGAAACGGAGCGGAGTTCGACGGCGAATTCCGAGCCGCGGGCTGTGGCGGTCATGGCAGCAAGTACACCTTCCGGCCCAGGGGGTGGGCAATGAAGCGGAGTTCTGTTTCCGGGGTGCAGCGCACTACACCCCGGGGCTGCGGAAAACAGCAGTCGGCGCCCGTCCGGGAAGCCTGGGAAGGCGTCCGGAAGGCCCCCGACGGAATGCCGTCCGGCCGGTGCCGAGCCTGCCCCGGGGACGTATAGAGCACCTATAGCGGGCGTCCCCAGACTCACTCCGTATCAAGGGCACGTGTGCGGGCCGACCGCCTCGTGCGACACCAGCCTCAAGTGATCGGGGACCCGGCTGTGGCCGAGCTGAACGTTGACACGCAGACCTACCTCGTCGTCCTCAACGACGAGGAGCAGTACTCGATCTGGTGGGCCGACCGGGCGCTCCCGGCGGGCTGGCGCGGGGAGGGCTTCGCCGGCAGCAAGGAGGAGTGCCTGGCCCGGATCGGCGAGGTGTGGACCGACATGCGCCCGCTGAGCCTGCGCCTGCGGATGGCCGAGGCCGCCGCGGCCGGGACCACGGCCGCGAGCGTCGCCGCCGGGACCGCCGCGGCCGGGACCGTCGCCGGCTGAGCCCGGCGCAGCAGCTGATCCGCCCCTTAGTGACCGAGCGAGGAGCTCTCGTGGCACGGCAGTCCTTTGTGCATCACCTTTTCGCGAACTCGGTGGAACGGGTTCCCGACTCGGTCGCCGTATTCGACGGCCACCACGAGGTCGGCCGTCGCGACATCGACGAGCGGGCCGACCGGATCGCCGGATTCCTGGCCGGTTCCGGAATCGGTCCGGAATCGGTGGTCGGAGTCCGCCTTCCGGCCGGCGCCGACCTGGTCGCCGCCGTCCTCGGCGTGTGGCGGGCCGGTGCCGCCGTGCTGCCGCTGGACGCCGACGGGCGGGACGGCGCGGCCGGGGCCGTCGCCGATCTGGTCCTGACGGACGGCCGGGAGGGCGACGCGGCCGCCGGGAGCACTCTCGCCGAGGCGCTGCGCGCGGCCGCGATCGCCGCACCCGTGGACGTCGAACCGACGGCCGCCGCCTGGATCGCCCCCGGCGCGGACGGCGCCCCCGCGGCCGTGCTCGACCACGCCACCGTCGTCAACCAGGTCGGCTGGCTGGCCGAGGACCACGGCCTCGACGCCACCGACCGGGTCCTCGTCACCGGTCCCGCCGGTGCGGCCACCTGGGCGCTGTTCGCCGCGCTCACCGCCGACGCGACCGCCGTCCTGCCCGCCCCGGCGCCGCACCCGGCCGGGCTGCTGGACGCCGCCGCCGGGCAGCGGGCCACCGTGCTCGTCGCCCCCGCCGCCGCCCTGGCCGGGGCCGCCTACGCCGAGGCCGCCGGTTCCCCGGCGGCGGACACCGCCCTCCGGCTGGTGCTCTCCCTCGGCGCCGCCCTGCCGCCGGCCGCCGGCCGCGCGCTGGCCGCCCGGGCCGAGGAGGTGCGCACCCTGCACGTCCTGGAGTCCGCCGCGCTGATCGTCACCGCCGACGACGTCGACCCCACCGGGGAGAGCGCCACCCGGGACAGCGCCACCCGCGACAGCGCCGCCCCCGTCCTCGGCCGCCCGGTCGACCAGGTCCGGGTGCTGGTCGTCGACGAGTACGGCGACCCCGTCCCGCCCGGCGTCCCCGGCGAGCTGCACGTGGCCGGCCTCGGCCTGCCGCGCGGCTGGGCCGGCGACCCGCGAACCACCGCCGACCGCCTGCGGCCCGCCTTCTTCGGCGCCCCCGGCAGCCGGATGCACGCCACCGGCACCCCGGTCCGCTGGCGCAACGACGGCACCCTGGAGCAGCTCGACGAGGCCGCCGCCGCGCCCGCGCCCGTCCCGGCCGCCTTCGCCCGCCCCGTGTACGCGGCACCGGCCACCGCCGCCGAGCGCGCCGTCGCCGGGGTCTGGTCGGAGCTGCTGGAGGTCGCCGAGGTCGGCGCGGAGGACAACTTCTTCCAGCTCGGCGGTTACTCGCTGCTGCTGACCGAGCTGGCCCGCCGTCTGCACGCCGCCACCGGCACGGCCGTCGTGCTGGCCGACCTGTTCACCGCCGTCACCGTCCGCGAGCAGGCCGCCCTGCTGACCGTCGAGGAGAGCGCGCCGACGGCCGGGGCCACCGGGGCGCAGGCCGTCCCCGGCGTCGTGCCGGTGCCCCGCGACCGCCCGCTGCCGCTCTCCTCCGGCCAGCGCCGGATCTGGCTGCTCGACACCATGGAGCCCAGCCCCGAGTGGGCCGCCCCGTTCTTCCTGCGGGTGCCCGCCGATCTGGACGCCGACACCGTCCGGCTGGTGCTCGACACCCTCGCCGACCGCCACGAGGTCCTGCGCACCCGCTACCGCACCGTCGACGGCGAGCCGGTCCAGGAGGTCGGCGAGACCCTGCCGATCGACCTGCGCACCGTCGAGGGCAGCCGCGAGCGGGTCGTGGAGCTGTTCCGGGAGCAGTTCGAGACCCCCTTCGACCTGGCCTCCGGCCGGATCTGGCGGGCCACCCTGGCCGCCACCCCGGAGACCGGGGACGAGCGGCTGCTGCTGGTGACGATCCACCACATCGCCTGCGACGGCTGGTCGGTCGCCGTGCTGGAGGACGAGTTCCGCACCCTGTGCGCCGCCCACCGGGCCGGTACCGCCCCGCACCTGCCCGAGCCCCCGGTCCAGTACGCCGACTTCGCGTCCTGGGAGCGGCAATGGCACTCCAAGGAGCGGCTGGCCGGTGAACTCGACCACTGGCGCGGCGTCCTGGACGGCCTGGTCCCGCTGGAGCTGCCCACCGACCACCCCCGTCCGGCCCGGCGCGACCCGCGCGGCGGCGTGGTGGCCTTCGGCATCCCGCCGCGGCTCATGGACGCGGTCACCCGGCTGGGGCAGAGCCGCGAGGCCACCCCGTTCATGACCCTGCTCACCGCCTTCGGCACCCTGCTCGCCCGCCACAGCGGCCAGTGGGACGTGGTCGTCGGCACGCCCGTGGCCGGGCGCGGCCGGCCCGAGGTCGAGCGGACCGTCGGCTTCTTCCTCAACTCGCTGGTGCTGCGCTGCCCGCTCGACGGCGGCCTGCCGTTCACCGAGGCGCTGGACCGGCTGCGGGCCACCTGCCTGGACGCCTTCGCGCACCAGGAGCTGTCCTTCGAGCACATCGTCGACGAGCTGAACCCGGAGCGCGACCTCTCCCGCACCCCGCTCTACCAGGTCGCCTTCAACCTCCACGACGGCCGGCTGATCGGCGGCATGCCCGACCGGGCCGACCTCGACTACCTGCACCCGGCCCGCCGGGTCGCCAAGACCGACCTCACCCTGTACGTCCGCAGCGAGGCCGACGGCACCTGGAGCGGCGTCTTCGAGTACGCCGCCGCGCTGTTCGAGCACGGCACCGTCGAGCGGCTGGCCGAGCAGTTCCTGCGGCTGCTGGAGACCTTCACCGCCGCCCCGGCCACCGCCCTCGGCGCCGCCGAACTGCTCTCCGCCCCCGAGCGGGCGCTGCTGCTCGGCGACTGGGGCACCGGTGAGCGGGCCGACTGGCCGGCCGGCACCACCCTCGACCTGATCGAGGCGCAGGCCGCCGCCACGCCGGACGCCCCGGCCGTGGTCACCGACGGCGCCACCCTGACCTACCGGGAGCTGGACGAGCGGGCCAACCGCCTCGCCCACCACCTGGCCGCCGCCGGGGCCGGACCGGAGACCGTCGTCGGCCTCTGCCTGGAGCGCGGGCCCGACCTGGTGCCCGCCCTGCTGGCGATCTGGAAGGCCGGCGCCGCCTACCTGCCGCTCGACCCGGCGCTGCCCGCCGAACGGCTGCGCCACGTGCTCGCCGACTGCGGGGCGCCGCTGCTGGTCACCGAGACCGCGCTGACCGCCACCACCGGCGGGTTCGCGGGCATCCGGATCCTGCTGGACGCGGACCGGGAGGCGATCGCCGCCCGCCCGGTCACCGCGCCCGCCCGCGCCACCGACCCGGAGCACCCGGCGTACCTCATCTACACCTCGGGCTCCACCGGCCGCCCCAAGGGCGTCACGGTGCACCACCGCGGCCTCGCCAACCACCTGCGCTGGGCCGCCCGCGACCTGGTCCGGGGCCCCGGCGGCGCGCCGCTGTTCTCCTCGCTGGCCTTCGACCTGCCCGCCACCAACCTGTACGCGCCGCTGATCACCGGCCGCCCGGTGCACGTGCTGCCCGCCGACCTCGACCTGGGCCGCCTCGGCGAGACCCTCGCGGCCGGCGCGCCGTACAGCTTCGTCAAGCTCACCCCCGGCCACCTGGAGCTGCTCACCGACCAGCTGACCGGCGAGCGGGCGGCCGCGCTGGCGGACCTGGTGCTGGTGGCCGGCGAGGCGCTGCCCGCGCGCACCGCCAACCACTGGCTGGCGGCGCTCGGCCCCGGCCGGCTGATCAACGAGTACGGGCCCACCGAAGCCTCGATCGGCTCCACGGTCCACCCGGTCGACCGGCCGCAGGAGGGCACCGTGCCGCTCGGCGGTCCGCTGCCCAACACCACGGCGTACGTGCTGGACGGGGCCGGCCGGCCCGCCCCGGTCGGCGTCGCCGGTGAACTGCACGTCGGCGGCGCGGGGCTGGCCCGGGGTTACCACGGCCGCCCCGACCTCACCGCCGAGCGCTTCGTCCCGGACCCCTACGGTCCGGCCGGCTCCCGGCTCTACCGCACCGGCGACCTGGCCCGGGTCCTGGCCGGCGGCGCGATCGAGTTCCTCGGCCGGATCGACACGCAGGTCAAGCTGCGCGGCTACCGGATCGAGCTCGGCGAGATCGAGGCGGTGCTGACCGCGAACCCGGCCGTGCGCGACGCCGTCGTCCTGGTCCGGGAGAGCGCGACCGGCGAGAAGTCGCTGGCCGCGTACGTGGTCCCGGAGGGCGGGGAGTTCGCCGCCGACACGCTGCGGGCCGACCTCGCCGCGCTGCTGCCCGAGTACATGGTGCCCGCGGCCGTCGCGAAGGTGGACCGGATCCCGCTCACCGCCAACGGCAAGGTCGACCGCCGGGCGCTGCCCGCAGTCGAGCAGGCCGCCGGTGACCGGGACGCGCCGGGCACGCCCACCGAGGAGCGGATCGCCGAGGTCTGGGCCGAGCTGCTGGGCCTGCCCTCGGTCGGCGTCCACGACAGCTTCTTCGAGCTCGGCGGGCACTCGATCCTCGCGATCCGGATGACCTCCCGGCTCCAGGACGAGTTCGACGTCGACCTCTCGATCGCGACCGTCTTCGGCCACCCGACGGTGAGCCGGCTGGCGGAGGCGGTCGAGGAGCTGATCCGGGCCGAGATCGAGCAGCTGGACGACGCCGAGCTGGGCGACCCCGAACTCGTCCCGTAGGCCCCGCCGCACCCCCGGCACCCCCACCCCCACCCCCACCTCGCACCTCGCACCGACAGCGAACGACACGCGGCAAGCGCCGACCGACAACCGGCAAGAACAAAGGGAGCAGTAGCAATGAGCACCGGCGACAAGCGGTCGACCGAGCAGGACGTGGCACAGCGGCGCGAGGAGCTGCTGCGGCGCCGGCTGGCCGGCAAGCGAGGGGGTCGCCGGTCCGTCATCACCCGGGCCGACCGGGAGCAGCCGCTGCCGCTGTCCTTCGGCCAGCAGCAGATGTGGTTCCTCAACCGCCTGGAGCCGGACAGCGCCGAGTACCTGGTCCCGCTGGTGCTGCGCCTGACCGGCACCCTCGACCGCGAGGCGCTCGGCGCCGCCTGGACCGGGATCGTCGCCCGGCACGAGATCCTGCGCACCCGCTACGCGCTGGCGGGCGAGGAGCCGGTCCAGGTGGTCGAGGAGGCCCGCCCGGCGCCGTTGCCGGTCACCGACCTGACCGCCGTCCCGGCCGCCGAGCGCGAGCGCGACGCCCGCGCGGCGGCCGAGACCGAGATCGCCGTCCCGTTCGACCTGGAGCGGGACCTCTCCGCCCGGGCCCGGCTGATCGCCCTCGCCGAGGACGAGCACCTGCTGGTGGTCACGTTCCACCACATCGCCTGCGACGCCTGGTCGGTCGGCCTGTTCGCCGAGGAACTCGGCACCCTCTACGCCGCGTTCACGGCCGGCCGGGCCGACCCGCTGGCGCCGCTGCCGGTCCAGTACGCCGACTTCGCCGCCTGGCAGCGCCGCGAGGTCACCGGCGAGGCCCTGGAGCGCCAGCTCGGCCACTGGCGCGAGCGGCTCACCGGCGTGCCCGTCCTCGACCTGCCCACCGACCGGCCGCGCCCGGCCCGCCGCGACCCGGCCGGCGACGCCGTCTCCTTCACCGTCCCCGCCGCGACCGCCCGCCGCGCCCTCGCGCTCGCCACCGCCCACGACACCACCCGCTTCACCGTCCTGCTCACCGCCTTCCAGGGTCTGCTGGCCCGCTGGACCGGCGGCAGCGACATCCCGGTCGGCGTCACCGTCTCCGGCCGCGCCCGGCCCGAGCTGCAGCCGCTGATCGGCTACGGCATCAACGTCGTCGTCGCCCGCCTCGGCTGGACCGGCGACCCGGCGTTCGGGGACCTCCTCGACGCCGGCCGCGCCACCGTGCTGGACGCCTTCGCCCACCAGGCGGTGCCCTTCGCCCGCCTCGTCGACGAGCTGCAGCCGGAGCGCGACGCCTCCCGCACCCCGCTCTACCAGGCCGACTTCATCCTCCGCGAGCACCAGGCCCCGGCCTTCGAGCTGCCCGGCCTGAGCGTCCGCGCCGAGACCGCCGACCGCGTCGCCAAGACCGACCTCACCCTCGACATCGAGGACTCCCGGGACGGCGCGCTGCACGCCCGGCTGCGCTACGCCACCGCCCTGTTCGACCGGGAGACGGTCGAGCGGATGGCCGCCCACTACGTCCGGCTGCTGGACGCCGCCACCGCCGACCCGGCCGCCCGGCTCTCCGCCCTGCCGATGCTCGGCGAGGACGAGCTGGAGCAGGAGCGGCCGTCGGCCGACGCCGAGGAGCCGCTCGACGCCACCGCCACCGCCACGGTGCCCGCGCTCTTCGCCGAGCAGGCCCGCCGCACCCCCGACGTGCCCGCCGTCCTGTTCCGGGACACCGCGCTCGACTACCGGGAGCTGGACGAGCGCTCCAACCGCCTCGCCCGGCTGCTGATCGGCCGCGGCGCCGGACCCGAGCAGCTGGTCGCCCTCGCCCTGCCGCGCTCCGCCGAGCTGGTCGTCGCCGTGCTCGCCGTGCTCAAGACCGGCGCCGCCTACCTGCCGATCGACCCGGCCCACCCCGTCGACCGGATCGCCTTCCAGCTCGCCGACGCCCGCCCGGCCCTCGCCCTGACCGGCGCCGACACCGACGGCCTGCTCACCGACCCGGCCCTCGCCCGGATCGTCCTCGGCACCGACGCCACCGCCGAGGCGCTCGCCGCGCAGCCCGCCACCGCCCTCGCCGACGCCGAGCGGACCGCGCCGCTGCTGCCCGCCCACCCCGCCTACGCGATCTACACCTCCGGCTCCACCGGCCGCCCCAAGGGCGTCCTGGTCGGCCACGGCGCTCTCGCCAACCAGATGACCTGGATGGCCGCCGAGTTCCCGCTCGCCCCCGACGACCGGGTGCTGTCCCGCACCGCGCTGACCTTCGACGCCTCGGTGTGGGAGCTGTGGCTGCCCCTGCTGACCGGCGCCGCCGTCCGGGTCGCCCCCGACGAGGTGCTGCGCGACCCCGAGCTGCTGCTCGCCCACATCGCCGACCACGGCGTCACCGTCGCCCAGTTCGTCCCCTCGCTGCTCGCCGTGGCCGCCCGCGCCCACCGCCCGGGCACGCCGCTGCCGCTGCGCCGGGTGTTCACCGGCGGCGAGCCGATCGCCCCCGCGCTCGCCGCCGAGGTCACCGCCGCCTGGGGCGTGCGGGTCCACAACCTGTACGGCCCGACCGAGACCACCGTCCAGATCACCACCCACACCTTCGACCCGGCCGCCGACACCGTGACCGTGCCGCTCGGCAGCCCGGTCCGCAACACCCGGCTGCACGTGCTCGACGCGGCCCTGCGCCCGGTCCCGGCCGGCGTGACGGGAGAGCTGTACGTGGCCGGCCGGCAGCTCGCCCGCGGCTACCTGTGCCGCCCGGAGCTGACCGCCGAGCGCTTCCTGCCGGACCCGTTCGGCGCCGCCGGCGAGCGCCTCTACCGCACCGGCGACCTGGTGCGCCGCCGCCGGGACGGCCGGCTGGAGTACGTCGGCCGCACCGACGAGCAGGTCAAGGTGCGCGGCTACCGGATCGAGCCGGGCGAGATCGAGGCCGCCGTCACCGGCTGCCCCGGCGTCCGGCAGGCCGCCGTGGTCGTCCGCGAGGACCGGCCCGGGGACCGGACGATCGTCGCCTACGCGGTGGCGGCGCCGGACGCCCGGATCGACGCCCGCGAGGTGCGCGAGCTGGTCGCCGCCCGGCTGCCCGAGTACATGGTCCCGTCGGCGGTCGTCGCGCTGGACGCGCTGCCGCTGACCCCCAACGGCAAGCTCGACCGGCGGGCCCTGCCCGCGCCGGGCGCCGAGGACCTCGCCGCCCGCCGGTACGTCGCCCCGCGCACGGAGGCCGAGGAGCGGATCGCCCGGGTGTGGGCCGAGGTGCTCGGCCTGCCGCGGGTCGGCGCCGAGGACGGCTTCTTCGACCTCGGCGGCGACTCCATCCGCGCCGTCCGCCTGGCCGGCGCGCTGCGCGCGGCCGGGTACGAGGTCGCCGTCCGCGACCTCTTCGAGCACCGGACGGTCGCCGCGCTGGCCGCCGCCGTCGCCGACCGCGACACCCCCGCCCCCGCCGCCGCCGGGATCGCGCCGTTCGCGCTGATCGACGCCGCGGACCGGGCGCTGCTGCCGGCCGACGCCGTCGACGCGTACCCGCTGTCGCAGGTGCAGACCGGCATGCTGGTCGAGATGCTGACCGGCGGGAGCGGCAACGCCTACCGCAACATCAGCTCCTACCGGATCCCCGACGCCGAGCCGTTCTCCGCCGGGGCGCTGCGCGCGGCCGTCGAACTGCTCACGGCCCGCCACGAGATCCTGCGCACCTCCGTCCACCTGGAGGGCTTCGGCCGCCCGCTGCAGCTGGTGCGCGCCCGGGCCGAGGTGCCGGTCGCGGTGAGCGACGTGCGCGCCCTGTCGGCCGAGCGGCAGGAGCGGCTCGCCGAGGACTTCGGCCGCGAGGAGCGCGCCGCCTGGTTCGAGCTGACCGCCGCGCCGCTGCTGCGGATCGCCGTGCACGTCGAGTCCGACGACGCCTGGCGGCTCACCTTCAGCCACTCGCACGCCGTGACCGACGGCTGGACGGTCAACTCGCTGCTGGCGGAGCTGCTGGACTGCTACCGCGCGCTGCGCGACGGCCGCGAGCCGGCGGCGTCCGAGGCGCCCGCGGTGCGTTACGCCGACTTCGTCGCCGCCGAACTGGACGCGCTGGCCGACCCGGCCGAGCAGGCGTTCTGGGCCGGGGTCGTGGGCACCCACGCGCCGGTGTCCGTCCCCGCCTCCTGGGCGGCCGGGGCCGCCCCGGGAGTGGCAGCGGAGCCGCTGCACGTCCGGGTCCCGTACGGCGACCTGGTGGACGGGCTGCGCGCCCTCGCCGCCGAGTCCGGCGGCTCGCTGAAGACCGTGCTGCTGGCCGCCCACCTCAAGGTGCTGGCCACGCTGTCCACCGAGGAGGCCGTCCACACCGGCGTCGTCCACCACGGCCGCCTGGAGGCGGTCGGGGCCGACCGGGTGCTCGGCATGCACCTCAACACCCTGCCGTTCCCGGCCCGTCCGGGCGCCGCCCGCACCTGGCGCGAGCTGGTCGAGGCGGTGCGCCGCCAGGAGACCGAGACCTGGTCGCACCGCCACTACCCGCTGCCCGCGATCCAGCGCGCCGCGGGCGCCGGCGGCGAGCTGCTGCCGGTGCTGTTCGACCACCAGGACTTCCACCAGGTCGACGGCGGCACCACCGAGGTCGACGGCGGACTGCGCGACGGCGGCAACGAGTTCGGGCTCACCGCGACCTCCCGCGGCGGCGGCATCGACCTCAGCACCACGACCGCCGTGGTGAGCCGGGAGAACCTGGCGCGCCTCGGCTCGATGTACCGGGCCGTGCTGGCCGCGATGGCCGCCGGCGGGGCGGGGAGCGCCCGGGCCGCGGTCCTGCCCGAGGGCGAGCGGGAACTGCTGCTGGGGGCGTGGAACGCCACCACCGAGCGGCCGGTGACGCGGGCCGTGCACGAGTTGTTCGCCGTCGTGGCGGCTGCTTCTCCGGAGGCGGTGGCGCTGACCAGTGGGGATGTTCACCTGTCCTACCGGGAGCTGGACGAGCGGGCCAACCGGATCGCCCACCACCTGGTCGCGCTGGGCGCGGGGCCGGACGTGATCGTCGGTGTCTGCCTGGAGCGCGGTCCGGACCTGGTCCCGACGCTACTGGGTGTGCTGAAGTCCGGTGCGGCGTACCTGCCGCTGGACCCGGTGAACCCGGCCGACCGCCTGGCCTACATGCTGGCCGACGCGCAGGCACCGATCCTGATCACCCACTCCGCCGTCGCCGCACCGGAGTTCACGGGCACCCGGATCGTCCTGGACCGTGACGCCGAGGCGATCGCGGCCCGCCCGGCCACCGCCCCCGTGACCGGGGTGCTGCCGGACAACCTGATCTACGTCATCTACACCTCCGGCTCCACCGGCCTGCCCAAGGGCGTCTGCCTCACCCACGCCAACGTCGTCCGTCTCTTCGACTCCACCCGTGAGCAGTACGCCTTCGGCCCCGAGGACGTCTGGCCGCTCTTCCACTCCTACGCCTTCGACGTCTCCGTCTGGGAGATGTGGGGCGCCCTGCTGCACGGCGGCCGCCTCGTGGTCCTCCCGCCGACGGTGACCCGGTCCCCGCAGGACATGCTGGACCTGCTGGTCCGCGAGCAGGCCACCGTGCTGTGCCAGACCCCGACCGCCTTCCGCTCGCTGGCCGCCCTGGCCGGCGACAGCGGGACGGCGGTGGACGGGCTCGCCCTGCGCGCCGTGATCTTCGCCGGCGAGCGGCTCGACATGTCCGAACTCCGGCCCTGGACGGACCGCCTCGGCGCCCACCGCCCCGCGCTGATCAACATGTACGGGATCACCGAGACCACCGTCCACTCCACCTACCACCGGGTGACCGAGGACGACCTCGCCCGCCCCACCCACAGCCCCATCGGCTCCCCGCTCTCCGACCTCACCATCCACATCCTCGACGCCGACGGGCAGTTGGTGCCGGTCGGCGTCCCCGGCGAGATCCACGTCGGCGGCCCCGCCGCCGCCCGCGGCTACCTCAACCGCCCCGAGCTGACCGCCGAGCGCTTCGTCCCGGACCCGTACGGCCCGGTCGGCTCCCGCCTCTACCGCAGCGGCGACCTCGCCGTCCGCCTGGCTGACGGCACCATGGAGTCCCTCGGCCGGATCGACAAGCAGGTCAAGATCCGCGGCTACCGGATCGAGCTGGGCGAGATCGAGGCATGCCTGCGCGAGCACGCGCAGGTCCGCGACGCCGTGGTGGCGGTGCGCGAGGGCGCGGCGGGGGAGAAGACCCTCGCCGCCTACCTGGTCGTCGCTCCCGGCGCCACCCTGGACGCGGCCGAGCTGCGTACCCACCTCGGTGCCGCGCTGCCGGAGTACATGGTTCCGGCGGCCTTCGTCGAGCTGGCCGCCGTCCCGCTGACGGCCAACGGCAAGGTCGACCTGCGCGCGCTGCCGGCGCCGGATCTGGCGGCGTTCGCGGGTGCGGCGTTCGTGGCGCCGCGCACGCCGGTGGAGGAGCGTCTCGCCGCGGTGTGGGCCGAGGTGCTGGGTCTGCCGGAGGTGGGTGTCGAGGACAGTTTCTTCGACCTCGGTGGTGACTCGATCCGGGCGGTTCGTCTGGTCGGCGCGCTGCGAGCCGCCGGGTACGACGTCTCGATTCCCGACATGTTCCAGCTGAAGACCATTGCGGCGCTGGCGGTGCGGGTGGCCGGTCAGGAGGTGACCGGTTCCCTGGTGGAGACGGTCGAGCCGTTCGCGCTGATCGGTGACCGGGACCGCGACCGCCTTCCGGCGGGTGTGGTGGACGCGTACCCGTTGTCGCAGGTGCAGACCGGCATGCTGGTCGAGATGCTGGCCTCCGGTGACGAGCACGTCTACCAGAACATCAACTCCTTCCGGATCCCGGACAGTCGACCGTTCTCCGCCGAGGCGATGCGCGAGGCGCTGGCCACGGTCGTCGCCCGCCACGAGATCCTGCGCACCTCGATGCACCTGGACGGCTTCAGCCAGCCGCTCCAGCTCGTCCACGCGCGGGTCGACGTCCCGCTCGCGGTGCACGACCTGCGCGACCTGTCCGCCGAGGAGCAGACCGGGCGCGCGACGGCGTACGTCGCCGCCGAGCGGGCGGCGGGCTTCGAGCTCACCGCCGCGCCGCTGCTGCGGGTCGCCGTGCACGTCGAGGCCGATGACGCCTGGCGAATGACGTTCAGTCACATCCACGCCGTCACCGAGGGGTGGAGCTACCACACCCTGCTGATGGAGGTCCTGGCCTGCTACCGCGGCCTGGTCGAGGGACACGGCCTGCCCGCCTACGAGGCCCCCGCCGTCCGGTACGCCGACTTCATCGCCGCCGAGCTCGCCTCGCTGGCCGACGCCGGCGACCAGGCGTTCTGGCAGGACGTGGTGACCACCCACGCCCCGACCGCGCTCCCCGCCTCCTGGGCGGAGCAGGGCGCCACCCGCGAGAAGGTGCACGTCCGGGTGCCGTACGGGGACCTGGAGGAGGGGCTGCGGTCCCTGGCGGCCTCGGCGAGGACGTCGCTGAAGAGTGTGCTGCTGGCGGCGCATCTGAAGGTGCTGGGGACGGTGTCGGGCGAGGAGTCGTTCCACACGGGTGTGGTGTACCACGGTCGTCTGGAGGCGCCGGGTGCGGACCGGGTGCTGGGGATGCACCTGAACACGCTGCCGTTCCCGGCGAGTCGGGGTGAGGCGCGGACGTGGCGTGAGCTGGTGGAGGGGGTGTACCGGCAGGAGAGCGAGATCTGGGCCCACCGCCGTTACCCGCTGCCCGCCATCCAGCGCGCGGCCGGCGCCTCGGGCGACCTGCTCGGCATCCTGTTCGAGTACTTGGACTTCCACCAGGTCGACACGGCCGCGATCGACGCCACCGCCACCATGGGCGTGGGTGGTAACGAGTTCGGGCTCAACGCCATTGCCCGGGGCGGGAATCTGGGGCTGAGCGGCTCGACCGATGTGGTCAGCCGGGACAGCCTGGAGCGGTTGGGCGGGATGTACCGCTCGGTGCTGGAGGCGATGGCCGGGGATCCGGACGGGGCTGCGGATGTGGTGTTCCTGTCGGACGCAGAGCGTTCGTTGCTCGATGGTTGGGCTTCGGGTGGCTCGGTGGAGCGGCCGGCGGGGACGGTGCTGGAGCTGTTCGAGGCGCAGGCCGTCGCGATGCCGGACGCCGTCGCGGTCGTGGCCGGGGATGTTCGCCTCTCCTACCGTGAGGTGGAGGAGCGGGCGAACCAGGTGGCGCACCACCTGATCGCGGCCGGTGCGGTCGCCGACTCGCTCGTCGGTGTGTGCCTGGAGCGCGGCCCCGAGCTGGTCCCCGTCCTCCTCGGCATCTGGAAGGCCGGAGCGGCGTACCTGCCGCTGGACCCGACCCTCCCCGCCGAGCGCCTCGCGTACATCCTCGCCGACACGGCGGCCCCGGTTCTGGTCACCAGCACCGCTCATACCGCCACGCTCTCGGCCGTCCACCAGGGCACCCTTGTCGTCCTGGACACCGACCGCCGTCTGAAGCGTCGTCCCACCACGGCTCCGGCGCGTGCGACGGATCCGGCGCAGCTGGCCTACGTCATCTACACGTCCGGTTCGACGGGTCGTCCCAAGGGCGTGATGATCCACCACGCCGGTCTGGCCAACTACCTGACGTGGACCGTCGACACCTACGCCTCCCACGGCACGGGTGGTGCTCCGCTGTTCTCGTCGATCTCGTTCGACCTGGGGATCCCGGACCTGTTCACGCCGCTCATCTGCGGCCAGCCGGTCACCCTGCTCCCGGACGGCATCGACACCGCGTCGCTGGGCTCCGCCCTCGCCGAGGCGGGTCCGTTCAGCTTCGTCAAGCTCACCCCCGGCCACCTCGACCTCCTCACCCACCAGCTGTCCGCCGACCAGGCCCACGATCTCGCCGGTGTGGTCATCGCGGCGGGCGACAACTTCCCCGTCTCCCTGGCGGAGCGCTGGCAGCAGCTGGCCGGTACGGACGGCACCAAGGTCGCCACCGAGTACGGTCCCACCGAGATCACGATCGGCAACTCCGGTCTGATCATCGGCGAACTGCCGACGACGGAGGCCATCCCGCTCGGCGCGCCGATCCCCAACACGGGCATGTACGTCCTGACCGCCGACCTCCGGCCAACCCCGATCGGTGTCGCGGGCGAGGTCCACATCGACGGCGCCGGCCTGGCCCGCGGCTACCTCGGCCGCCCCGACCTCACCGCCGAGAAGTTCCTCCCCAACCCCCACGGCCCCGCCGGCTCCCGCCTCTACCGCACCGGCGACCTCGCCCGATTCCTCCCCGACGGCACCCTGGAGACCCTCGGCCGCATCGACAACCAGGTCAAGATCCGCGGCTACCGCATCGAACTCGGCGAGATCGAAGCCCGCCTGCGCGAACACCCCCACGTCCGCGACGCGGTGGTCAGCGTCCGCGAGCCGCAGCCGGGCAACAAGCGCCTCACCGCCTACCTCGTCCCGGCCGAGGCCGCGACCCCCGACACCGCCGCCCTGCGCGCGTACCTCGGGGCGGCTCTGCCCGACTACATGGTCCCCGCGGCCTACCAGCTGATCGACCGCATCCCGCTCACCGGCAACGGCAAGGTCGACCACCGCGCCCTGCCCGCGCCCGACCTGGCGGCCTTCGCCACCGAGGAGTACGTCGCCCCGCGCACGCCGCTGGAGGAGCGCCTCGCCGCCGTCTGGTGCGAGGTGCTGGACCTGCCGCGGGCCGGTGTCGAGGACAGCTTCTTCGACCTCGGCGGCGACTCCATCCGCGCCGTCCGTCTGGTCGGCGCCCTGCGCGCCGCCGGGTACGACGTCTCGATCCCCGACGTCTTCCAGAACCGCACCGTCGCCGCCCTCGCCGAGCTGCTGGGCACCCGCGACCTCGGCCACTCGCTGGTCGCGGCCGTGGAGCCGTTCGCGCTCGTCACCGGGCAGGACCGCGCGCTGCTGCCGGTGGACGCGGTGGACGCGTACCCGCTGTCGCAGGTGCAGACCGGCATGCTGGTCGAGATGCTGGCCGGAGACGGCCGGAACACCTACCGGAACATCACCTCCTTCCGGATCCCGGACCCGCGGTCCTTCGACGCCGAGGCCATGCGCGCGGCCGTGGACACGGTCGTCGCCCGGCACGAGGTACTGCGGACGACCATGCACCTGGACGGCTTCTCGCAGCCGCTCCAGCTGGTCCGTGCGGCCGTCGACGTTCCCGTGCAGGTCACCGACCTGCGCGGGTCGGCCCCGGAGGAGCAGACGCGGCAGACCCTGGCCTGGGTCGAGGAGGACCGCGCGGCCGCGTTCGACCTCGCCGAGGGGCCGTTGCTGCGGCTGGCCGTGCACATCGAGGCCGACGACGCGTGGCGGCTCACCTTCAGTCACCTGCATGTGATCACCGACGGCTGGACGGTCAACTCCCTGCTGATGGAGCTGGTCGGCATCTACCGCGCGCTGCGCGACGGCCAGGAACCTGCCGCGTACGAGGTGCCCGCCGTCCGGTACGCGGACTTCGTCGCGGCCGAGCAGGCCGCTCTCGCCGATCCCGCCGAGCAGGCGTTCTGGCAGGGCGTCGTGGACACCCACAGCCCGCTCGTCCTGCCGACCGGCTGGGCCGACGAGTCCGCCGCCGCCACCGAGCGGCACGGCCTGCGGGTCCCGTTCGCAGACCTGGAGGACGGTCTGCGCAAGCTGGCCGTCGAGGCGAAGACCTCGCTGAAGAGCGTGCTGCTGGCCGCGCACCTGAAGGTGCTCGGCGCGCTCACGGCCGAGGAGTCCTTCCACACCGGCGTGGTCTACCACGGCCGCCTGGAGGCCCCCGGTTCCGACCGGGTGCTCGGCATGCACCTCAACACCCTGCCGTTCCCGGCGGGTCGGGGCGCGCGGAGCTGGCACGAACTGGTCGAGGGCGTGTACGCCCGGGAGACCGAGATCTGGTCGCACCGCCGCTATCCGCTGCCCGCGATCCAGCGCGCCGCCGGCGTCGGTGGAAACCTGCTCTCGGTGCTGTTCGACCACCAGAACTTCCACCAGGTCGACGCCGACTCCGTGGACGTCGAGGCGACCATGGGCGAGGGCGCGAACGAGTTCGACCTCGTGGCGATCGCGAACGGCGGTGCGTTCAGGCTCAGTTGCGCGGGCACCGTCTTCGCGGCGGAGAACCTGGCGCGGCTGGGGGCGATGTACCGCTCGGTGCTGGAGGCGATGGCGGCGGACCCGTTCGGTGACGCGACCGGTCCTGTTCTGCCGGAGGCTGACCGGGCGTTGCTGCTGGGGGAGTGGAACGCGCCGGTCGAACGGCCGGTGACGGCGACGGTGCACGAGCTGTTCGCCGCCGTGGCGGCTGCTTCTCCGGAGGCGGTGGCGCTGACCAGCGGGGATGTTCACCTGTCCTACCGGGAGCTGGACGAGCGGGCCAACCGGATCGCCCACCACCTGGTGGCCGCCGGGGCCGGACCGGACGTGATCGTCGGTGTGTCGCTGGAGCGCGGTCCGGACCTGGTCCCGACGCTACTGGGTGTGCTCAAGTCCGGTGCGGCGTACCTGCCGCTGGACCCGGTGAACCCGGCCGAGCGCCTCGCCTACATGCTGGCCGACGCGCAGGCGCCGCTCCTGATCACCCACTCCGCCCTGCCGGAGCTGGACTTCGACGGCACCCGGGTCCTGGTCGACCGTGACGCCGAGGTGATCGCGGCCCGTCCGGCGACCGCTCCCGTCACGGCGACCACGCCGGACAACCTGATCTACGTCATCTACACCTCCGGCTCCACCGGCCTGCCCAAGGGCGTCTGCCTCACCCACGCCAACGTGGCCCGGCTGTTCACCGCGACGCGCGAGCAGATCGAGTTCTCGGCCGATGACGTGTGGGCGCTGTTCCACTCCTACGCCTTCGACGTCTCCGTTTGGGAGATGTGGGGCGCCCTGCTGCACGGCGCCCGGCTCGTCGTCGTCCCGCCGGCCGTCGGTCGCTCCCCGCAGGACATGCTGAACCTGCTGGTCCGCGAGCGGGTCAGCGTGCTGTGCCAGACCCCGTCCGCCTTCCGCTCGCTGGCCGCCCTGGCCGGCGACGCCGAGGCGGCGGTGGACGGGCTCGCCCTGCGCGCCGTGATCTTCGCGGGCGAGCGGCTCGACATGTCCGAACTGGAGCCGTGGACCGCACGGTTCGGCGTGCGCCGCCCGGCCCTGGTCAACATGTACGGCCCGACCGAGATCACCGTCTACGCGACCCACCACCGGATCGGCGCCGTCGACCTGGCCCACCCCGGCCGCAGCGTCATCGGCCACCGTCTGTCCGACCTCACCATTCACCTCCTCGACGCGGACGGGCAGTTGGTCCCGGTCGGCGTCCCCGGTGAGATGCACATCGGTGGCCCCGGCCTCGCCCAGGGCTACCTGCGTCGGGCCGAGCTGACGGCGGAGAAGTTCGTTCCCGACCCCTTCGGTGCGGCGGGCTCCCGCCTCTACCGGACGGGTGACCTGGCGCGCTTCCTCGCCGACGGCTCGATCGACTTCCTCGGCCGGATCGACAAGCAGGTCAAGGTCCGCGGCTACCGCATCGAACTGGGTGAGATCGAGGCCCGTCTGCGCGAGCACGCGCTCGTCCGCGACGTCGTCGTGGCGGTGCGGGAGAGCGAGGCGGGCGAGAAGTCCCTGGTCGCGTACATCGTCCCGGCGGAGGGCGCTGCGCTCGACACCGCCGAGCTGCGTACCCACCTCGGTGCCGTCCTGCCGGAGTACATGGTTCCGGCGGCCTTCGTCGAGCTGGCCGCCGTGCCCCTGAACGGCAGCGGCAAGGTGGACCACCGCGCGCTGCCGGCGCCGGATCTGGCGGCGTTCGCGGGTGCGGCGTTCGTCGCGCCGCGCACGCCGGTGGAGGAGCGTCTCGCCGCCGTGTGGGCCGAGGTGCTGGGTCTGCCGGTGGTGGGTGTCGAGGACAGCTTCTTCGACCTCGGTGGTGACTCGATCCGGGCCGTTCGCCTGGTCGGCGCCCTGCGTGCCGCGGGCTTCGACGTCTCGATTCCCGACGTGTTCCAGCTGAAGACCGTCGCCGCGCTGGCGGTGCGGGTGGCCGGTCAGGAGCTGACCGGTTCCCTGGTGGAGACGGTCGAGCCGTTCGCGCTGATCGGCGACCGTGACCGGGCACAGCTCCCGGCGGGTGTGGTGGACGCGTACCCGTTGTCGCAGGTGCAGACCGGCATGCTGGTCGAGATGCTGGCCTCGGGCGACGAGCACGTCTACCAGAACATCAACTCCTTCCGGATCCCGGACGCGCAGCCGTTCGACGAGGCCGCGATGCGTGCGGCCCTCGCCACCGTCGCCGCCCGCCACGAGATCCTGCGCACCTCGATGCACCTGGACGGCTTCAGCCAGCCGCTCCAGCTCGTCCACGCGCGGGTCGAGATCCCGCTCACCGTGCACGACGTGAGCGCGCTCCCGGCGGAGCAGCAGCAGGAACTCGCGTTCGCCTACGTCGCCGAGGAGTACGCCGCCGGCTTCGACCTCACGGCGGCTCCGTTGCTGCGGATCGCCGTCCATGTCGAGGGCACCGACGCCTGGCGGATGACGTTCAGTCAGATCCACGCCATCACCGAGGGGTGGAGCTACCACACCCTGCTGATGGAGCTCGTCGCCGTCTACCGCAGCCTGCGCGACGGCCAGGAGCCCGCCCCCTACGAGGTCCCCGCCGTCCGGTACGCGGACTTCATCGCCGCCGAGCAGGCCGCCCTGACCGACACGGGCGTCCAGGAGTTCTGGCAGCAGGTCGTGGACACCCACAGCCCGGCCCGGATCCCCGCGAGCTGGGCGGCGGACGAGGCCGCCTCGGGCGAGACCTTCCACGCCCGGGCGCCCTACGCGGACCTGGAGGAGGGCCTGCAGCGGCTCGCCGCCTCGGCGAGGACGTCACTCAAGAGCGTCTTCCTCGCCGCGCACCTGAAGGTGCTGGGCATGCTGACGGTGGAGGAGTCGTTCCACACGGGTGTGGTGTACCACGGTCGTCTGGAGGCGCCGGGTGCGGACCGGGTGCTGGGCATGCATCTGAACACGCTGCCGTTCCCGCTGACTCGGGGCGCTCGTACGTGGCGTGAGCTGGTGGAGGGGGTGTACCGGCAGGAGACCGAGATCTGGGCCCACCGCCGGTACCCGCTGCCCGCCATCCAGCGCGCGGCCGGGAACTCGCGCGAGCTGCTGACCATCCTGTTCGAGTACCTCGACTTCCACCAGGTCGACACCGACACCGTCGACGTCCAGGCCAACATGGGCAGTGACGCCAACGAGTTCGGGCTCAACGTCATCGCCCGTAGCGGTCGGATCAACCTGTACAGCACGGGTGCGGTGGTGAGTGGCGAGAATCTGGAGCGGTTGGGCGGGATGTACCGCTCGGTGCTGGAGGCGATGGCCGGGGACCCGGACGGGGCTGCGGACGTGGTGTTCCTGTCGGACGCCGAGCGCTCGCTGCTGGACGATTGGGCGACCGGAGGCTCGGTGGAGCGGCCGGCGGGGACGGTGCTGGAGCTGTTCGAGGCGCAGGCCGTCGCGACGCCGGACGCTGTCGCCGTGATCGCGGGGGATGTTCGCCTCTCCTACCGTGAGGTGGAGGAGCGGGCGAACCAGGTGGCGCACCACCTGATCGCGGCCGGTGCGGTCGCGGACTCCCTCGTCGGTGTGTGCCTGGAGCGCGGTCCCGAGCTGGTCCCGGTGCTGCTGGGCATCTGGAAGGCCGGAGCGGCGTACCTGCCGCTGGACCCGACCCTCCCCGCCGAGCGGCGCGCGTTCATCCTGGACGACACCCAAGCTCGCATTCTCGTCACGGACACCGTTGGATCGTTCGACGGGACGACTCTGCTCGTCGGTGACCTCATCGGCGGCGATGTCACCGCTCCGGCGCGTGCGACCGACCCCGCCCAGCTGGCCTACGTCATCTACACGTCCGGTTCGACCGGTCGTCCCAAGGGCGTGATGATCCACCACGCCGGTCTGGCCAACTACCTGACCTGGACGGTGGACACCTACGCCTCCCACGGCACCGGTGGTGCTCCGCTGTTCTCCTCCATCTCCTTCGACCTGGGTATCCCGGACCTGTTCACGCCGCTGATCTGCGGCCAGGCGGTCACGCTGCTGCCGGACGGTCTGGACACGGCGTCGCTGGGTGAGGCTCTGGCGGAGGCGGGTCCGTTCAGCTTCGTCAAGCTCACCCCCGGCCACCTCGACCTCCTCACCCACCAGCTGTCCGCCGACCAGGCCCACGATCTCGCCGGTGTCGTCATCGCGGCGGGCGACAACTTCCCCGTCTCCCTCGCCGAGCGCTGGCAGCAGCTGGCCGGTACGGACGGCACCAAGGTCGCCACCGAGTACGGGCCCACCGAGATCACCATCGGCAACTCCGGTCTGATCATCGACACCCTGCCGCTCACCGAGGCGATCCCGCTCGGCGCGCCGATCCCCAACACGGGCATGTACGTCCTGACCGCCGACCTGCGGCCGGCCCCGATCGGTGTCGCGGGCGAGGTCCACATCGACGGCGCCGGCCTGGCCCGCGGCTACCTCGGCCGCCCCGACCTCACCGCCGAGAAGTTCCTCCCCAACCCCCACGGCCCCGCCGGCTCCCGCCTCTACCGCACCGGCGACCTCGCCCGCTTCCTCCCCGACGGCACCCTGGAGACCCTCGGCCGCATCGACAACCAGGTCAAGATCCGCGGCTACCGCATCGAACTCGGCGAGATCGAAGCCCGCCTGCGCGAACACGCGCAGATCCGCGACGCCGTCGTGACCGTCCGCGCCCTCGGCACCGGCGAGAAGTCCCTCATCGCCTACCTGCTCCTGGCCGACGGCGTCACGCTGGACGCGGCGGCCGTGCGCGGGCACCTTGGTGCCGCGCTGCCGGAGTACATGGTTCCGGCGGCCTTCGTCGAGCTGGCCGCCGTCCCGCTGACGGCCAACGGCAAGGTCGACCTGCGCGCGCTGCCGGCGCCGGATCTGGCGGCGTTCGCGGGTGCGGCGTTCGTGGCGCCGCGCACGCCGGTGGAGGAGCGTCTCGCCGCCGTCTGGTGCGAGGTGCTGGGTCTGTCGGAGGTGGGTGTCGAGGACAGTTTCTTCGACCTCGGTGGTGACTCGATCCGGGCCGTTCGCCTGGTCGGCGCCCTGCGCGCCGCCGGGTACGACGTCTCGATCCCGGACGTCTTCCAGCTCAAGACCATCGCCGCGCTGGCCGGACGGGTCGCCGGGCAGGAGGCTTCGGTCTCCCTCGTCGAGACCGTGGAGCCGTTCGCGCTGATCGGCGGCCGGGACCGCGACCGCCTTCCGGCGGGTGTGGTGGACGCGTACCCGTTGTCGCAGGTGCAGACCGGCATGCTGGTCGAGATGCTGGCCTCCGGCGACGAGCACGTCTACCAGAACATCAACTCCTTCCGGATCCCCGACGCGCAGCCGTTCTCCGCCGAGGCGATGCGCGAAGCCGTGGACACCGTCGTGGCCCGCCACGACATCCTGCGGACCACCATGCACCTGACCGGCTACGCGCAGCCGCTCCAGCTCGTCCACGGCGAGGTCCGGATCCCGGTCGGTGTTCACGACGTCCGAGGACTGTCGGCCGAGCAGCAGACCGAGCTCGCCTTCTCCTTCGTCGACCAGGAGCGCGCCGCCGGGTTCGACATCGAGGCCGGACCGCTGCTGCGGCTCTCGGTCCACATCGAGTCGGACGCGGCCTGGCGGATGACGTTCAGTCACATCCACGCCATCACCGAGGGGTGGAGCTACCACACCCTGCTGATGGAGCTGCTGACCTGCTACCGCAGCCTGGTCGAGGGTCGCGGCGTCCCCGCGTACGAGGTGCCGGCCGTTCGTTTCGCCGACTTCATCGCAGCCGAGCAGGCTTCGCTGAGCAGCGAGTCCGACCAGTCCTTCTGGCTGGACGTCGTGGACACCCACAGCCCGGCCCAACTTCCTGCGGCCTGGGCCGAGTCGGAGGCTCCGCACGAGCCGCTGCACCTCCGGGTGCCGTACCTGGACCTGGAGGAGGACCTGCGCCGGCTCGCCGCCGACGCCAAGACCTCGCTGAAGAGTGTGCTGCTGGCGGCGCATCTGAAGGTGCTGGGGACGGTGTCGGGCGAGGAGTCGTTCCACACGGGTGTGGTGTACCACGGTCGTCTGGAGGCGCCGGGTGCGGACCGGGTGCTGGGGATGCACCTGAACACGCTGCCGTTCCCGGCAAGTCGGGGTGAGGCGCGGACGTGGCGCGAGCTGGTGGAGGGGGTGTACCGGCAGGAGACCGAGATCTGGTCGCACCGCCGGTACCCGCTGCCCGCGATCCAGCGGGCGGCCGGGAACTCGCGTGAGCTGCTGACCATCCTGTTCGAGTACCTGGACTTCCACCTGGTCGACACGGCCGCCGTGGACGTCGACGCGACGATGGTCGACGGCACCAACGAGTTCGCGCTCAACGTGGTCATCTCGCGCGGCAGCTTCGGACTCACCAGCTCGACCGATGTGGTCAGCCGGGCGAATCTGGAGCGGTTGGGCGGGATGTACCGCTCGGTGCTGGAGGCGATGGCCGGGGATCCGGACGGGGCTGCGGATGTGGTGTTCCTGTCGGACGCCGAGCGCTCGCTGCTGGACGATTGGGCGACCGGAGGCTCGGTGGAGCGGCCGGCGGGGACGGTGCTGGAGCTGTTCGAGGCGCAGGCCGTCGCGACGCCGGACGCTGTCGCCGTGATCGCGGGGGATGTTCGCCTCTCCTACCGTGAGGTGGAGGAGCGGGCGAACCAGGTGGCGCACCACCTGATCGCGGCCGGTGCGGTCGCCGACTCCCTGGTGGGCGTGTGCCTGGAGCGCGGTCCCGAGCTGGTCCCCGTCCTCCTCGGCATCTGGAAGGCCGGAGCGGCCTACCTGCCGCTGGACCCGACCCTCCCGGCCGAGCGGCGCGCGTTCATCCTGGACGACACCCGCGCGCAGATCCTCGTCACGGACAGCGTCGGTGCCTTCGAGGGCACCACGCTGCTGGTGAACGAACTGGCCGAAGGACCAATAACCGCCCCCGCCCGGGCCACGGACCCCGCGCAGCTGGCCTACGTCATCTACACCTCCGGCTCGACCGGCCGTCCCAAGGGCGTGATGATCCACCACGCCGGTCTGGCCAACTACCTGACCTGGACCGTCGACACCTACGCCTCGCACGGCACCGGCGGCGCCCCGCTGTTCTCCTCCATCTCCTTCGACCTCGGTATCCCGGACCTGTTCACCCCGCTCATCTGCGGCCAGCCGGTCACCCTGCTCCCGGATGGCATCGACACCGCGTCGCTGGGCTCCGCCCTCGCCGAGGCGGGTCCGTTCAGCTTCGTCAAGCTCACCCCCGGCCACCTCGACCTCCTCACCCACCAGCTGTCCGCCGACCAGGCCCGCGATCTCGCCGGTGTCGTCATCGCGGCGGGCGACAACTTCCCCGTCTCCCTGGCGGAGCGCTGGCAGCAGCTGGCCGGTACGGACGGCACGAAGGTGGCGACCGAGTACGGTCCCACCGAGATCACGATCGGCAACTCCGGTCTGATCATCGGCGAACTGCCGGTGACGGAGGCCATCCCGCTCGGCGCGCCGATCCCGAACACGGGCATGTACGTCCTGACCGCCGACCTCCGGCCAACCCCGATCGGTGTCGCGGGCGAGGTCCACATCGACGGCGCCGGCCTGGCCCGCGGCTACCTCGGCCGCCCCGACCTCACCGCCGAGAAGTTCCTCCCCAACCCCCACGGCCCCGCCGGCTCCCGCCTCTACCGCACCGGCGACCTCGCCCGATTCCTCCCCGACGGCACCCTGGAGACCCTCGGCCGCATCGACAACCAGGTCAAGATCCGCGGCTACCGCATCGAACTCGGCGAGATCGAAGCCCGCCTGCGCGAACACCCCCACGTCCGCGACGCCGTCGTGACCGTCCGCGCCCTCGGCACCGGCGAGAAGTCCCTCATCGCCTACCTCGTCACCACCGACACCACGACTCCCGACGTCCGGGCTTTCCTCGCGGAGTCGCTCCCGGACTACATGGTCCCGGCCGCCGTCATGGTCATCGGGAGCATCCCGCTCACCGCCAACGGCAAGGTCGACCTGCGCGCGCTGCCGGCGCCGGATCTGGCGGCGTTCGCGGGTGCGGCGTTCGTCGCGCCGCGCACGCCGGTGGAGGAGCGCTTCGCCGCGGTCTGGTGCGAGGTGCTGGGTCTGTCGGAGGTGGGTGTCGAGGACAGTTTCTTCGACCTCGGTGGCGACTCGATCCGGGCCGTTCGCCTGGTCGGCGCCCTGCGAGCCGCCGGGTACGACGTCTCGATCCCGGACGTCTTCCAGCTGAAGACCGTCGCCGCCCTCGCGGCCCGCGTCGCCGGTCAGGAGGCCGGCGAGTCGCTCGTCCGCGCCGTGGAACCGTTCGCGCTGATCGGCGACCGCGACCGGGCGGCCCTCCCGGCGGGTGTCGTGGACGCCTACCCGTTGTCGCAGGTGCAGACCGGCATGCTGATCGAGATGCTGGCCTCCGGTGACGGGCACGTCTACCAGAACATCAACTCCTTCCGGATCCCGGACGCCGAGCAGTTCGACGAGGCCGCGCTGCGGGCGGCCCTCGACACCGTCGTGGCCCGCCACGACATCCTGCGGACGACCATGCACCTGGACGGGTTCTCGCAGCCGCTCCAGCTGGTCCACGGGAGCACGCCGGTCCTGCTGGCCGTCCACGACCTGCGCGGTCTGTCGGCCGAGCAGCGGACCGAGCGCAGCCTCGCCTTCGTCGCGGACGAGCACGCGGCGGGCTTCGACCTGGCCGCCGGTCCGCTGCTGCGGGTCGCCGTGCACGTCGAGGCCGACGACGCGTGGCGGCTGACCCTCAGCCACATCCACGCGACCACGGACGGCTGGACGGTCAACTCGCTGCTGATGGAGCTGGTCGCGGTCTACCGCGACCTGCGCGACGGCCGCGAGCCGGCCGCCCGCGAGGCTCCGTCGGTCCGGTTCGCGGACTTCGTCGCCGCCGAGCTGGCCTCGCTGGCCGACCCCGCCGACCAGTCGTTCTGGCAGGGGATCCTGGACGCGCACGCGCCGATGGTGCTCCCGACCGCCTGGGCCGACACCGCCGGGACGGGCGGCACCACCCAGCTCAACGAGCGGGTGCCGTTCGCCGACCTGGAGGACGGTCTGCGCAAGCTGGCGACCAGTACCGGGACGGCTCTCAAGACCGTGCTGCTGGCCGCGCACCTGAAGGTGCTGGGCGCGCTCACGGCCGAGGAGTCCTTCCACACCGGCGTGGTCTACCACGGTCGGCTGGAGGCGCCGGGCGCGGACCGGGTGCTGGGCATGCACCTCAACACGCTCCCGTTCCCGTCCGTTCGCGGGGCGCGGAGCTGGCACGAGCTGGTCGAGGGCGTGTACGCCCGGGAGACCGAGATCTGGTCGCACCGCCGCTACCCGCTGCCCGCGATCCAGCGGGCGGCAGGGACCGACGGGGCGCAGGAGCTGCTGTCGACCGTCTTCGAGTGCCACGACTTCCACCAGGTGGACGCCGGCTCCGTGGACGTCGGCGCGACGCTCGGTGACGGTGCCAACGAGTTCGCCCTCGCGGCGATCGCGGCCGGCGGGCGGATCAACCTCGGGACGTCCGACCGGGTGATGGGCCGGGCCGACCTGACCCGTCTCGGGGCGATGTACCGCTCGGTGCTGGAAGCGATGGCGGCGGACCCGTTCGGTGACGCGACCGGTCCTGTTCTGCCGGAGGCTGACCGGGCGTTGCTGCTGGGGGCGTGGAACGCGCCGGTCGAGCGGCCGGTGACGCGGGCCGTGCACGAGTTGTTCGCCGTCGTGGCGGCTGCTTCTCCGGAGGCGGTGGCGCTGACCAGTGGGGATGTTCACCTGTCCTACCGGGAGCTGGACGAGCGGGCCAATCGGATCGCCCACCACCTGGTCGCGCTGGGCGCGGGGCCGGACGTGATCGTCGGTGTCTGCCTGGAGCGCGGTCCGGACCTGATTCCGACGCTGTTGGGTGTGCTGAAGTCCGGTGCGGCGTACCTGCCGCTGGACCCGGTGAACCCGGCCGAGCGCCTGGCCTACATGCTGGCCGACGCGCAGGCGCCGCTCCTGATCACCCACTCCGCCGTCGCCGCACCGGAGTTCACGGGCACCCGGATCGTCCTGGACCGTGACGCCGAGGCGATCGCGGCCCGCCCGGCCACCGCCCCCGTGACCGGGGTGCTGCCGGACAACCTGATCTACGTCATCTACACCTCCGGCTCCACCGGCCTGCCCAAGGGCGTCTGTCTCACCCACGCCAACGTGGCCCGCCACTTCGCCGCCACCGCCGGGCAGTTCGGCTTCTCGGCGGCCGACGTGGTCACCCAGTCGCACTCCTACGCCTTCGACGTCTCCGTCTGGGAGATGTGGAGCGCCCTGCTGCACGGCGGCCGACTCGTCGTCGTCCCGTCCGAGGTCGGCCGCTCCCCGGAGGACATGCTGGACCTGCTGGTCCGCGAGCGGGTCACCGTGCTGCTCCAGACCCCGACGGCGTTCCGCGCGCTCTCCGCCTTCGCGGCGGACGGCGACCCGCGGACGGACCGGCTGGCGCTGCGGCTCACCGGCTTCGGCGGCGAGCGGCTGGAGCCCTCGGAGCTGCGGCCGTGGGCGGCGGCGGTCGACCTGGACCGCATCGTCCCGGTCAACCTCTACGGCCCGACCGAGACCACCATGCACTGCGCCTACCATCGCCTCGGCGCCGCCGACCTGGCGCACACCGGCCGCAGCGTCATCGGCGGCCCGCTCGGCGACCTGACGGTGCACCTGCTGGACGCCGACGGGCGGTTGGTGCCGATCGGGGTGCCCGGCGAGCTGTACGTCGGCGGCCCGGCGCTGGCCCGCGGCTACCTGAACCGGCCCGGTCTGACCGCCGAGCGCTTCGTGCCGGACCCGTTCGGTCCGGCCGGCGCGCGGCTGTACCGCACCGGCGACCTCGGCCGGCGACTGGCCGACGGCGGTATCGAGTTCCTCGGGCGCCTGGACAGCCAGGTCAAGCTGCGCGGCTACCGGATCGAGCTGGGCGAGATCGAGGCGGCGCTGCGTGAGCACGTGTCGGTGCGCGACGCCGTGGTGACCGTGCACGGGACCGACGGGGGCGCGCGGCTCGCCGCGTACGTGGTCGGCGGGCCGGTCGCGGCGGAGGAGCTGCGTCGGCACCTCGGGGCGCGGCTGCCGGAGTACATGGTCCCGGCCTCGTTCACGGCGATCGAGCGGGTTCCGCTCACCGTCAACGGCAAGACCGACCTGCGGGCGCTGCCCGCGCCGGAGCAGGAGGCGTACACCCCGGACCGGTTCGTCGCGCCGCGGACGCCGCTGGAGGAGCGCCTCGCCGCGATCTGGGCCGAGGTGCTGGGCCTGGCGCGGGTCGGGGTCGAGGACAGCTTCTTCGACCTCGGCGGCGACTCGATGCGGGTGGTCGGCCTGGTCGGCGCCCTGCGTGCCGCCGGGTACGACCTGACCGTGCCGGACGTGTTCCGGCTGCGGACGGTGGCCGCGCTCGCGGCCGAGGCGGCCGGGCAGGAGGCCGGTGCCTCCCTCGTCGGGACCGTGGAGCCGTTCGCGCTGATCGGCGCCCGGGACCGGGCGGAGCTCCCGGCGGACGCGGTGGACGCCTACCCGCTCACCCAGGTGCAGACCGGCATGCTGATCGAGCTGCTGACGGCCGAGGACGCGGGGCTCTACCACAGCATCAATTCGTTCCGGATCCCCGACGGCAGCCCGTTCTCGGCGGACGCCCTGCGCACCGCGCTGGACGTGGTGACGGCCCGGCACGAGGTGCTGCGGACCTCCGTCCACCTGGACGGCTTCTCGCAGCCGCTGCAGCTGGTGCACGCCGCCGCCGAGGTGCCGCTCACGGTGCACGACCTGCGCGGCCGGGCCGAGGCGGAGCGGGCGGAGCGCGCCGCGGCGTACGTCGAGGCCGAGCGGGCGGAGGGCTTCGCGCTCACCGCCGCGCCGCTGCTGCGGATCGCCGTGCACGTCGAGGGCGGCGAGGCGTGGCGGCTGACCGCCAGCCACCTGCACGCCGTCACCGACGGCTGGACGCTGAACTCGCTGCTGATGGAGCTGCTGGAGGTCTACCGGGCCGTCCGTGACGGCCGGGAGCCGGCCGCCCACGAGCCGCCGGCCGTCCGCTACGCGGACTACGTGGCCGCCGAGCTGGCCTCGCTGGCCGACCCTGCCGACCAGTCGTTCTGGCAGGGGATCCTGGACGCCCACGCCCCGCTGGCCCTGCCCGCCGCCTGGGCGGAGGAGTCCGCGGGCACGGCCGAGCGGCACGGCGCCCGGGTGCCGTACACCGATCTGGAGGAGGGGCTGCGGCGGCTGGCCGCCGGGGCGAGGACCTCGCTGAAGAGCGTGCTGCTGGCCGCGCACCTGAAGGTGCTGGGCGGGCTCACCACGGAGGAGGCGTTCCACACCGGTGTGGTCCACCACGGCCGGCTGGAGGCGCCGGGCTCGGACCGGGTGCTGGGCATGCACCTCAACACCCTGCCGTTCCCGGCCGACCGGGGGGCCCGGACCTGGCACGAGCTGGTGGAGCGGGTGTACCGGCAGGAGGCCGAGGTGTGGTCGCACCGCCGCTACCCGCTGCCCGCGATCCAGCGGGCCACGGGCGGCGCGGCCGGGTCCGGTGGTCCGGGCCGGCTGATCACGGTGCTCTTCGACCACCAGGACTTCCACCAGGTCGACACCGGGGCGGTCGACGTCGACGCCGGTCTCGGCGACGGCGCCACCGAGTTCCCGCTCACCGCGGTGGCCGGCGGCGGGTCGCTGACCCTCAACACCACCACCGAGGTGCTCGGCCGGGAGGCGCTGGCCCGGCTGGCCGCGATGTACCGCTCGGTGCTGGAGGCGATGGCCGCCGACCCGTTCGGCGACGCCGCGGCGGTCCACCTGCCGGCCGGCGAGCGGGAGCGGCTGCTGGCGCTCGGTACGGCCACCGCGGACCGTCCCGTGCGCGGCACCCTGCACGAGGCGTTCGCCGCGCAGGCGGCCCGGACGCCCGACGCGGTCGCGCTGAGCGGCGGCGGCACCCGGCTGACCTACCGGGAGCTGAACGAGCGCGCCAACCGGCTCGCCCACCGTCTGGTCGCGCTGGGCGCGGGCCCGGACGCGGTGGTCGGTGTCTCGCTGGAGCGCGACGAGGACCTCGTCCCGACCCTGCTGGGCGTGCTGAAGTCCGGTGCGGCGTACCTGCCGCTGGACCCGGCCAACCCGGTGGAGCGGCTCGGCTACATGCTGGCCGACGCCCGCTCGCCGATCCTGGTGAGCCGGGGCGAGCCGGCGGCCCGGCTGGCGGGCTCCTTCGGGGGCGCGCTGGTGGACCTGGACGCGGAGGCGGACGCGCTGGCGGCGCAGCCGGTCACCGACCCGGTCACCGCGACCGCGCCGGACCACCTGAGCTGCGTGATCTACACCTCCGGCTCGACCGGTCTGCCGAAGGGCGTGACGCTGACGCACGGCAACGTGCTGCGGCTGTTCACCGCGATCCAGGAGCGGATGGGCTTCACCGCCGAGGACGTGAGCGCGCAGTCGCACTCCTACGCCTTCGACTTCTGCGTCCAGGAGATGTGGAGCGCGCTGCTGCACGGCGGCCGCCTGGTGATGGTGCCACCGCTGGTGGGCCGTTCGCCGGAGGACCTGCTGGACCTGCTGGTCAGGGAGCGGGTCACGGTGCTCTGCCAGATCCCGTCGGCCTTCCGCGGCCTGGCCGGGCTGGCCGGTGCGGGCGATCCGCGGATCGACGAACTCGCGCTGCGCGCCGTGGTGTTCGGCGGCGAGCGGCTGGAGGTCGCCGAGCTGCGGCCGTGGGTGGACCGGGTCGGCCTGGAGCGGACGACGCTGGTGAACCAGTACGGTCCGACCGAGATCACCGTGCACTGCACGTACCACGTGCTGCGTCCGGAGGACTTCGACCACCCGTCGCGCAGCCTGCTCGGCGCGAACCTGGACGACCTGAGCATCCACCTGCTGGACGCGAACGGGCACCTGGTGCCGGTCGGCGTGCCGGGCGAGCTGTTCGTCGGCGGCCCGGGCGTGGCCCGCGGCTACCTGGACCGGCCCGCTCTGACCGCCGAGCGCTTCGTGCCGGACCCGTTCGGTCCGGCCGGGGCGCGGATGTACCGCACCGGCGACCTCGGCCGCCGGCTGGCGGACGGCAGCATCGAGTTCCTCAGCCGGGCGGACAACCAGATCAAGATCCGTGGCTACCGGGTCGAGCTGGGCGAGATCGAGGCGGCGCTGCGCGAGTGCGTCGAGCTGCTGGACGCGGTGGTCGTGGTGCGGGCCAACCCGCAGGGCGAGAAGTCGCTGATCGCCTACGTGGTCGGCGACGGCCGGGAGGCCGATCCGGTGCAACTGCGCAAGCACCTGGCGGAGAGCCTGCCGGAGTACATGGTGCCGTCGGCCTTCGTGGTGCTGGACGCGCTGCCGCTGAACGCCAGCGGGAAGATCAACTTCAGCGCGCTGCCGCAGCCCGACCTGGCGGCCTTCGGGTCCGCGTCCTTCGTGGCCCCGCGCACACCGGCCGAGGAGCGGCTGGCCGCGATCTGGGCCGAGGTGCTGGGCCTGGCGCGGGTCGGGGTCGAGGACAGCTTCTTCGACCTCGGCGGCGACTCGATGCGGGCGGTGCGCCTGGTCGGAGCGCTGCGGGCGGCCGGGTTCGACGTGTCGATCCCGGACGTGTTCCAACTGCGCACGATCGCCGCGCTGGCCGGGAAGGCGGCCGACCTGCCGGACGGGGAGTCGCTGGTGCGGGCGGTGGAGCCGTTCGCGCTGATCGACGGGCGGGACCGGGCGAAGCTGCCGGCCGACGTGGTCGACGCGTACCCGATGTCGCAGGTGCAGACCGGCATGCTGGTGGAGATGCTGGCCGCCGGGTCGCCGCACGGGCGGAGCCTGTACCACAACCTCAACTCGTTCATGATCCGCGACGAGCGGCCGTTCGACGCGGCGGCGCTCCAGCGGGCGGTGGACACCGTGGTCGCCCGCCACGACATCCTGCGCACCTCGATGCACCTGGACGGCTTCGCCCGCCCGATGCAGCTGGTGCACGCCACCGCGCCGTACCCGGTGCGGACGGTCGACCTGCGCGGTCTGCCGACGGCGGAGCAGCTCGCGGCCAAGCGCGGATACCTGCGCCAGGAGCAGGAGTTCCGCTTCGACCTGGCGGTGGCGCCGCTGATGCGGATCTCGGCCGTGGTCGAGTCGGACGCCGCCTGGCGGCTCAACTTCACCTACAACCACGCCATTTCGGAGGGCTGGAGCTACAACTCGCTGCTGATGGAGGTGCTGGAGTGCTACCGGAGCCTGCGCGACGGTGCCGAACCGGCGCCGTACCAGGCGCCCGCCGTGCGCTACGCGGACTTCGTCGCCGCCGAGCTGGCCTCGCTGGCCGACCCGGGCGACCAGGAGTTCTGGCAGGACCTGGTGGACACCCACACCCCGGTGGCGATCCCGGAGGGCTGGGCGCGGCCCGGGGACGCGCCGCGGAGCCACGCCGTGCAGGTGCCGTTCGAGGACCTGGAGGAGGGGCTGCGCCGGCTGGCCGGTGAGGCCCGCACCTCGATGAAGAGCGTGCTGCTCGCCGTCCACCTCAAGGTGCTGGGCATGCTGTCGGCGGAGGAGTCCTTCCACACGGGTGTGGTCTACCACGGCCGGCTGGAGGCCCCGGGCGCGGACCGGGTGCTGGGCATGCACCTCAACACCCTGCCGTTCCCGGCCACCCGGGGCGGCGCGGCGACCTGGCGCGAGCTGGTGGAGCGGGTGTACGCCCGGGAGACCGAGATCTGGTCGCACCGCCGCTACCCGCTGCCCGCGATCCAGCGGGCCGCCGGGAACACCCGTGAGCTGCTCTCGATCCTCTTCGAGTACCTGGACTTCCACCATGTCGACACCGACACCGTGGACGTCGCCGAGGGTCTGAACGACGGGGTCAACGAGTTCACCCTGAACGTCGTCCCGAACCGGGGGAAGTTCAACCTCAGCAGCTCGACCGCCGTGATCGGCGCCGAGCAGCTGGACCGGCTGGGCCGGATGTACCGGCTGGTGCTGGAGGCGATGGCCGCCGACCCGGACGGGGACGCCGCCGCCTCCTACCTGCCGGAGGAGCCGGCCGCGGCCGCGACCGGGACGGCCCCGGAGCCGCTCACCCCGGAGCTGTTCGCGGCCCGGGCCGCGGCCGCCCCGGAGGCGACCGCGGTGGTCGTGGACGGGGCCGCCGTCAGCTACCGCGAGCTGGCCGCGCGGGCCGGGCGGATCGCCCGGCGGCTGCTCGCCACGGGTGTCCGGCCCGGGGACGAGGTCGGCATCGGCGGCGCCGAGCCGCTGTCCGCCCTGTACGGCATCTGGCAGGCCGGGGCGGTGTACACCGACGCGCCCGCCCCCGGCGGCCGGGTGGTGACGGACGAGCTCGCGGACGGGACGGTGAACGAGGCCGTGGACGAGCTCGTGGACGGGGCGGCCGCGCTGCCGCCCACCGCGCCGGACCGCGCCGCCTGGGTGGTCGACCGCGACGGCGAGCGGGTCACCGTGAGCCACCGGGAGCTGCACGCGCTGCTGGAGGCCGGACGGGCGACCGTCGGCTCCGGCGGCCGGGCGGCCTGGCTGGTGGCCGGGATCACCGGGGTGGACGCGCACCTGGCGCTCACCACCGGTGCCCGCGCGGTGCTCGCCCCGGACGCGGACGCCGCCGCGCTGGTCGGCCTCGTCGACCGGCAGCGGATCACCCACCTGCTGGCCGCCCCGGCCGGCTGGACCGGACTGCTGGCGGCGGGCTTCGACCACTACGCGGTCACCGCGCTGGTCGACGGCGAGCCGTCGGAGGACCTCACGGAGGAACTGCTCGACCGCGCCCAGCGGCTGATCTCCGTGCGCGGCACGGTCGTCGAGGAGATATAGGAGCCCTATAGCGCCGCTCCCGAAGATACCCGTGCATGGATTCTCCCCCAACGAAAATGGAGCTTCGCGGTCATGAAGACTGCCATCGAAGGATCCGACCGGTTCCGCGAGATTCTGGATCGTCTGGGCCGGATGTCCATCGACGACTACTACAACCCGTACCGGATGTTCGAGTGGCCGGAGGAACTCCCCTCCGACCAGCTGTGGATGAGCAAGGAGCTGATCAGCCTCCACGGCACGCCGGCCTTCGACGAACTCGGCCAGGAGCAGCTGCTGCGGCTCGCCCGCTGGGAGAGCGTCAATTTCTACAGCCTCAATGTGCACGGAATCCGTGAGCTGCTGATCGAGGTCGTCAACCGGGTGCACATGCCCGGATTCGAGGCGCCCTCGGAGTTCTTCCACCACTTCATCGGTGAGGAGAACGAGCACATGTGGTTCTTCGCCGAGTTCTGCCGCCGCTACGGGAAGAAGATCTACCCGTTCCCGCGGGTCAAGACGACCGTCCCCGGCGACGAGGCGACCGAGAACTTCCTGGTCTTCGCGCGGATCCTGCTGTTCGAGGAGATCGTCGACTTCTACAACGCCTACATGGCCGACGACGCGACGCTGCCCGAGACCGTCCGCCAGGTCAACCGGATCCACCACCGCGACGAGTCCCGGCACATCGCCTTCGGGCGCGAGCTGGTCTCGCTGCTGTACGCGGAGCTGAAGCGGACCAAGGACGAGGAGGAGCTGGCCGGGGTCGAGCGCTACCTCAAGGAGTACATCCAGTTCTGCCTGCACTCCTTCTACAGCCTCAACGCCTACGAGGACGCCGGCCTGGACGACCCGCTGGCCGTGCGCGCGGCCGTCATGCGCGACCCGAACCGCCGCGCGTTCGAGCGGAAGATGGTGCGCAAGCCGGTCGCGTTCATGGTGAAGTCCGGCATCTTCAAGGACGCCGAACTGCTCGCCCCGGCGGCGGTCTGACGCATGCGGACCGAAACCCTGCACCCCCCGTTCAGCACGGAGGGCGGATTCGCCACCCTCGGCCCCGAGCCGACCGAGCTGGTCCGGCTGCTGGACGAGACCTTCCGCGAGTGGGCGCTGCGTGACGGCGCCCGCCCGATGACGGCCCCGGCCCTGCTGCCGGTGGCCGGGCTGGCCAAGCTCGACTTCTACCAGAACTTCCCCCAACTGGCGCTGGTCGCCAGCAGGTTCGACCTCGCCGACGGCCGCCCGGCACCTGCCGCCGCGGCCGCCGCCGGGGCCGTCCCGGGGGCGGACCTGGACCCGGCGGCGCTCGCCCTGCCCTCCACCGTCTGCTACGGCGTCTACCTGGGCCACGCCGGCACCGTGCTCGCGGAGGACACCGCGGTCACCCTGGTCGGCCAGTGCTTCCGCAACGAGGAGCACTACGACGGGCTGCGCCGGCTGATGTCGTTCCGGATGCGCGAGGTGGTGGCGCTCGGCAGCGCCGAGTTCGCCCAGCGCCACGTGGACCACTACGCGGACCTCACCGAGCGGTTCGCCCGCGCGATCGGCCTGCCGGTGGTCAAGGAGGCCGCGACCGACCCGTTCTTCGACCGGGAGGGCCCGCGCGCCCTGATGCAGCGGCTGATCCCGGTCAAGTACGAGTTCCTGTACGGCGGCACGGCCATCGCCTCGGTCAACACCCACCGCAACTTCTTCGGCGAGCGCTGCGACATCGGCCTCGCCGGGCAGGACGGACCGGCCTTCACCAGCTGCGTCGGGTTCGGCTTCGAACGCTGGGTGCACGCGCTGGCCGACCACTTCGCCGGGGACTGGGACGCGGCTCTCACCGCCGTCGCCCGTGCGCGGGCCGATGTCGGCTAGGCCGAGGCCGCTCCGGGGCACCGACGGGATCCCCGCCGAGGGGGCGGTCCGGGTCGGGGTGGACATCGTCCGCACCGACCGGGTCCGGGACCTCCTGCGCGACCACGGTCCCGGCATTCTGACCACCATGCTGACCGCGCGCGAACTCGCGGACAGCGCCACCGCGGTGGGCCTCGACCTGCTCACCGCGAGCGGGCGGATCGCCGCCAAGGAGGCGGTCTTCAAACTGCTCCGGGCCCGCGACATCGCGCTCCCGTGGCTGGAGGTCGAGGTCAGCCGGCTCCCCGGCGGCGCCCCCCGGGCGGCGCTCAGCGGCCGGATCGCCGCGCTCGCCGAGGAGGCGGGCGTGCACGCCATCGACATCAGCATCAGCCACGACGGGGACTACGCGGTCGCGATGGCCGTCTCCAGCCCCACCCGTACCACCAGACAGGACCGTCCGGCCCCGGACGGCACCGAGAGCGAGGAGGACACCGTGCCGACGCCCCTGCAGCGGCTGGAGCAGTGGATCCTGGACAAGAATCCGCAGTACACCGAGATCGACCCGGACCTCGACCTGATCGAGAACCGGCTGGTCGACTCGCTGGCCTTCGCCGAGTTCGTCTACCTGCTCGGCCGGCTCACCGACGTCCCGGTCGACGTCCAGAACCTGGACATCGAGGACTTCCGCACGCTGCGCCGCGTGGCCGACAAGTACTTCCTCGCCGGCGTCGACTGATGGGGGACGGGATGCGCTACGCGGAGGACTTCGCCCCCGGCGACACCTTCGACCTCGGCAGTGTCGAGGTCACCGCGGACGAACTGCTGGCGTTCGCAGCCGAGTTCGACCCGCAGTCGTTCCACCTCGGCGAGCAGGGCGGCCGGCAGCACGGCTTCGGCGGGCTGATCGCCAGCGGCTGGCACACCGCCGCCATGTTCCAGCGGCTCTACGTCGACGGTCTGCTCAGCGGGGCCGCGGTCGCGGCCTCGCCCGGCGTCGACGAACTGCGCTGGTTCAGCCCGGTGCGGCCCGGCGACGTGCTGCGCGGCAGCGCGACCGTGGTCGGCGAGCCCGGCCCCTCGCTCAGCCGCCCGGACTGCTCCGTGCTGCGGCACCGGTGCGAACTCACCGACGCTTCGGGCCGCCCGGTGTTCCGGATGACCCTGCACGTGCTGTTCCGCAAACGGCCCCGCGAGGAGGTGGACGCATGACGAGCACCGACGAGGCACCGGCGGCGGTGGCCGGGGGGCCGCGGATGACCGAACCGGTCACCGCCGGCGCCGCCGGCCTCCCGGACGACACCGCCGTCCTGGAGCGCCACCCCGGCCTGCGCTACTTCAAGGCCCGGCTCGGCGGCACCACCCTGCTGGACTGCCCGGCGCCCGTCGGCGGCGCCCGGATCGTCGCCAAGTGCGAGTTCGAGAACCCCACCGGCTCGGTCAAGGACCGGGTGGCGTACGCGCTGCTCTGCCGCGCCGTGCTGGAGCACGAGGGCCCCGGGCCGCTGAAGCTGCTGGACTACTCCGGCGGCAGTCTGGTCCGCTCCTTCGGGCAGCTCGGCCGGATCACCGGGATCCCGATGCGGTTCGCCGTGCCGAGCACGATTCCGGACAGCTGGCTGCGGCAGATCACCGCCAGCGGGGTGCGGGTCGACCCGGTCCCGGTGGAACTCGGCATCGCCGGGATCATCGACCGGGCCTTCGCCGTCAAGGCCGAGGACCCGTCCTGGACGCTGCTGCACCAGATGCGCAACGAGGCCAACGTGGCCGTCCACGAGTGGACCACCGGCCAGGAGATCCTGGCCCGGCTGGACGGCCGCCGGCCCACCCACTGGGTGGCGGCGATCGGTACCGGCGGCACCCTCACCGGGGTGGCCCGGGCGCTGCGCCGGGAGTTCCCGGACCTGGTCGTCCTCGGCAACACCCCGGCCGAGATGCCCTACGGCACCGACGGGCCGCCGAACGGGCTCACCAAGTTCGCCGGCTCCGGCGGCCTGGGCCACGGGGTGCGCCAGCCCTTCGTGGCGGGCCTGGCCGCCGACGCGGACCACCGCGGCGTCGAGTACGGCGCGGCCCTGGACGCGATGGTCCGCTTCGAGGCCCGCACCGGGCTGCGGATCGGCACTTCGGCCGCCGCCAACTGGCGGGTGGCCTGGGAGACGGCGGCGGCGCTCGGCCCCGACGACCTGGTGGTGACGGTGTTCCCGGACGCCGGCGCGGCCGAGGAGTGGGAGCGGGCGTATGCCCGGGCGACGTCCTGAGCGGTCGCTCGCCCGGGCGGTCGCGACCGTCCGCGAGGACCTGGGCGTGATCGTGGCCCGGGACCCGTCGGTGCGGCGGCGCCGGGAGGCGCTGCTGCACCCGGCGCTGCCCGCGCTGTGGACGTACCGGCTCGCGCACGCGCTGCACCTGCGCGGGCACCGGCTGGCCGCCCGGCTGGTCGGCAACCTGGGCCGGCTGGCGTCCGGCGGGGTGGAGATCCACCCCGGGGCGACGCTCGGCCGGCGGGTCTTCGTCGACCACGGCGCCGGTGTGGTGATCGGAGAGATGGCGGTGGTCGGCGACGACGTCACCATCTACCACCAGGTCACCCTGGGCGCCGTGGGCTGGTGGCGCGACAACGGCCGGGCCCCCGGCGCCCGGCGGCACCCCGTCGTCGGCGACCGGGTGGTGCTGGGCGCCGGCGCCACCGTGCTCGGACCGGTCATGATCGGCGACGACGCGCTGATCGGCGCCGGGGCCCTCGTCGTCGAGGACGTCCCGGCGGGGGCCCGGGTGACCGCGCCGCCCGGCCTGGTCACTGTCCGCCGCCCGGTCCCGACCACCGGACCGGACCGCACCCTGGAGGAGAGCGTTGAGTACGCCGCCGACCACTGACGACCGGCTGGACCGGGGCCTGGCCGTGATGGCCCGGATCACCGGAGGACACACCCCGCACCTCGACGCGGTCGACGGCATCGCGCCGGACCTCGCCCGGTACGCGGTGGAGTTCGCGTTCGGGGACATCTACGCCCGGGGCGGCCTGACCACCCCGGAGCGCCAACTGCTCACCCTCGGCGTGCTCGCCGCCCTCGGCGACGCCGAACCCCAGCTGGCCGCCCACGTCCGGGCCGCGTTCACGGTGGGCCTGACGGTCGAGCAGGTGGTCGAGACGGTCACGCACATCGTGCCGTTCGCCGGCTTCCCGCGCGCCCTGAACGCCATGACGGTGGTCGAGCGCGTCGTCGCGGAGCTGCGGGAGACCGGCTCCGACTGACTAGTGGATGGTGATCGCGCCAGCGGCGGTGCGGACCGTGATCGTGCGGGTGGCGTTGCGGTCGACCGGCAGGTTGATCTGCGGCGGGGTGCCCGCGGCGCTGCGGGCGTCGATCGAGTACTCGGCCCCGCCGGGCACCGAGAGGTCGGCGCCGCCGTCGCCGGTGGTGATCTCCACACCGGTGGGCGGGGCCGCGAAGGCGGCCCGGACCGTGCCCTGTCCGGTGGTGATCCGGACGCCGGGCGAGCGGCTCGCGGTGACGGTCACGCTGCCCGAGTCGCTGCGCAGCGCCAGCGGACCGGCCGAGCCGACGACGTCGATCGCCCCGCTGCGGCTGGTCAGATCCAGTGCCCCGCCGAGTCCGCTCGCGGCGATCTCGCCGGTGGAGGACTCGACCGAGGCGGCCAGCCCGGCCGGCACGGTGACCCGCAGTTGCAGGGAGCACACCGTCCCGCACGCGGCCCGGACCAGCACCTCGCCGTCGGCGGTGGTGACCGTGACGCCGGGCGGCGTCCCCACGTAGCCGCTGCTCGCCGAGACCCGCACCAGCGAGTCGTCGCCCGGGGTCAGGACGACCCCGGCGCTGCCGGACTCGATCCGCAGCCGGCTGCTGTCGGCGGCGTCGGCGCGCAGGGTCTCGGAGTAGTGGCGCTCGGAGGAGAGCAGCGAGACGATCCCCCAGGAGGCGGCGGCGACGGAGAGGGCCAGGACGGCGAGCCCGGCGGTGACGATCCACCGGGTCCGGGCGGGCGCGGTCCCGTTCGGGCCGGGCGCGGTAGTGATCTCAGGCTCCCAGGTAGCGCAGGACGGCCAGCACCCGGCGGTGCCCGCCGTCCACCTTCGGCAGGTCGAGCTTGGTGAAGATGCTGTTGATGTGCTTGCCGACGGCGCTCATGCTGATCGTCAGGCCCTCGGCGATGTCGGTGTTGGACGCGCCCTCGGCCATCAGCTTCAGCACGTCCAGCTCGCGGGCGCTCAGCGCGGCCAGCGGGTCGCGCCGGCCGCCGCGGGCCAGCAGCTGCTTGACCACCTCGGGGTCGAGCACGGTCTCGCCGGCGCCGATCCGCTCCAGGGCCGCGACGAAGTCGTCGACGTCGTCGACCCGGTCCTTCAGCAGGTAGCCGATGCCGCTGCCGCCGCTGCCGACCAGTTCGACGGCGTACCGCTCCTCGACGTACTGGGAGAGCACGAGCACCCCGGTCCCGGGCCGCTCGGCGCGGATCGCGAGCGCGGCACGCAGGCCCTCGTCGACGAAGGTCGGCGGCATCCGGACGTCGGTGACGACGACGTCGGGCCGGTGCTCGGCGACGGCGCGCAGCAGGGCCTCGCCGTCGGGGACGGCGGCGACGACCTCCAGGCCGGCCTCGGTGAGCAGCAGCGCGATGCCCTGCCGCAGCAGGGTGGAGTCCTCGGCGATCACTACCCGCATTGCACATCCACTTCGATCAGGGTCGGTCCGCCCGCGGGGCTGGTCACCCGCAGCCGGCCGTCCACGGCGGCGACCCGTCCGGCCAGTCCGGAGAGTCCGCTGCCCCCGGCGGGGTCGGCGCCCCCACGACCGTCGTCGCCGATGGTAACGGTGAGCCGGTCGCCGGCCCGGCGGATCTCCACCCAGGCGTTGCGGGCCCGGGCGTGTTTGGCGACGTTGGTCAGCGCCTCGCTGACCACGAAGTAGGCGACGGCCTCGACGGTCGCGGGCGGGCGCGGTTCGGCCCGGACGTCCAGCCGGACCGGGACGGGGGAGCGGGCGGCGACGGCGGAGAGCGCGGCCTCCAGGCCCCGGTCGGTGAGCACCGGCGGGTGCAGGCCGCGGGCCAGGTCGCGCAGTTCGGCGATGGCGGCGCGGGCGTCGGCGCGGGCCTGTTCGACGATCTGCCGGGTGTCGTCGTCGCCGCTCCTCCGCAGCCGGGAGACGGCGCGGCCGAGGGTCATCGAGAGGGCGACCAGGCGCTGTTGGGCGCCGTCGTGCAGATCGCGTTCGATCCGGCGGCGTTCCTCCTCGACGGCGCGTACCAGCTGGGCCCGGCTCTCGGTCAGTTCCTCGACCCGGAGCGTGAGTTGCTGGTCCCGGGGCGGGGCGAGCAGGGCCCGGGCGAGGGCGGTGTCGAGGGCGCGCAGGGCCCGGACCGCCGGCGGGGAGACGAAGAGGCCGGTGAGGGCCGCGACGAGGGCCACGAGCAGGGCGGTTCCGGTGCTGTCCACGGTGAGCGGGCCGAGCACGGCGTGGCCGTCGGGCAGCCGGGACCAGTAGGCGGGGAGGGCGAGCAGGGTGAGCGGGGCGGCCCAGGCGAGGACCGCGCCGCCGTTGGTGAGCACGGACAGCGGCAGCAGGGCGAGGAAGTAGCCGGCCTGCCGCCGGGTGCCGCGGTCGGTGGCGAGAGCGCGGGCGGAGCGCAGCGGGGCCGCGGCGGAGAGCCGGGGGAGCGGTGGGGCGGGGAGGTCGGGGCCGCCGGTGGCGGTGTGCCGGGCGCGTTCGGCGGCGGCGAGGAGGTGCAGGGCCCGGCCCGCCAGGAGGACGACCGGCAGGCCGGTCAGGGCGACCGGCAGCAGGCAGATCCCGGCCACCAGGGTGAGCAGGACGGTGAGCCCGGCGAGCGCGGCGAGGCCGTCGGTGGCGAGGTGGGCGCCGGCGCGCCACAGGTCGGGTGCGGCCGGCCCCCGGTACTGCCGTCTGGCCGGTGCTGCGGTCCCGCTCACCGACGTCACCCGGATCCCCTCCCCGACCGCCGGCCGGGCCGCTGCCCGGGTCGTTCCCCGACCGCCTTCCGGACGGGTGTCCGGAGCGTTCCCCGGGTGGTGCTCCGGGCGGTGGTCCGGGGCCGGGCGCAATCCCCCGGCACACCGGACTCTACGGCTTTTCCGCAGGTCAGTCCCAGCCGTTGTTCATGGCGACGACGACGGTGCCGCCCGGCGCGGCCTCGACGGCTGCGGTGACGCCCAGGTCGTCGGCGACGCCGGCGGTGGTGGTCGAGGAGTGGGTGGCCGCGGTGACGGCGGCGGGCCCGGTGACCACGGCGGCGGCGAGCAGGAGGCCGGCGGCCGGGAAGAGGCGGCGGGCGAGGAAGGCGGTGCTGGTCACGATGGAACCCCCAGTGTCGGTGCGTCGGTGTCGGCGATGCACCAGATCCAATGTGTTCGCGGCGGTTTCGCGTGTTTCGTCGCGTTTCCTGCCGTCTGGTATTGATCCTCACACGGGGCGGAACGGGGTGTCAGCAGATCCCGGAGCCATGGTGCTGCCATGGCAGGGTGTTGCCAGGGGGGGTGGTCCGGCGGTCAGTCCGACATGGCCACCAGGACCCGGCGGGCCCCGGTGAACGGGCGCCGTCCGTGTGCGACCAGCACATTGTCGATCAGCAGGACGTCGCCCTGGCGCCAGTCGACGTCGACCGCCGCGGCGAGGCCCCGGTCGCGGACCTGGACCACGTCCTCGGCCGGGATCGGCGAGCCGTCGGCGAAGGTCACCGACTGCGGCAGCTGGTCCGCCGGCAGCAGCCGGGCCAGGGCGGCGGCGGTCTCGTCACCGAGGGCGGCGGGGTGCCACTGGTCGGACTGGTTGAACCACACCTCGGCGCCGGTGCGCGGGTGGCGGACGGTGGCCGGGCGGTGCTGGGTGACCCGGAGGCCGCCGTCCCGGCGCCACTCGGCCCCGGCGCCCGCGGCGGCGAGGAAGGAGTCCACCCGGTCGCGCTCGTCGGTCTCGAAGGTGTCCTGCCAGCTCTTGCCGAGGCCGAGGCCGCCGTGCAGGTTCTGGGTGTAGCGGACGCCGCCGGCGAAGCGCTCGCGCACCGCGTCGTCCAGCGACTCCAGCCACAGCGCCGCGTCGACCACCGGGGTGGCGCCGCCGGTCCCGGCCGCGGTGACGCAGCAGAAGGCCAGCCGGCTCGGCCAACTGTGGGCGTAGGAGAGCTCGTTGTGCATCGAGATGGTGAACTCGGCCGGGTACTCGGTCGAGGTGTAGACGTTCTTGCCGACCTTGGTGCGCGGGGAGTTGCCGTGCACATAGGCGAGCCGGTTGGGCAGCAACCGGTCCAGTACCTCGTCGACCCGCTCCTCGGTCACGCCGAAGCCGCGGAACACCAGCGCCTTCTCCCGGTCGAGCAGCGCCTCCGGGTCGCCTTCGGCGGCGAGCCGGGACAGCAGCCCGTCGACGCCGGCCGCTCCGGTCCCCGGGTAGATCTCGTACGGCTTCCAGCCAGCGCCCGCACCCATCGTCGGAGGCCCCTTCGCATCGCTCGGTGCCACCCGGACCGGTGGCCGCCGGACAGGATCGCCGGGGGCTCTATACCCGGCCGATATTCGCGCCGGACCCGGTCCGGTGAGGCCCGGGACCGTGGGATCCCGTCCGTCCCGGCGGGTCCCGTCCGTCGCGCTCCGGCCGTACGCCGTATAGGGACGGGATAGGCGTGATGGCCAGACTCCGGACATGACCGACCTGATCGCCCCCGGGGCGACCGACGCCGACGGCCGGAACGATCCGCGACCCGATCAGCCGCTGCGCGCGAACAAGGACTTCCTCCGGCTCTGGATCGGCGCGGGAGTCTCCCGCTTCGGCTCCACCGTCAGCATGGTGGCCTACCCGATGCTGGTGCTCTGGCAGACCGGTTCGGCGACCGCCACCGGTGCCGTGGGCTTCGCCGCGACCCTGCCCAACCTGCTGGTCCAGCTGCCGGCCGGGGCGCTGGTGGACCGCTGGGACCGCCGCCGGGTGATGCTCTGGTGCGACCTGGTCCGGCTGCTCGCCTTCGCCGCCGTGGCGGTGGCGGCCTGGCGCGGGGAGGTGTGGCTGCCGCTGGTACTGGCCGCCGCCTTCGTCGAGGGCACCCTGGGCATCCTGTACGGGACCGCCGAACAGGCGGCCGTGCGCAGTGTCGTCCCGGTCGGCCAGCTGCCCGCGGCGCTGTCGCAGAACCAGGCCCGGGGCGCGGCGATCGGCCTGCTCGGGCAACCGCTCAGCGGTCTGGTGTTCACCCTGGTCCGCTGGCTGCCGTTCGCCCTGACGGCGGTCCTCAACGCGGTCGCGCTGGCCTGCCTGCTGCTGATCCGCCGGGATCTGCGCCCGGTCAGGACGGAGCCGCCCAAGCGGCTGCACGTGGACGTCAAGGACGGCCTGGTCTGGCTCTGGCGGCGGCGCTTCCTGCGGATCATGACGGGCGTCTTCGCCGGCAGCAACCTGGTCTTCCAGGTGCTGGGCCTGACCCTGATGGTGGTGATCAAGGAGAACGGCGGCACCCCGACCGTGCTGGGCGTGGTGTCGGCGGTCGGCGGGACCGGCGCCCTGCTGGGCGCGCTGGCCGCGGGCTGGTGGTCGGCGCGGTTCGGCCTGTACACCACGGCGGTGCTCGGCCATGTGATCTGGCTGGTCCTGATCCCGCTGCTGGCCGTCCAGCACGAGGTGGTGGTGATCGCGGCGGTGGCGACGGTGGTGATGTTCGTCGCGAGCGTGTTCAACGTCTCCGCGAGCGTCTACATGGCCCGGACCACGCCGGAGGAGCTGCAGGGGCGGGTGATGGGCACCTCGGCCTTCCTGACCTCGGGGGCGAACGCGCTCGGCTCGCTGCTGGGCGGCTACGCGCTGGCCCACCTCGGGGCGGCCCGGACCGGGCTGGGGATCGGCGCGGTGCTGCTGGTGCTGACCCTGACGGTCGTGCTGAGCCCGACGGTCCGGGCGGAGACCCGCGACTGAGCCCGGCCCGGACGCGCCCGGGCCCGGCCGCGGGAGTTCCCACGACCGGGCCCGGGCGCACCGGTCCGGCTCAGCCCGTCGGGCGGAGGTTGACCACCGCGCGGGCGATGCCGCGCCAGGGGTCCGGGTAGTCCTGCCGGGCGTCGTCGCGGAGGCCGTCGGTGAGCAGCAGCACCAGCTCGGGCAGCCGGTAGGCGGACCCGCCGGACCGCCCGGCGGCGGTGACGGGTTCCAGCAGCCGGGCGTCGACCAGCTCCTCCAGGGCGCTCTCGGCGGCGGCCTCGGGCAGCCGGAGCAGCCGGGCGGCGGCCTCGGCGGGGAAGACGCCGGTGCCGAACGCCGCCAGCGCGGGCAGGACCCGCCGGGTCCGCTCCCCGACGCCGTCCAGTGAGCGCAGCAGGCTGTCGCGGACCCGGAGTTCGCCGAAGCTCAGCTCGTCGAGCCGGGTGCGGGGGTCGGTCAGCCGGTCGGCCAGCCGGGCCGCGGACCACAACGGCCGGGCGGCCAGCCGGACTCCGGCGATCCGGACGGCCAGCGGCAGTCCGGCGCAGGCGGCGGTGATCTCCCGGGCGGCCCCCGGGTCGGCCCCGATCCGCTCCCCGGCGACGGCGGCGAGCAGGGCCGTCGACTCGTCCTCGGTGAACGGCGCGAGCACGGTGGTGTCGCGGGCCGAGGCGCCGGTCAGGTGCCGACGGCTGGTGACGATGACGGCCGCGTCGGGTCCGGTCGGCATCAGCGCGGTGATCCGGCCGGTGCCGGGCGCGTTGTCGATCAGGACGAGCAGCCGGCGGCCGGCGCTGTGGGTGCGGTAGAGCCGGGTGAGTTCGTCCGCGCCGAGGTCGCGGGCGGCCGGTTCGACGCCGAGCGCGCGCAGGAAGCAGGTCAGTACCGCGGCCAGGTCCTCGGACCCGCCCTCGCCGAGGTCGGCGTACAGCTGGCCGTCCGGGAACCGCTCGCGCAGCAGGTGCGCGGCGTGCACGGCGAGCGCGGACTTGCCGATGCCGGCCGGGCCGGTGAGGAAGGCGCGCCGGGTGCGGGCGATCGGGTGCGGCTCCACCAGGCCGAGCAACTGGTCGAGTTCGTCCTGACGGCCGGTGAAGTCGGGCAGGTCCGGCGGCAGCATGGCGGGGGCGGCGGGCCGCAGCGCGACCGGTTCGGGCGCCGGTTCGGGCGCGTTCTGCCCGAGGCTGCCGTCCAGCACGCCCATGTGGACGCCGGTCAGCTCCTCGCCGGGGTCGACGCCGAGCTCCTCGGCGAGGATCCGGCGCCCGGAGTGGAAGACGGCGAGCGCGTCGGACTGCCGACCGCAGCGGTAGAGGGCGGTCATCAGCTGCGCCCGCATCCGCTCGCGCATCGGGTGCTCGGCGGTCAGGCTGGTCAGGTCGGGCACCAACCGGTGGTGGCGGCCGAGCGCCAGCTCGGCCTCGAACCAGTCCTCCAGGGCGGCGAGGTGCAGCTCCTCCAGGCGCGGCCGCTCGACGTCGGCGAGGTGCTCGGTGACATTGGTGAGGGCGGGGCCGCGCACCAGGTCCAGCGCGCCGCGCAGTTCGCGGGCGGCCTCGGCCCAGCGCCGGCCGGCCAGTGCCGTCCGGCCGGCCCCGGCGGAGCGCTCGAACTCGGTGAGGTCCAGCCCGGCCCGGTCGGCCCGCAGCAGGTAGCCGCGCGGGCGGCGGATCAGTTCGACGTCGGGGCCGAGCCGCTTGCGCAGCCGGGAGACGTAGGTGTAGATCTGCGCGCTCATCGTGGCCGGGGGGTCCCAGGCCCACAGCATGCTGCTCAGCCGGTCGTCCGAGACGGTCTGCCCGCCGGCGAGGATCAGCGTGGCCAGCACGGTGTGCACCTTCGTGCCGGGCAGTTCGACCATCCTGCCGTCGTCGTCGTGGACCTCCACCGGACCCAGGACACCGAGGTGCATGTCTCCCCCTGCTGTTTGTGGACGATGTGCCGACGGGCGGGGGAATCCGGCACCGGTGTGCCGGATTTCCGCCCAGCAGCGATTCTGTGCGCACATTTCGGCGGGGGGCAGGTGTGACGGCCGTCAGGACCGTGACGTGGCAGGGTGTGGCCACCGGGGGGATTTCAGCCGACGAGGCCCGGGTCGACCCAGCCCTGGAGCAGGGCCATCATTCCGGCCTGGAACTTCGTCCGGGCGCCCAACTGGGCTGCCAGATCGGCGGTTTCCCGGCGAACGGTGCGGACCGAGACGTCCAGCCGGCGGGCGATCATCTCATCGGTGTAGCCCTTGGCGAGCAGGACCACGATCGCCTGGGAGCGCGGCGACAGCCCCGGTCCCGCGGTGGCGGGCGTGTCGACGGCCGGCTGCGAGCTCTGCCAGACCCGTTCGAAGAGTTCGCAGAGCGCGCTGACCACGCCGTGGCCGCGCAGCACCAGGGCGCCCTTGCGGCTCTGCTCCGGGTCGACCGGGACGATCGCGGTCGCGCGGTCGTAGATCACCATGCGGGGCGGCAGCGTCGGCGCGACCCTGACCTGGGCGCCCTGCTCGGTGAGCCGGCGGGCGTAGGCCATGGTGTCGTTGTCGTTCTTGATGCTCTCCAGGTAGATCGAGCGCATCCGGACGCCGCGGGACAGGACCGAGGTGTCCAGCGGGCGGCTCGCCTCGATGTTCGCGGGGGACATCGCCCCGGAGGGGACGAAGCCCATGACCTCCTCGACGCAGCCGGATGCCAGCGACTCGATCCGCAGCCGGACGGCGTCGATCCCGGTGAGGACCTCACTGTCCGGATGCTGCCGGGTGTTGGTGAGGTCCGCGTAGTCGGCGACCACCTGGGCCAGCTCGCGCCGGCCGTACTCGACCTCCTCCAGCCGGCGCTGGAGCTCGGCCTCGCGGCGGTCGAGCAGGGACCGCAGTCCGGCCTCGGGCTCCACCGGCCGCAGTGCCCCGGGCTCCTGCCAGGACGGCCGGACCAGCAGCAGCCGGGCCAGTTCGTCCATGGCGGAGCGGATCTCGGTCTCGGGTCGGCCGAGCCGCTGCGCGATGGCGGCGGTGCCGCTCGTCGGCGCCTTGAGCATTTCCTTGTACACGGCTTCGGTCAACGCATCAAGGCCGAGCGATCTGAGCATTCCCTGGTCGTCCAAAATGTCGCGCGGAGTGGAAAAATGGGTTGATCGTCAGGGAATGCGCGCGGGCAGCATGAAATGGCCTTGCGCGAAGAGTGCGCACGGCGTGTCAATCCCCCGGTTGAAACCTTGCCGACCTCGCTCTGAGTCTCTGGTACCGGGCGCTGGGTAGTCAAGCGGAACGGGATCTCTTGGTTATCTCTTGGTAATCCGCGGCCGCGGCAAAGCGGGGGACGGGGGTGCCGTCGCAATGGTTAATGAGAATTGGCCGGTCGGCGCCCCTGGGGTGAAGGCGCGCCGACCGGCCGGATCCGCCGCCGGATCAGGTGATGGTGACCACCTGCGGGGCGGCGACGCGCAGATAGTCCGCGGCCGGTATGGCGACCGAGCGGTCCAGCCTGGCCGCGTTGAAGTAGAGCTCGGGCTCCTCGAAGAGGGCCGGGTCGGCGAGGACTTCGAGCTCGGTGTGGAACGAGAAGGGGGTGATCGTTCCGCTCACCGTCCCGCCGAGCTGCTCGGCGGTGCCCTGGTCGGCGAACTGGGCCCGGCCGCCGCCGCAGGCCCGGGCCACCTGCTTGAGCTTGACCCGGCGGTCACCGGGAATGACGGCGAGCACGTGCCGGTGCGAGGGTGTCGCGCCGGTTCTGGTCACGGTGACGACCATGCATTTCGCGGCCGCGGAGAGCTTGTGACCCCGCAGTTCGCTGGCGTGGACGGTTCGGCCCTCCGGCGGATGGTCCATCAATCGGTAGGGCACCTGGTCGCGGTCGAACAGGTCGAGCAGTCGCCGATAGGTCGGCTCAGTGATCACTGGTCCTCCAGATGTGTCGGATCGCGTTCACCGAATGGCTGCACGGTCCAGCGAAGGATCCACGACGATCTTCGCGTGGCGGTCCGGCTCGCCGAGTTCGGCGATGGCTCCGGTCAGCCCGTTCAGGCCGGTGACGCCGGTGATGACGGCGCCGGCGTCGATCCGGCCCTCCGCGATCTCTCGCAGGGTCTGCCGGTACTCGGCCGGGCTGCTGCCGAAGGAGCCCCTGAGATCCAGCTCCTTGTTGGCGAGCAGCCCGGGGTCGATGGGGTCGGGGCGCAGGCAGACGCCGACCAGGACGATCCTGGCGGCGGCCGGGGCGCCCTCCACGACCCGGGCGAGCATGCCGGGGGCGCCGACACACTCGAAGACGGCGGCCTCGGTGGGGCGCAGGCCCCGGTACTCGGCGGCCATCCGGTCCATCATGCCGGGGATCACCCCGAGCGAGGTCCACCGGTCGTACGGGGACTCGGCGGCGGGGTCGATCAGCAGGTCCGCGCCCAGTTGCGCGGCCAGCGCCCGGCGCCGGGGGGAGAAGTCGACCGCGACCACCGGGCCGTGGCCGCGCGCCTTGAGCACCGCCACCACGGCCAGCCCGACCGGGCCCAGGCCGATCACCATGGTGACCGTCCCGGGCGCGAGTTCGGCCCGCCGCACCGCGCGCGCCGCCACCGAGAACGGTTCGGTGAGCGCGGCCGTGCGCGGGTCCAGCCCGTTCGGCACCGGCAGGGTGAAGGCTTCGGAGAGGATCATGTACTCGCCGAAGCCGCCGGGGTAGGCCGGCGTGTAACCGACGATCCCGGTGCCCTGCGGCCCGGCGCCGATCGGCGGTCCGCAGACCACGGTGCCGACCGGCAGCGCCCCGACCGTGCCGGGGCCGTAGTCGACGATCTCCGCGGCGAACTCGTGCCCGAGCACCAGCCCGTCGCGGATGTCGTGCGCCGTCCCGCCGGAACGCCGGACGACGTCGTTGAACGCCTCGGGGTCGTCGAGCGCGTGCAGGTCGGAACCGCAGATCCCGCAGGCCAGGGTGCGCACCAGCACCTGCCCGGCCCGGGGCACCGGGTCGGGGACCTCCTCGACGACGAGCTTCCCCGCACGGGTGACGGCTGCGCGCATGTGACCGGCCTCCTGTTTCCGTCGCGTCCGGGTCAGGCCGGGGTCGCCGAGGTGGCCAGGCGCTCCCGGAGCAGGCCGGCCAGGGCCTCGACCGTCGGGTAGTCCCAGGCCAGGGTCGGTTCGACCTCGATCCCGTACTCGTCCTCGACGTCGCCGCACAGGGCCAGCGCGTAGACGGACTCCAGGCCGTACTCGACCAGCTTGACGTCCGGGGCGATCTGCTCGGCCGGGATCTCCAGGTAGAAGGCGACCCGGTCGGTCAGCCAGGTGGTCAGTTCGGCGGCGGGCGCGGTGGTGCTCATGGTGGACATCTCCATCGGAAGGGTCGGTCGGGGTGGTGGTCGAGGTGGTGTCGGTGTGGTGGGCGGGGAAGGGTGGTCAGTCGAGCGCGGAGGCGAACCCGGCGAGTGCGGCCGTGACCTCGTCCGGCCGTTCCTGCTGGGTCCAGTGCCCGCAGCCGGGGAGGATCAGGGCCTCCCGCAGTCCGGGCGCCCACAGCCGGAGGTCGTCGGCGAGCCGGGAGTGGTCGAGGTCCCGGACGACGAAGTCGTGGTCCCCGGCCAGGTAGAGCGCGGGCGGCGCGATCCGGGCCCGGTTGAGCGGCGCGGTGAGTTCCCAGTTGCGGTGCAGGTTGCGGTACCAGTTGAGGCCGCCGGTGAAGCCGGTGCGGGCGAACTCGCCCGCGTACACGGCGAGGTCGTCCGCGGTCAGCCAGTCCGGTCGCCGGGCGCCGGCCGGGAACAGGTCCAGGAAGCCGCCGTCCGCGGGGACGGCGGGGTCGAACGCCGGCGCGCCCCCGGAGGTGCCGGCCAGCAGCCGGACCAGTCCGGCCGGTACGTCCCGGCCCAACTCGGCCTCGGCGGGGCCGGGTTCCTGGAAGTACAGCATGTAGAAGCGCTCGCCCATGGCGCGCCGCGCGGCCGGCAGCGGCGGCAGGCCGGCCCGGGGGCGGTAGGGGATGCTCATCCCGGCCACGCCCCGGACCAGGTCCGGGCGCATCAGCGCGGTGTGCCAGGCGAGTTGCGAGCCCCAGTCGTGCCCGGCCAGTACCGCCCGGCGCTCGCCGAGCGCCCCGATCAGGGCGACGACGTCGCCGACCAGGTGGTGGATCGTGTACTGGTCCGCCCCGGCGGGGGAGTCCGTCCGGCCGTAGCCGCGGAGATCGGGGGCGACGGCCCGGAACCCGGCCGCGGCCAGGCCGGTCAGCTGGTGGCGCCAGGAGTACCAGAGCTCGGGGAAGCCGTGCAGCAGCAGGACCAGCGGGCCTTCGCCGGCCTCCGCGACGTGCATGGAGCGCCCGGCCACCCGCAGTGTCCGGTGGGTGACCCCGGGCAGCTCGGGGAGGGCGGGGAGTTCCGAGGGCTCAGCCACGGCGGGCCCTCCGTCGCGGTGCGGGTTCCGCGCCGAGGCCCATCAGCCCGGCCAGTTCGGCACCGTCGACCAGGCGCAGCCGGGCCACCGGGGCGTCGGGGTCGGCCAGCGCCGCGTCGACCGCCCGCAGGAAGTGCCCGGCGAAGCGCTCGACGGTGGCCGGGTCGAACAGGTCCACGTCGTAGCGGAAGTCCACCGCGAGCGAGGAGGCGCTCTGCCGCACGCTCACCGCGAGGTCCAGCTGGCCCTCGGCCTGCGGGAGTTCGAACGGGGCGACGGTGAGTCCGGCGAACTCGGCCGGACGGCCGCCGTCGGCGTCCAGCAGCAGCCGCAGCAGCGGCTCGGGGGTGGCTGTCCCGACCAGGTTGAAGGTGATCCGGCAGAGCGAGGAGCCGGCGCCGGTGCGCGGCCGGTTGACCGTGCGGGTCAGCAGCTCGAACGGGTAGGCGGCCGAACCGAGCCCGGCCTTCACCTGACGGTCGGCCGCCTCGGCGGCCTCGCGGAAGGTCGTGCCGGGGGTGAAGTCGCCGCGGAAGACGAGGGTGTTGACGAAGTTGCCGACCACCTCGCGGACCACCGGGCTCGTCCGGGTCGTGGTCGGGCAGCCGATCAGGAACCCGTTCTGCCGGGTGTAGCGGTGCAGCAGGCTCTGGAAGGTCCCGAGCAGCACCGAGAACAGAGAGACGCCGCTGCCGCGGGCGAGTTCGCGCAGCGCCTCGACCCGGCCGTCCGCCAGGTCGAGGTGGTGGGTGGCGCCGGTGCGGCTCGAACTCGCCGGCCGGGGGCGGTCGGTGGGCAGCTCGGCGGGGGCGGCGTCCGCGCAGGCCCGGTGCCAGTACTGCTCCATCCGGGCCCCGCGCGGCGAGTCCAGCACCGTGCGTTCCTTGGCCACGTGGTCGGCGTAGCTGCCCTTCGGCGGCGCGGGCTCGGCCGTCGTGAGCGTCTCCGCCGCGGTGGGGCCGCCCGCCGCGTCGCCGACCAGCCGGCGGTAGCCGTGCAGCAGGTCGCGGACGATCAGCCAGTTGGAGGTGGCGTCGGTGCCGATGTGGTGCCCGGCCGTCAGCAGCACGGCGTCCGCATCGCCCCGGCGCAGCAGGACGAAGCGGAAGGCACCGTCGCGTTCCAGTCGGAACGGCTCGCGCAGCGCGGCCCGGGCCGCCGCGGCGAGCCCCTCGGGGTCGGTGCCGGGCAGCTCGCGGACCTCCAGGCCCAGCGGGTGGCGCTCCCCGACCAGCCGCACGGCCTGCCCGTCGGTCTCGCGGAACACCGAGCGGAGCATGTCGTGCCGCTCGGCGAGCGCCTCGACGGCGGCGCGCAGGGCCGGCAGGTCGACGGCTGAGCGGATGGTCAGCGCACACCCGGTGTTGTACACCGCGGCGTCCGGAGCGAGCCGGTAGAGGAACCACAACGCCTGCTGGGCGTGCGAGAGTTGCTGGGGGTCGGTCATCGTCGTCTTCTGTTCCGGGGGTCTGGGGCCGGGATTGAGGGGGGCTGGGGCCGGGGTCAGCGGCCGAGGAAGGCGGGCACGGTGCCGTCGAGCTGGGCCCGCATGCCGATCCGCTGGTCCTCGGTGGCGAACAGGGCGGTGAACCGCCGCCGTTCGAGGTCGAGTCCGGCGGCGAGCGGCAGGTCGAGGCCCTCGTCCACGGCCCGTTTGGCGGCGGCCAGGGCCGCCGTCGGACCGGCCGCGAACCGCCGGGCGGTGCGCAGCGCGGCCTCGTGCACCTCGGGGTCGGGCACGGTCTCGTCGACCAGTCCGATCCGCAGCGCCTCGGTGGCGGTCAGCCGCCGGCCGGTGAGGATCAGCCGCTTGGCCGGTCCGGCGCCGATCAGCCGGGGCAGCCGCTGGGTGCCGCCGGTGCCGGGGATGACGCCGAGCTCGATCTCCGGCAGCCCGAGCACGGCGCCCTCGCCGGCCACCCGCAGGTCGGCGCAGAGCGCCAGCTCCAGTCCGCCGCCGAGCGCGTACCCGGTGATCGCGGCGATCACCGGCTTGCCGATCCGGGCCAGCGCGTCCAGCGCGGTGTGCAGCCGGCCGGTGTAGGCGTCCACCTCGGCCGGGCTCCGTTCGGCGAGGTCCTTGACGTCGGCGCCGGAGCCGAAGACCCGCCGCCCGCCGTACAGGACCACCGCGCGGACGTCCGGGTCGGCGTCCAGCCGCTCCGCCGCCGCGATCAGTTCGGCCGGGACCCGGGGGTCGGTGCCGCTGATCCGGGGCCGCAGCAGCCGGACGGTCGCCACCGCGCCGTCCGTGACGGGGTCGGGTTCGATCCGCAGGAACGTGCCCACTGTCTCTCCTCCTCGGGGCCGGGGCCGGGGCTCAGGCGAGCTGCCGGCCGACGAGGTCGAAGCCCCGGCCGGCCTGGTGGCGTTCGATCAGTTCGGCGAACACCTCGGCGTGCGCGGCGTCGGCGCCGGGCACCGGCGGGCAGCCGAGCCGGGTGGTCAGCCGGGCCAGCGCGGCGGCGAGCCAGCCGGTGCCGCGCAGGAACGTGCCGGGGTGGTCGGGGTTGTGCAGCCAGACGCCCAGGCAGCTCGCGGCCGCCAGCAGCACCCCGTACCGTTCGGCGAGCCGGAAGCTCACCGGGCCGGCCAGCGGCGTCCGGTCGCGCGGGGCCAGCTCCAGGCAGGACCGCCGGAGTTCGCGCAGCTCGTCCAGCAGCTGGGCGCAGAGCGGGCCGAGCACGGGCTCGGTGGCCAGCCGGGCGGCGGCGTCGACCAGGGTGCCGAGCAGCGGGTCCTCCCGGCCGGCGGTCACCCCGAGCCGGCCGAGGTCCAGTTCGGGCAGTTCCCCGGCCAGGTGGAACAGGGCGGCCGGGGCGGGGCCGTCGGACAGCCAGCTCTGCCGGGCCAGCCGGGGCAGCTGCGGGATGACGGTGGCCTGGCAGACCGTGCCGCCGGCGTGCACCAGCGAGGCCACCGGAAGGTCCCGGGCGTGCTTCTGGAAGCTGCCGTACGGGCCCTCGCGCAGGAACGACCGGGCGCCGAGCACCACCGCGAGCCGGTCGACCGACTCCCGGTAGAGGGTCGGCACCAGGTGCTTGACCGAGGCCGCGTACACGCTGGTGCGCTCGGGCAGCACGTGCAGGGCGCGGCAGACGGTGGTGGTGAAGCAGTCGGCCACCAGCAGGTCGAGGAAGGCCCCGGTGAGGACCGAGCGGGCGTGCGGCAGGTCGGCCACCGTCCGGTGGTAGAGCCGGCGGCCGAGCGCGAAGTCGGTGACGGTGCGCAGCTGCTGGTCGACCGCGCCGAGGGCGGCGGCGGGCAGCACGGCCCGGGTGATCTGGAAGGCGCGCAGGATGGTCTCCATCGCCTCGCCGGTGCCGCCGGCGATCGAGGTGACCGGCAGCGGGCAGTCCCGGAACTCCAGGCCGCCCAGGTACATCGAGCGCACGCCGGAGGTGCGGTAGCGGGGCAGGAAGCGCAGCCGGTCGCGCGGTGCGGCGGCCATGTCGACCAGCACCATCGAGTGGCTTCGGCTGCCCGGCTCCTCGCTGGTGCGGGCGAGCACGGTGACCGCCTCGGCGCGGGCCAGGTTGTTGATGATCTCCTTGCGGCCGTTCAGCACGAGTTCGTCGCGGCGCACCTCGGCCCGGAAGGCGGTGCGGGTCACGTCGTTGCCGGTGCTCAGATCGGTGTAGGCGGCGGCGATCCGGCCGTTGCCGAGCAGGACCCCGGCGAGCCAGTCCTGCTGCTGGGCGCTGCCCTCGGACCAGACGTTGACCGAGCCGACCAGGTTGCTGGCGCCGTGGCCGAGGGCGAGCGCGCCGTCCCGGCGGAACAGCGGGCGCAGCACCCGGGCCAGCCGGTCGGCCCGGTCGAGCCGCCCGCCGAGCCGGCGCGGCACGAACTCGGCACCCAGCCCGTAGGCGTCCAGGGCGCGTTCGCCGGCCTGCAGCAGGTCGCCGCGCTCGTCGGCGGCGAGGAAGGCGTCGAAGCCGAGCGGGTTGTCCCGGTAGTCCGGGTCGCCGAACAGGGCCTCCAGCGGGGCCGGGGTGTCCAGGTCGGCGTAGAGCGCGGGGGTGGACGTGGTGGCTGTCGTGGTCGTCGTGGTCGTCGTGGGGGTGGTCGCGGCGGGGGTCATGCGGCGCCCTTCACCAGGGGGTAGTGGAGCAGGGACGGGAGGGTGCCGGCGCGCAGCTGCTCGGTCAGGACCGGCACCAGGCGGTCCAGGACGTCGTCCTGCGGGTCGGGGCGGCCGGGGGCGAGCCGGCCCAGGACCCGGGCCAGCGCGGCCTCCAGCCAGAGCCCCTCGGCCCACAGCCCGGCTCCCGGGCCCGGCCCCGGCGCGGCGCGGTTGCGCAGCCACAGGTGGATCGCGGCCGAGGCGGCGTAGCCGGCGGCGTACCGCTCGGCCAGGGCGAAGGCCGCGGCGGGCACCTCGACCGGGGTCGGGCGGTGGGCGGCGAGTTCGACGGCGAGACCGTCGACCGCGGCCCGGACGGCCTGCGCCCGGCGGGCCAGCGAGTCGGGCACGGCGCCGTCGGCCGCGAGCGCGGTGAGCTCCTCGACGCCGCCGGCCAGCGCCTGGAGCAGGCTGGAGCCGGTCCGGGGCAGCAGCGACAGCCGGTCCCGGTCGAAGCCGGGCAGCGGGGCGGCGAGGTCGGCGGCCCCGGCCAGGCCCGCCGCGTCCACGGTGCGACGCTTCAACTGGCGTGCCAGCAAGGGGAGCTGGTTGATCAGGGCGTGCAGGTTGACCAGTGTGTTGCCGTCGAAGATGCCGACGATCCGGTGGTCGCGCTGGACCTTCTGGAAACGACCGTGCCGGTGGGTGCCGTCGGCGAGCAGCGAGCGGGCGCCGAGCACGGTGCCGAGCCGGGTGATCGCCTCGTCCACCAGAGTGGGGACGAAGTACTTGGTGACGGCGGAGACCACCGCGAGCTCGCCGGTGAGGGCGTGGATGCTGCGGGTGGAGACCAGGGTGACGGCCTCGGCGAGCAGCACGTCCGCGTAGGACTCGGCGAGCATCCGCCGGGTCTGCGGGAGTTCGGCCAGCCGGCGGCCGTAGGACTCGCGTTCCAGGGCGAATCCGGCGGCCAGGTCGAGCGCGTTGTCGGCGGCGCCCAGCGACAGCGAGGCGCACAGGATCCGGGTCAGCTGCAGGCTCTTGAGGACGGTCTCGGTTCCCGAGCCCTCCGCGCCGACCAGGGCGGTGGCCGGGACCTCGGCGTCGGTGAAGGCGGCTCCGCTGATGTCGGCGCCCCGGATGCCGTGCAGCCGCACGGCGGGCAGCGGCCGGTACCCGGGCCGGCCGAGCCGCTGCTTGTCGATCATCAGCAGGCTGAAGTCGCGCGCCCCGCCCTCGTCGGCGGTGCGGGCCAGCAGACAGATCAGATGGCCCCGGTTGGCGTTGTTGATCAGCCACTTCTCGCCGTTGACCAGGTAGCCGTCGGTGGTGCGCCCGGCCCGGACCTCGCCCGCGAGCAGGTCGCTGCCGTGGTCGCGCTCGGTCAGCCCCCAGGAGACGACCGCGCCGCCCAGCACCGCCGCGGCCAGCTCCCCGGCCTGCTCGGCGCTGCCGCCGACCCAGACCGAGACCGCGCCGAGGAAGGTCTTGCCGTGCGCGATCGCCACCGTCAGGTCGCGGCGGGCGACCGCGCGCATCAGCTGCAGCACCTGCTCGTAGCTGTCCAGGGTGCCGCCGTGCGCGGTGGGCACGTAGTGCGCGGGCAGACCGAGCACGTCCAGCTCGCGGCAGATGTCGAGCGGGAACTCCTCGCGCTCGTCCAGCGCCGCGCAGCGGGCGTGGGAGAACAGCCGGCCGTCGTCCTCCGGGTCGCCCAGGCGGCGGTCCAGGTCGGCGGCGGTCAGGTAGGCGGGGTGGGCCGGTCGGTCGTTGCGGCCGCGCGCGGCGCGGTCCGGGTCGGCGTGGGTCATTCCGCTCCCGCCCCGGTCGTGGCGGCCGCGGGGGCGGCGGCGCGGTAGCGGGCGACGGTGGCCGGGTCGAGGTCCTCGAACAGCGGCTCCAGCTCCCCGGCGACGAACAGCTCGCGCATCAGCGTGCGCTGCACCTTCCCGCTGGTCGTCTTGCGGACCTGGCCGGGCCGCAGCAGCACCAGATTGGGCACCCGCACCCCGAGCCGCGCCGACAGCTCGCCGCGCACCTGCCGGGCCAGTTCGGCCAACTCCTCCTGGCCCGCACCGGGCCGCCGGACCTCCTGCAGCACGACGATCTCCTCGCGCGGCGCGGGCACCGAGCAGACGCTGCCGCTCAGCCCCTGGAAGCCCTGGTGCAGACCGAGCACCTCGCGCTCGATGTCGTGCGGGTAGAGGTTGCGGCCGTTGACGATCAGCACCTCCTTGATCCGCCCGGTGACGTAGAGGTGCCCGTCGTGCAGGGCGCCGGTGTCGCCGGTGCGCAGGAAGCCGCGCTCGCCCTCGGCGGTGACGGCGCGGAAGGTCTCCTCGGTGGCCTCCTCGTTGCGCCAGTAGCCGGCCGCGACGCTGCCGCCGCGCACCCAGATCTCGCCGACGCCGCCCTCGGGCAGGGTGGCCCGGGTCCGCGGGTCGACGATCCGCACGTCCAGGTCGTGCACCCGGCCGCTGCTCACCAGCGCCGGGCCCGCGCCGGGGCGCAGCTCCCCTGCGGCGAGGGCGTCGGCGTCGACGGCGGTCAGCACCGGCGGTTCGCCGGGCAGGGTGCCGGAGACGATCAGGGTGGTCTCGGCCATGCCGTAGCAGGGGCTGAAGTGGTCCGGGCGGAAGCCGGCCGGGGCGAAGCGCTCGGCGAAGCGGCGCAGGGTGTCGGCGTGCACGGGTTCGGCGCCGCTGCCCGCGCTCACCAGGGTGGTGAAGTCGAGCCCGGCCAGCTGGGCGTCGGTGACCCGGCGGACGCAGAGGTCGTAGGCGAAGTTGGGGGCGACCACGGTGCGGATCCGCTTGGCGCCGATCAGCTCCAGCCACAGGTGCGGGCGGCGCAGGAAGTCCATCGGGGCGAGCTGGTACGAGACCGCGCCGTGGAAGAGCGGGGTGAGCAGCATGCCGATCAGCCCCATGTCGTGGTGCTGGGGCAGCCAGGTGCAGGAGCGGCTGTCCGGGTCGACGCCGAAGGCCCGGGTCATCAGCCCGAGGTTGTGGTCGAGCGCGCCGCGGGTCACCATCACGCCCTTGGGCGCGCTGGTCGAGCCGGAGGTGTACTGGATGATCACCAGGGCGTCGGCGGGGACCTGCTCGGCCCGCCAGTGCGGGGCGTCCGGCAGGTCGAGCCGGTCGGTCGCGACGCAGGGGACGTCCTCGGCGCCCGCGCGGGTCAGGAACCCGGTGGCGGTCTCCCGGTTGGCCTCGTCGGTCAGCACCAGCCGGACGTCCGCGTCCCGCACGATGCCGTCCGACCGCGAGCTGTGGCCGCGCTGGGTGCTCGGCTGCGGAGCGGGGACGGCGACCACGCCGGCGTACAGGCAGCCGGCCAGCACGGTGACGAACTCCGGGCCGGTGCCGTACAGCAGCAGCACCCGGTCCCCGACGGCGCAGCGTTCGCGCAGCCAGCGGGCCACGGCCCGGGCCCGGCGGTCCAGTTCGCCGTAGGTCAGCGGCTCCTCGACGAGCCCGCCGACGGCGGTCCGGACGAACACGACCGCCTCCCGGTCGGGGATCTCGCGGCCGTGCCGGACCAGCCGGCTCACCAGGTCATCGGGCATCGGGGTGGGCGTCCTCTCGTACGGGTGCGGAGCTGGCAGGGGGGAGGGGGCAGGCGGTGCGGCGGGTCAGGCGGTGCGGCGGCGGGCCGCGCCCAGGACGCGGTGGAGCCGCAGGTCCGACTGGAGGTGGCCGTTCACATGGGCGAGCAACTGCCGTTCCTGGTCCTGGAGGTAGAAGTGGTCGCCGGGCAGGATCCGCATCTCGAAGGCGCCACCGGTGTACTCCGCCCAGGCGGCCAGCACCTCGGAGGGGCAGCCCTCGTCCTCGGCACCCGCGTACGCCACCACCGGCGCGCGGTGCCGGGGCGCGTCGGGCACCGCCCGGTAGTCGGCGGAGAGCCGGTAGTCGGCCCGGATGCTGGGCAGCACCAGCTCCAGCAGCATCGGGTCCTCGATCGCGGTGAGCGAGGAGTGGCCGAGCCGTCGCAGCTCGTCGAGGAAGTCGGCGTCGCTCTCGGCCTGGGTCTCCCGCACCCGCAGGTGCGGCGGCTCCGAGCCGGAGACGAAGATCCGCAGCGGCTGGATCCCGTACTCGGCGTCCAGCCGCAGCGCCACCTCGTGCGCGACGACCGATCCCATGCTGTGCCCGAACAGCGCCAGCGGCACGTCCGCCAGCTGCCGCAGGGCGCCGGCGATCCCGTCGGCCATGGCGTGCACGGAGGCGGCGAAGGGCTCGCCGATCCGGTCCTGGCGGCCCGGGTAGCAGGCCGCCAGCACCTCGATGTCGGCGGGCAGCGAACGGGCCCAGTCCCGGTACGCGGTCGGGGCGCCACCGGCGTGCGGGAAGCACACCAGGCGGCAGCTCGGTGCGGCGGTCGCCCGGTAGGAGCGGAACCACCGGGCGGGGGAGTCGGTCATGGGCGTCCTTCGGGACCGAGGGAGCGGGCGTCCTGACCACGGTTCCGTCCGCGCCTATATCCCCGCCATATCGGCCCGGCCCCGGGGCGGTGTCGCGGGGTCGTGTCGCGGGGTTGTGACGTCCGCGGGGTGGTGCCCGTCGCCCCCCGGTGGCGAGACTGCCGTCGACGAGGGAGGTCGCGATGGGGGAACGGACGGAGTGGACCGCCCGGGGCGGGCAGACGGTGGAGGTCGACTACCCGGGCCCGGCCCGGACGGTGGTGCTGACCGTGACGGCGGACGGGCCGGCCGAGATCACCGTGCGCGCGGGCGGGGCGGACGGCACCGAGCTGTACCGGGGGAAGGGCGGCTGGAGCGTGCTGGTCCCCCCGGAGCGGCAGCGGGAGCTGCGCCGGATCACCGCGGCCGGCGTGAAGCGGTGGCAGCTGCGGCTGCACGACCCGGCGGCGGCGGCCGAGTTGACCGGCGAGGTCACCGGTACGGGTCCCCGGGTGCTGGTCCACCCGGGCGGCACCGCGGCCGTGGACGTCACGCACCGTTCCTCGGCGCGCGACGTCCAGCTGTTCCGGCTCGTCCGGCCCACGGCGGACGGCGACCGGGAGGTGCTGGCGACCAACGAGCACTTCGGGCGCGACGACCGGTCGCGGAACTGGACCCTGGTGCTGGAGGGCCCGCAGGTGCTGGTGGTCGAGCAGGGGGAGAGCTGGTCCCTCACCGGCCGCCCGGCGGACCTGCCGCCGTCGACGGAGACGGTGCGGTACGGCGTCGGGGACCGCCGCGAGGTCTTCGCCTGGCCCGACGGGAAGGGTTCGGTCCTGCTGGAGGTCGAGGCCGTGGACGGAGTCCTGCTGGGGCTGGAGGACCACGCCGGTCGGACGCTGCAGTTCGTTCACGCCAGGGCGGAGAACGGTGTCCAGCGACTGCTGGTGTGGGCCGACCCGGCCCGGCGCGCGCTCGGTCCGTTCCGGGGCGAGGTGCTCCGTTCCCGGCGTGGGTGGCGGCTGGAACTGCTGCCGGTCGAGGACGCCCGCGAGCTGGTCGGCCGGGTGGACGGCACCGGACACGACGTCCTGGCCTACACCGGGCCCCCGGCGGTGCTGCGGGCCTGGTCGCTCACGGACGCGGCGTCGTCCGTCAAGGTCGAGGCCGGGGCCTGGCGGATCGCGACCGGGTACGGCGGCCCACAGGAGTGGGGCGGCGCCATGCCGGTCGGCGGCCCGTCGGAGCCGGACGAACCGGAGCAGGTCCGGGTGGAGAGCGGCGGCCGGTGGCGGCTGGAGGTGGTCCCGCTCGCGGCGCTGCCCACCTTCGACCGTCGACTCGTCGGCCGGGGCGCCGACGTGGTCCGCTGGGCCGGTCCGCCGGGGCGGCTGACCGTGCGGACCACGCGGCGGCGCGGAGGGCTCGTGGAGGCGACCGTGCTGGACGAGCGGCTGAACCCGCTCGGTGTCACCAGCACGTACGGTCGGCGGCGGCACGAGCCGGTGGAGCTACCGCACGGCCGTCCGGTGGCGGTCCGGACCTGGGGCCACGACGTCCGCTGGCGGCTGGTCGTGCGGTGAACCCGCCCGCTCCGGCCGGCGCCGCAGCAGCACCGCGACCAGGACGGCCCCCGCCAGCGCGGCGAGACCGGCGGTGAACAGGGTGTGGTCCAGCGCGGTGGCGAAGGCCGGACGGAGGACCTCCCCGGGCAGCCCGGCCGGAGGCCGTCCGGCCGCCAGCGCGCGGGCGGCCGCGTCCGGGTCCGGGCCCGCCGCGGGCCCACCGGCCAGGGCCTCGCCCAGGCCCCGGTGCAGGACGAGACCGAGGACGGCGATGCCGAGTGCCTGGCCGAGCTGCCGGAAGGTGTTGAGGGCGCCGCCGGCCATGCCGCCGCGCTCCGGCGGGACGGCCGCCATCGCGGCGGACGCCAGCACCGGGCTGACCGCGCCGATCCCGAGACCGGTCAGGGCGAGGCCGGGCAGCAGCGCGGCCCAGCCGGAGGAGCCGTCCAGGAGGCCCTGCAGCAGTGTGCCCAGGCCGATCACGGTCAGGCCGCCGGCCAGCGGCACCGCGACCGGCAGCGCGGCCAGCCGACGGCCCGCCAGCGCCGGGACGGCGAAGGCGACGACGCTCATCGGCAGCAGGGCGAGCCCGGTCGCCATCGGGCCGAGGCCGAGCACCGACTGCAGCCAGAGCGAGGTGTACGGCAGGCCGGAGAAGGCGGCGGCCGAGTAGACCGCGCCGCACAGCAGCACCCCGGCGAAGGCCGGGCGGCGCAGCAGCGCCGGCTCCAGCAACGGGTGCGGGCTGCGCCGTTCGACCAGGACGAACACGGCGAGCGCCACCACCGCCGCGGCGCCCGCGCCCAGGACGGAGGCCGAGGTCCAGCCGTCCGTGCCACCGCGGATCAGTCCCAGGACGGCGGCCCCGGCGGCGACCGTGAAGGCGGCCGCGCCGGGCAGGTCGAGCCGGCGGGCGGCGGGGTCACGGGACTCCGGCAGCGTCCGCCGGGCCAGGACGACGGCGGCGACCGCGAGCGGCAGGTTCACCAGGAAGACCGACCGCCAGCCCAGGTACTCGGTGAGCAGTCCGCCGGCCACCGGACCGACGGCCGCCGCCGCGCCGCTGACGGAGCCCCAGACACCGAAGGCCACCGCCCGGTCGCGGCCCCGGTAGGCCAGGTTGAGCAGTGCCATCGCGGTCGCGAACATCGCCGCGCCGCCGCCCGCCTGGACGATCCGCGCCCCCACCAGGGTGGCGCCGTCCGGGGCGAGCCCGCAGACCAGCGAGGCGAGCGCGAACACCACCAGGCCCACCGTGTACACCCGCCGCCGGCCCACCCGGTCGGCCAGCGCGCCGAGGCCGAGCAGCAGCGCGGCCAGCGCCAGCGCGTAGCCGTCGAGCACCCACTGCAGGCCGTCGAAGCCCAGGTCCAGCCCGGCGCCGATGTCCGGCAGAGCCACGATCACGATGCTGACGTCGGTCAGCAGCATGAACACTCCGAGACAGACCGCGACCAGCGGTCCCCACTTGCGCATTCCCGTTCCCCCGCTCGTTTCCCGGCCGCGCGCGGCCGTGTTCGTCCGCGTCGGGCCGTTCCGGCCGCTCCGGTCGGACAGTCCGTCACTCTCGGCCCGGTACCCACGGGTGCGCCGCCCGGAGGGGTGGTTCCGGCGGATCTCGACATCACCTACCATCCGGACGGTGGAAAACGTGGCGCTGGACGGGCTGGACCGGGCACTGCTGCACGCCCTGCAGGTGGACGGCCGGGCGCCGTTCCGGCGGATCGCCGAGGTGCTCGGGGTGTCCGACCAGACGGTGGCCCGCCGCTACCAGCGGCTGCGCGCCGCCGGGGTGGTGCGGGTGGTGGGGCGGACCGACGCCCGGCTGCTCGGCCAGGTCGACTGGCTGACCCGGATCCGGTGCGTGCCCGACGCCGCCGCGCCGCTGGCCGAGGCCCTGGCCCGGCGGCCGGACACCTCCTGGGTGAGCCTGCTGTCCGGTGGCGAGATCGTCTGCAACGCCCGGGCGCGGCTGCGGCCGGAGCGCGAGGAACTGCTGCTCGGCACGCTGCCCCGGAGCCCGCGGGTCCTGGCGGTCTCCGCGCACTACCTGCTGCGCACCCATGTCGGCGGGCAGGTGGCGTGGAGCGGGCGTACCTCGGCGCTGAGCGCCGGGCAGACCGCCCGGCTCCGGGGCGCGGCGGTGTCCGGCGCGCCGTCGGGGGCGCCGTCGGGGGCGCCGTCGGGGTCCGCGGCGCCGGGTGGCGGGCCGGAGGTGCCGGATCCGCTGGACCGGGCGCTGCTGGCGGCGCTCGCGGTGGACGGGCGGGCCTCGCTGGCCGCGCTGGCAGCCGGGACGGGGAGCCCGGAGACGACGGTGCGCCGGCGGCTGGCCGCGCTGACCGGCGCCGGGCTGCTCTTCTTCGACGTGGACGTCGACCCCCGGCCGCTCGGCTTCGAGGTCGAGGCGTTCTGCTGGCTGACCGTGGCGCCGGGGCGGCTGGCGGCCGTCGGCCGGGCGATGGCCGACCACCCGGAGGTGGGCTTCGTGGCGGCGACCACCGGGCCGAGCAATCTGGTGGCGGGGCTGGTCTGCCGGGACACCGGGGCGTTCTACGACTACCTGACGGAGGGGCTGGGAGGACTGGAGGGTGTGGTCGCGGTGGAGACGGCGCCGCTGCTCCGGAGCGTCAAACGAGCCGGGATGATGATCCCGTCATCGAACAGTAGGTAAAAGTCAGTTCATGACCGAAAAGCCAAGATCTCTGGCAAATTATTTGTCTACAGATCATCGGACAAATAGAGATTTCTATGATTCCCCTCGAAAATGACTCGACCCGCCTTACGGGCGCCCTTAGTATCTGAACGAACACTTTTGGTGACCGTTCGACCGCGGACGGCGAAGGGGGTCGTCATGGGCGAGCAGCTTCGAACCGTGCTGCGTCATGTCGCCTACCCGTTCCTGCTGGTCACACTGCTGGGGATAGCCGTCGCGACCCCGCGTCTGCGGTGGGACCACGGTCGGGTGAGCCAGCTGTTCCTGCTCGGTGTGATCGCATTCATGGCTCTGCTCGAACGTTTGATTCCGTACGAACCGGAATGGTCTCCGAGCGTGCGCGAGTGGGGCTGGTACGGCGTCTACTTCGTGCTGACGATGATCGGCGGGGCACTGTCCCAGGTGCCCGTGGCGACCCTCGTCGGCTGGTTCGCCCCACCCCGGTCGGCCCTGCCGCCCTGGGTGGAGATCCCGGCCGCCCTGCTGCTGGGGTCGCTGGCCAACTACCTGGTCCACCGCTGGTGCCACACCAGCCCGCGGCTCTGGCGGCTGCACGGCGTCCACCATGTGCCCGACAAGGTGAACGTCGGCAACAACGGGGTCAACCACCTGCTGGACGTACTGCTCACCCAGGGCGCTGTCCAGCTCGCGCTGGCCCTGGCCGGGTTCTCGGAGCCGACGGTGTTCGTGGTCGGCCTGTTCGTCGTCGCCCAGGGCTACTTCGTGCACGCCAACATCGACGTGCGGATCGGCCCGCTCAACCATGTGCTCGCCGGTCCGGAGCAGCACCGGCTGCACCACAGCACCGATCTGGCGGAGGCCGGGCACTACGGCTCCGACCTGTCGGTCTGGGACCACGTCTTCGGCAGCTTCACCTGGCGGCCCGGCCGCCGGCCGCTCGCGGTCGGGCTGGCGAACCCGGCCGACTTCCCCGCCACCGGCCGGATCCTCGCCAGCCACCTCCAGGTCTGGCGCCGTACCGCCCGGGCCGAGCGGTCCCCGACCGGTACGACCTGAGCCGCCCCCCGACCCCGCCCGTTCTCGTCCCGTCCCCGACGACCCGTGCCCGCCCTGCCCACCGGCCCCGCACCCCCCTTTCCCCACCGGCTCGCCCCTTCGGCCGACCCGGCTTCCGGCCTGCCCGGAATCCGGCGCGCGGCCGCTGTCCCCCGGCGCGCGCGGCGCTCCCGCAGCCCGCCGCGCGCGCGAACGCAGCGACCCAAGGACTCGACTCCTATGACGGATTCCCGCTTCGTCACCTCCCCGGACCTCCCCGATCCCTCCGAACGCCCCGCTCCCGGCGGCCCGTCCGCCGCGCCGGGCGCCGGACGGGAGAAGATCGCGATCATCGGGATCGGCTGCCGCCTGCCCGGTGGGGCGAGCGACCACCGCTCCTACTGGCAGAACCTCGTCGACGGCAAGGACTGCATCACCGCGACTCCGCGCAGCCGCTACGACGTCGCCACCCTGGGCAGCCGGGACAAGGCCAAGCCCGGTCGGCTGGTCGGCGGCCGCGGCGGCTACATCGACGGCTTCGACGAGTTCGACCCGGCGTTCTTCGGCATCAGCGGCCGCGAGGCCGACCACATGGACCCGCAGCAGCGGAAACTGCTGGAAGTGGCCTGGGAGGCGCTGGAGGACGGCGGGCAGAAGCCGGCCGAACTCGCGGGCCGTGAGGTGGGCGTCTACGTCGGCGCGTTCACCCTGGACTACAAGATCCTCCAGTTCTCGGACCTCTCCTTCGACACCCTCGCCCCGCACACCGCCACCGGCACCATGATGACGATGGTGTCGAACCGCATCTCGCACTGCTTCGACTTCCGCGGCCCCAGCGTCTCCCTCGACACCGCCTGCTCCTCCTCCCTGGTCGCCGTCCACCTCGCGGTGCAGAGCCTTCAGCGCGGCGAGACCGACCTCGCCCTCGCCGGCGGCACCCTGCTGCACATCGCCCCGCAGTACACGATCGCGGAGACGAAGGGCGGTTTCCTCTCCCCGCAGGGCCGCTCCCGCACCTTCGACGCGGCGGCCGACGGCTACGTCCGGGCCGAGGGCGTCGCGGTGGTCGCGCTCAAACGGCTCTCCGACGCGCTGCGCGACGGGGACCCGGTCCACGCCGTCGTCATCGGCAGCGGCGTCAACCAGGACGGCCGCACCAACGGCATCACCGTGCCCAACCCGGACGCCCAGGTGGCCCTGATCGAGCGGGTCTGCGCCGAGGCCGGGATCGTCCCCGGCAGCCTCCAGTACGTCGAGGCGCACGGCACCTCCACCCCGGTCGGCGACCCGATCGAGGCGGGCGCCCTGGCCCGGGCCCTCGCCGTCGGGCGCCGTCCGGGCGACAAGTGCTACGTCGGATCGGTCAAGACCAACATCGGGCACACCGAGTCGGCCTCCGGCCTGGCCGGGCTGATCAAGTCCGCGCTCGCCCTCAAGCACCGGATCGTGCCGCCGCACATCAATCTGGAACGGCTCAACCCGGCGATCGACCCGGCCTCCCTGCCCTACGAGATCCCCACCGAGGCCACCCCCTGGCCGGCCCACGAGGGCCCGGCCCGGGCCGGGGTCAACTCCTTCGGCTTCGGCGGGACCAACGCCCACGTCCTGCTGGAGGCGGCGCCGGAGCCGTCACCGGCGCCCGTGCCCGCTCCGGCCGCCGGGCCCACCGCCGCCGGGGCCACCGCCCACGAACCGGCCGCCGCCCGCCCGGTCTGGACGGTGCTGCCGCTGACCGCCGGGGAGGCCGCCGCCCTGCCCGAACTGGCCGCCGGCGTCCAGGCCGAGCTGGCCGGCGTCCGCGGCGGCAGTCCGGCCCGCCCGGCCGACCTGGGCCACACCCTCGCCCACCGCCGCCAGCACCACGACGCCCGGCTCTCGGTCGTCTACGACGCCCGCGAGCACGCCGCCCGCGCCTCGCTCGACGAGGCGCTCACCGCCCATCTGCGCGGCGAACCGCACCCCCGGGTCCTCACCGGCCACCGCCGCGAGGCCCGGCACCGCCGACTGGCCTGGGTCTTCACCGGGATGGGCCCGCAGTGGTGGGCGATGGGACGCCGCCTGCTCGCCACCGAACCGGTCTACCGGGAGGCCGTCGAGGCGTGCGCCGAGCACCTCGCCGAGCTGGCCGGCTGGTCGCTGATCGACGAACTCGGAGCCGACGAGGCGGACTCCCGGATGGCCGGGACCTGGCTCGCCCAGCCCGCCAACTTCGCCGTCCAGACCGGCCTGGCCGCACTCTGGCGCAGCCGGGGCGTGCGGCCCGACGCGATCGTCGGCCACTCCACCGGCGAGGTCGCCGCCTTCTACGAGGCCGGGGTCTACGACCTCGCCGACGCGGTCAAGGTGGTGTTCCACCGCAGCCGGCTCCAGCAACGGCTGGCCGGCACCGGCGGCATGCTCGCCGTCTCGCTCACCGAGGCCGAGGCGCTGCGCCGGATCCGCCCGTACGGGGGCGCGGTCTCGGTCGCCGCGGTGAACAGCCCCACCGCGCTCACCCTCGCCGGGGACGCGCCGGCCCTCGCCGAGCTGGCCGCCGCGCTCACCGCCGAGCAGGTCTTCGCCCGGCCGCTGAACGTCGAAGTCCCTTACCACAGCGCCCGGATGGAGCTGATCAAGGACGAGCTGGCGGAGTCGCTCGCCGACCTCAAGGCCCGCCCGGCGCAGACCCCGCTCTACCTCACCGGCCGCGAGGGCACCGCGCGCGGCACCGAGTTGGACGCCGGGTACTGGTGGCACAACGTCCGCGACAGCGTCCGCTTCCGGCAGGCCGTGGAGCGGCTCGGCGACGACGGCTACGGCCTGTTCCTGGAGATCGGCCCGCACCCGGTGCTCGGCCGGTCGATCCAGGAGACCCTGGAGGCCCACCCGGGCACGGCCGACCGGCCGGAGCCGCGGACCCTGCCCTCGATCCGCCGCCAGGAGGACGAACAGGCCACCTTCACCGCCTCGCTGGCCGCGCTCCACAACCTCGGCGTCGAGGTCGACTGGTCGGTGCTCCAGCCCGCCGGGCGGATCGTCCCGCTGCCCCGCTACCCGTTCCGGCGCGACCGGCACTGGGTCGAGCCGAGGGCGGTCGCCGAGGTCAGGCAGGGCCGGGTCGACCATCCGTTGCTCGGCCGCCGGCTGCCCGGCGCCGAACCCGCCTGGGAGGCCCGGCTCGACGCCGAGGCCCTGCCGTACCTGGAGGACCACCGGATCCAGGGCGACGTGGTGTTCCCGGCCGCCGGTTATCTGGAGATGGCCGTCCAGGCGGTCCGCGCGCTCACCGGCGGGGCGGACGCCGCCCTGGCCGACATCGAGTTGCGCAAGGCGCTGCTGCTGCCGGACGACGAGAGCCGCGCCGTCCGGCTCACCCTCTGTGCCGAGGAGGGGACCTTCACCGTCGCCACCGGCGAGGGCCGCGAGCGCGCCGTGCACGCCGTCGGCACCGTCCGCCCCGGCCAGCGCCGCCGGCCGGGCCGGCCGCTGGACGCGGAGGCGGTCCGCGGGCGGGCGGTGCGCCGGCTCGCCGGGCCGGACTGCTACGCCGCGCTCGCCGCGCTCGGTTACCACTACGGTCCCGCCTTCCAGGGCATCGAGGAGGTCTGGATCGGTCCCGGCGAGGCGCTCGCCCGGATCCGCCCGCCCGCCCGGGTCGCCGGGCAGGGCGAGCGGCACCAGGTGCACCCGGTGGTGATGGACGCCTTCTTCCAGACCCTGCTGACACCCCAGCTGCTGACCGGACGGCCGGCGGACGGCCGGGGGATCCGGCTGCCGGTGGCGATCGCGGAGGTCCGGCTGGACGCGGTCGGCGACCGCCCGCTCTGGGTGCACGCCACCGTCACCCGGGACGCCGGCGCCGAACTCCTCGGCGACCTCGCGGTGTACGAGGAGCAGGGTGCCCCGCTCGGCGCGGTCACCGGCTTCCGGGCCGCCGACGTCGAGCGGGCCGCCACCGCGGTCGGCCTCGGCACCATCGACGGCTGGCTCGCCGAACCGGCCTGGACGGAGCTCCCGGCCGCCGGTGACGCCCCGGACCTGCTGGCCGAACACCCCGACCACTGGCTGCTGTTCGCCGACGCCGGCGGGGTCGCGGAGGCCCTGGCCGAGCGGATCGCCGCGCGCGGCGGCAGCTGCCTGCTGGTCCGTCCCGGCACCGGCCACGAGGCCGCCGGCGACGGCCGTTCGGCCACCGTCGGCCCGGGCTCGGCCGAGGACCTCTCCCGGCTGCTCGCCGGGCGGAGGGCCGGGGGCCTCCCCGACCCGGCCGCCGTGGTCCACCTGTGGAACCTCGACCGCCCCACACTCGCCGCCGCCGACTCGGCCGCCGTGGCCGGTCACACCGCCCCCGGCGCCTACAGCCTGGTCACGCTCGCCACCCTGCTGGCGGCCGAACTCCCCGACTGCCGCCTCCATGTGGTCACCCGGGCCGCCCAGGCCGTCACCCCCGGCGACCTCGTCGAACCCCTCGCCGCCCCGGCCTGGGGCATCACCCGGGTCCTGCGGCACCAGGAGCTCCCCACCCATCAGGGCAAACTCGTCGACCTCCCCGCCCGCGCCGCCACCGCGGACGCCACCACCGGTACGGCGGCGGACGCGGAGGCCGAGGCGCTGCTGCGTGAGTTCGCGCTGGCCGACGAGGACGAGATCGCGCTGCGCGGCGGCCGGCGGCTCACCAGCCGGCTGCGGATCGCCGAGGGCCTCAGCCGCCCGCTGGCGCCGAGGTTGCGGGCGGACGGCGCGTACCTGGTGACCGGGGCGTTCGGCGCGCTCGGGCAGCTGCTCTGCCGGACGCTGGTGAAGCGCGGCGCCCGCCGGCTGATCCTGGTCGGCCGCAGCACGCCGCCGCCGCGCGAACAGTGGCGCACCCTCGACCCGGAGAGCCGCGACGGTCGGCGGGCGGCCTTCCTGCGCGAGCTGGAGGAGCTCGGGGCCGAGGCCGTCCCGGCCGCGCTGGACGTCACCGACGAGCCCGCGCTGGCCGCCTGGCTGGCCGAGTACCGCCGACTGGACCGGCCGCCGGTCCGGGGGGTCTTCCACCTCGCCGGACAGGTCAGGGACACCCTGGTCGGCGAGCTGGACCGGCCGGCCTTCGACGCCGTGTACGGCCCCAAGGTGCTCGGCGCCCTCGCCCTGCACCGGCAGCTGGCCGGGGAGCCGATCGACCACTTCGTGCTGTTCGCCTCGATCGCCTCCCTGCTGACCACCGCCGGCCAGACCAACTACGCCGCCGGCAACGCCTTCCTGGACGCCCTCGCCCATCACCGCCGCACGCTCGGCCTGCCCGCGCTGAGCCTGGACTGGGGCCCCTGGGCCACCGGGATGATCGAGGAACTCGGCCTGATCGACCACTACCGGCACAGCCGGGGCATGAGCTCGCTCGCCCCGGAGACCGGGATGGCCGTGCTGGAGCGGGTGCTCGGCCAGGACCGGGCCCAGCTGCTGGTCGCCACCGTGGTCGACTGGCCGGTCTTCCTCTCCTGGTACCCGGCCCCGCCGCCGCTGGTGAGCGAACTCGCCGCCGCCGCCCGGGAGTCCGCCCCGGCCGTCGAGCGGGACGGTCTGCTCGACACGCTGCGGACGGCCGGAGAGGAGGAGCGGCGGTCCCTGCTCACCGAACTGTTCACCGCGCTGGCCGCCACCGTGCTGCGGGTGCCGGCCGACCGGATCGACCCGGCCGCCGGCCTCGGCGGCCTCGGCCTGGACTCGCTGCTGGCGATGGAGCTGCGGGCCCGGTTGGGCGGCGAGCTCGGGGTCACCCTCCCGGTGGTGGCGCTGCTCGGGAACGCGCCGGTGGCCGAGCTGGTCGCCCGGCTGCACGAGTCGCTGACCGAGCTGCTGGACGAGGAGCCGGCCGGTCCGGGCGCGACCGGGGTGGAGCGGCACGAGGACGAGTCGGCCCACCCGCTGACCCACAACCAGAAGGCGCTCTGGTTCCTCAAGCAGCTCAACCCGGACGGCTTCGCCTACAACATCGGCGGCGCGGTCGAGGTGCGGGTGGAGCTGGAGCCCGAGCTGATGGCGGCGGCCTTCCGGGCGATGGTCGAGCGCCACCCCAGCCTGCGGGCGAACTTCGTGCTCGACGAGGGCCGGGCGGTGCAGCGGATCTCCGCCGCGGTGGAACCGGACTTCGACGTCTTCGACGTGGAGCACCTGGCCTGGGACGACATCCACGCGATGATCGTCCGCGAGTACCGCAGACCGTACGACCTGGAGCGGGACCCGCTGGTGAGGTTCCGGCTGTTCCGGCGCGGCCCGGCCCGCTGGGTGATCATGAAGGCCGTCCACCACATCATCTCGGACGCGATCTCCACCTTCACCTTCATCGAGGAACTGCTCGCGGTCTACGAGGGGTTGCGCAGGGGTCGGACGCCCGAGCTGCCCCCGGTCGCCGCCCGCTACCTGGACTTCCTCAACCGGCAGAACGCCTTCCTGGCCGGCCGCGAGGCGCCGAGGATGCTGGAGTACTGGCGCTCGCACCTGCCGGCCGAGGTGCCGCTGCTCAGCCTGCCGACCGACAAGCCCCGGCCGGCGGTGCAGACCCACAACGGCGCCTCCGAGTTCTTCGTCCTGGACGAGGAGCTCAGTGCCCGGGTCCACGCGCTGGCCCGGGAGCACAACGTCACCGTCTTCATGGTGCTGCTCAGCGCCTACTACCTGCTGCTGCACGCCTACGCGGGCCAGGAGGACATCATCGTCGGCAGCCCGGTGACGGGCCGCACCGACGAGGAGTTCGCCGGCGTCTACGGCTACTTCGTCAACCCGCTGCCGCTGCACGTCTCGCTGGCCGGCGGGCCGACCGTGGCCGAGCTGCTGGAGCGGGTGCGCACCACCGTGCTCGGCGGGCTGGACCACCAGGAGTACCCGTTCGTGCTGCTGGTGGAGAAGCTCGGGTTGCAGCACGACCCGAGCCGCTCGGCGGTCTTCCAGGCGATGTTCATCCTGCTGCACCACAAGGTGGCCACCGAGAAGTACGGATACCACCTGGAGTACATCGAACTCCCCGAGGAGGAAGGGCAGTTCGATCTCACCCTGTCCGCCTACGAGGACGAGGCCGAGCACCGCTTCCACTGCGTCTTCAAGTACAACACCGACCTCTTCCTGCCCGCGACGACGGCCCGGATGGCGCGCCACTACGTCAATCTCCTCGCCGCGCTGACCACGGTGGGGCCCGAGCGGGCGGCCACCGGGCTGGAGCTGCTCGACGAGCGGGAGCGGGTCCTGGTGCTCCGCGAGTGGAGCGGGGCCGACCGGCGGGTGCCGTTCGCCGATCCGGTCCACGAGCTGGTGCTGCGCGCGGCGGCGGCCGACCCGGCGGCGCCGGCGGTGGTGGTGCCGACCGAGTCGGGCCCGACGGCCCGGCTGACGTACGGCGAGCTGGCCGGGCGCTCCCGGCGCGCCGCCGCCCGGCTGCGGGCACTGGGCGCCGGTCCGGGCACGGTGGTCGCGCTCTGCCTGGAGAAGTCGCCGGAGCTGATCGTGGCGCTGCTCGCGGTGCTCCGCACCGGCGCGGCCTACCTGCCACTGGACCCGGGTCACCCGGTGGAGCGGCTGGCGTACCTGGTCGGCCACACCGGTGCCGGGCTGCTGGTCGGCGACGACCGCGAGCGGCTCGGCGGGCTGCCGGCCCGGCTGGTCACCCCCGCCGAACTCGGCGCCGACAGCGGCACCGGCCGCACCGACGGGGACTCCGCCGACGGGGACCCCGCCGGGGACGACGGCTTCATCGAGGTGCCGGTGGGCCTCGACGACCCGGCCTACGTCATCCACACCTCCGGCTCCACCGGGCGGCCGAAGGCGGTCCGGGTCTCCCACGGCAACCTCGCCTCGGCCTATCGGGCCTGGCAGACCGAGTACCGCCTGGACACCGACGCCCGGACCCACCTCCAGATGGCCGGCCCCGCCTTCGACGTCTTCACCGGCGACGTGGTCCGGGCGCTGTGCTCGGGCGGCACCCTGGTGCTGGTCGGCCGGGAGCTGCTGTTCAACACCGCCCGGCTGTACGAGGTGATGCGCACCGAGCGGGTGGACGCCGCGGAGTTCGTCCCGGCGGTGGTCCGCACGGTGCTGGACCACTGCGAACGCACCGGGCGGGACTTGGCGTTCATGCGGTTGCTGGTGGTCGGCTCGGACGTCTGGAAGGTCGAGGAGTACCGGCGGCTGGGCGCCCTGTGCGGCCCGCGGACCAGGCTGGTCAACTCCTACGGGCTCACCGAGACCACCATCGACAGCGCCTACTTCGAGGGCCCGACGGACGGGCTGGAGCCCAGCCGGATGGTCCCGATCGGGCGGCCGTTCCCGAACAGCGCCTTCCATCTGCTCGACACCCAGGGCCGGCCGGTCCCGCCGGGGGTGACCGGGGAACTGTGGATCGGCGGGTCCGGTGTGGCGCTCGGCTACCTCGGCGACGAGGAGCAGACCGCCGGCCGCTTCGCCACCCTGCCGCTCGGCGGCGCCGACGGCACCGCCCCGGTCCGGCTCTACCGCACCGGGGACCTCGCCCGCTGGGACGCCGAGGGCGGGGTGCACCTGCTCGGCCGGGCCGATTCCCAGATCAAGGTGCGCGGCCACCGGATCGAGCTGGGCGAGATCGAGACCAGGCTGGCCGAATGGCCCGAGCTGGCCCGGGCGGTGGTCACCGTCCGGGCGGACCGGCGCGGCGAGCAGGTGCTCTGCGCCTACTGCGTGCCGGCGCCCGGCCGGACCTTCGACCACCGGGCGCTGCGCCGCCACCTGGCCGGGCAGCTGCCGACCTTCATGATCCCGACCCACTTCACCGAGCTGCCCGCGCTGCCGCTCACCGCCAACGGCAAGGTGGACGTGGCGGCGCTGCCCGAACCCCGCGCGGACGCCGCCGAGGCCGCCGAGCCACCGGTCACCCTCTACGAGGTCCGGATGGCCGAGCACTGGCGCGCCCTCCTCGGCATCGAGGAGCCGGGGCTCCAGCACGACTTCTTCGAGTCGGGCGGCTCGTCGATCAGACTGATCGAGCTGATCCACGGGCTCCAGGCCGAGTTCAACATCAGCATCCCGGTCGGCCAGTTGTTCAAGGTCACCACCCTGCACGGGATGGCGAAGACCGTGGAGCACATCATCACCGGCCGGATCGAGGGCTCCCGGCCCTACCTGGGCTTTAACCAGGAGCAGCGGCAGACGCTGTTCTGCTTCCCGCCGGCCGGCGGCCACGGGCTGGTGTACCGGCAGTTCGCGGCGCACCTGCCGGAGTACCGCACGATCGCCTTCAACTACGTGTCCGGGGACGACAAGGTCGACCAGTACGCGGATCTGGTCGAGGCGCTCCAGCCGGAGGGCCCGTGCGCGCTGCTCGGCTACTCGCTCGGCGGCAACCTCGCCTTCGAGGTCGCCAAGGAGCTGGAGCGGCGCGGCCGCGCGGTGCCCAACGTGGTGATCATGGACTCGCACCGGATCCCGGAGTCCTTCGACCTCGCCGACGAGCACCTGACGGCCTTCGAGACCGAGCTCGCCGAGCACCTCCACCGGCACACCGGCTCCGCCGCCGTCGCCCAGGAGACCCGTGAACAGGCCCGGGACTACCTGTTGTTCTGCAGCCGCACCCCCAACCACGGGGTGGTCGACGCCGCCCTCAGCGTGATCTCCGACGACGAGAAGGTGGCGCTGTACGAGGCCGGCCGGGACGGCGCCTGGCACGGCAGCTCGGCCACCCGGACGGCGGTCTTCAAGGGCTTCGGTACCCACGCCGAGATGCTCGACCGCGAGTTCATCGCCCACAACGCCGGGCTCGCCCGGTCGATCCTCACCGGAGCCGCCACCCATGCGTCCTGAGACGACCCGTCCCGAGATGACCCGTCCCGAGATGACCCACCCCGGGACGACCCGCCCCGGGATTCCCCCGGGGACACCCCCCGCGACGCCCTCCGGGCGGGCCCCGGGCCTGCCCGCCCCCGCACGAGAGACGGATCCGGCCATGCTCCGGCAGCACCCGCCGCTGACCTACCCGTTCGAGCCCAACGGCCTCGAACTCGATCCCCGCTACGCCGAGTTGCGCGAGCAGCCGCTGGCCCGGATCCGGATGCCGTACGGCGACGGGGCCTGGCTGGCCACCCGCTACGAGGACGTCCGGGCGGTGCTCGCCGATCCGAGGTTCAGCCTGGCCGCCGCGATGGGCGAGGACCAGCCCCGGATGCGCCCGGTGTCCCGGACCGGCGCCGGGCTGTTCTCCACCGAGCCGCCCGAGCACACCCGGCTGCGCTCGCTGGTGGCCAAGGAGTTCAGCGCCCGCCGGGTGGAGCGGCTGCGGATCCGGGCCGGGGAGCTGGCCGACGAGTTGCTCGACCGCATCGTCGCCGCGGGCGGCCCGGCCGATCTGGTCGAGGACTTCGCCATCCCGATGCCGACCACCATCATCTGCGAGGTGCTGGGCATCCCCGCCGAGGACCACCGGATGCTCTGGCAGTGGGCGGAGACGGTGCTCTCCGCGGTCACCCCGGGCGAGGTGCTCGCGGTCGAGGGGCGGGCGTTCATCGACTACATGGCCGGGGTGCTGGAGCTGCGCGGCCGCGAGCCCGGCGAGGACCTCCTCACCACGCTGGTCCGGGCCTGCCGCGAGCAGCGGCTGATCGGCGAGGAGGAACTCCTCTCCATCGCCTGTGACCTGCTGATCGCCGGTTTCGTCTCCACCACCAACCAGATCGGCAACTTCTTCCACCAACTGCTGGTCGACCCCGAGGGCCTGGCGCGGCTGCGGGAGCGGCCCGAGCTGATCCCCAGGGCCGTCGAGGAGTTGATGCGGTACGTGCCGCTGCTCACTGGCTTCAGCCTGCCCCGGTACGCGACCGCGGACGTCGAGCTGGGCGGGGTGGTGATCCGCGCCGGTGAGGCGGTGATGATCGCGACCGCCGCCGCCAACCGGGACCCGGAGGTGTTCGGGGAACCGGAGCGGCTGGACCTGGACCGGCCGGTCAACCCGCACCTCGGGTTCGGCCACGGCGTGCACTACTGCATCGGCGCGCACCTCGCCCGGCTGGAGCTCCAGGTGGCGATCGAGCGGGTGCTGGCCCGCCTGCCCGGCCTGCGGCTGGCCGTCCCCGAGCGCGAACTGCGCTGGAAGGAGGACGCGATGGTGAACGGTCTGCTGGCGCTCCCGATCACCTGGTGACCGCCGCCGAGGGCGGCGCGACCAGGCACCTCCAGGCAAGGCAAGGACCACGAGGAAGGCCAGAGATGGCACGGCAGACAGACACCGCACCCCGGCGGGAGTCGATGATCGTCATCGGCGGCGGTCTCGGCGGCCTGTCCACCGGGTGCTACGCCCGGATGAACGGCTACCGCACCAGGATCTTCGAGATGCACGAGATCCCCGGCGGCTCCTGCACCGGCTGGGACCGCAGCGACTTCACCTTCGACTGGTGCATCAGCTGGCTGCTCGGCAACGGGCCGGGCAACGAGATGTACCAGATCTGGCTCGAACTGGGCGCGCTCCAGGGCAAGGAGATGCGGCACTTCGACGTCTTCAACATCGTCCGGGGCCGGGACGGCCGGGAGGTCCGCTTCTACTCCGACCCGGACCGGCTGGAGGCGCACCTGCTCGGCCTCTCGCCGGCCGACGCCGCCCCGATCCGGGAGTTCTGCGCCGGGATCCGGACCTTCCGCAGGGCGCTCGCGGTCTATCCGTTCCTCAAGCCGGTCGGGCTGATGGGCCGGCTGGAGCGGTGGCGGATGCTGGCCTCCTTCGTCCCCCACTTCAACACCATCCGCAAGTCGATCACGCTGCTGATGACGGACTTCTCGCAGCGCTTCCGCGACCCGCTGCTGCGCGAGGCGTTCAACTTCATCCTCTACGAGAAGCACCCGGCCTTCCCGGTGCTGCCGTTCTACTTCCAGCTCGCCTCGCACGCCAACCACGCCGCCGGGGTGCCGGAGGGGGGTTCGCTCGCGCTGGCGCGGTCGATCGAGGAGCGCTACCTCGGTCTCGGCGGCGAGATCACCTACAACGCCAAGGTCGAGGAGATCCTGGTCGAGCGGGACCGGGCGGTGGGCGTGCGGCTCAGCGACGGCCGGGAGTTCCGCGCCGACATCGTGGTGTCCGCCGCCGACGGCCACACCACCGTGATGAAGCTGCTCAAGGGCCAGTACCTCAACGACACCTACCGGCGGCTCTACACCTCGCTGATCGACGAGCCGGGCCAGCTCTCGCCGGGGTACGTGTCGCTCTTCCTGGGGCTGCGCAAGCCCTTCCCCGAGGGCGACCCGTGCACCACCCACCTGCTGGGCGAGCGGGAGACGGCCGAGCTGACCGGGATCCGCTGCCCCTCGGTGAACGTCCAGTTCCGCACCCGGCACTACCCGGAGCTGGCACCGGAGAACTCCACCGTGGTGTTCGCGACGTACTTCTCCGACATCGCCCCCTGGCGGGCGCTGCACGAGGGCCCCGAGCAGTCCTCCCGGGTGCGGCGCGGTGAGGAGCTGCACACCCTGCCGGTCAAGCACGGCCGGGAGTACATGGCGGCCAAGCGGCGGGTCCGCAACGGCATCGTCGGCTTCCTGGACGAGCGGTACCCGGGCTTCAAGGACGCGGTGGCCGTCGCGGACGTGTCGACGCCGCTGACCCAGGTCCGCTACACGGGCGTCTACGACGGCACCTTCCCCGGCTGGAACCCCTTCGTGGAGGGGGCCGAGACGGTGGAGGAGGAGATCAAGAAGAGCGGTCCGGTGCTGCCCGGGCTGTCGAACTTCTATCTCTCCGGGGTCTGGGCGACCATCGGCGGGCTGATCCGGGCGGCCGCCGCCGGACGGCACGTCATGCAGTTCGTCTGCCGGGACGACGGGGTGGAGTTCACCGCCGGGATCGACCCGAGCGCCCCGATGCCGACCCACCTGGTGATCCCGGTGGGCCGGTCCGCGGAGGCGGACCGGCGGACGGTGCCGCGGGCCGGGGACGGGGCCGCCGGCACCGCGGCCGGCAAGGGCGGTACCGGCGGCACGGGCCGTGCGGGCGGCAAGGACAGCGAGGACAGCGAGAACGTGCAGACGGGAGCCCTGGCATGAGGATCGAGAAGTGGGTGGTCCGGGAGCACCTGGACGGTGTGCCCGACGTCAACCGCGTCTACGAGAAGGTGGTGGAGGACGTCCGGATCGACCTGCGGCCGGACGAGATGCTCTTCCGGACCAGGTACGTGTCGGTGGACCCGTACCAGAACGGCCTGGCGCTGGAGACGCCGGTCGGCCACCACATGGGCGCCGACTCGATCATGGAGGTGGTCGAGGCCGGCCCGGCGGCGGCGTTCGCGGTCGGCGACCTGGTGCAGGGCTTCGGCGGCTGGCGCACCCACGTCGTCCACAACGGGGCCGAGGAGCTGTGGACGACCGGCACCTTCCCGATGGTGTTCCCGGCCTACCGCCGCCTCGACCCGTCCTGGTACGACGAGCGGCTGCCGGTGTCCAGCGCGCTCGGCATCATGGGCGCGCCGGGGATGACGGCCTGGGGCACGCTCACCCGCTTCCTGGAGGTCCGGCCCGGCGACACCGTGGTGGTCAGCGGCGCCTCCGGCTCGATCGGCACCCTGGTCGGCCAGTTGGCGAAGCGGGCCGGCGCCGGCCGGGTGGTCGGCACCACCGGCTCGCCGGGCAAGGCCGAGTACCTGCGCGAGCTGGGCTTCGACGAGGTGGTGCTCTACGCCCAGGGCGACGACGCGGAGAAGGTCCGGGAGTCGCTGCTGCTCGCCGCCCCGGACGGCGTCGACCGGTACTTCGACAACCTGGGCGGGACGGTCACCGACGCGGTGTTCACGATGCTGAACGTGGACAGCCGGGTGGCGGTCTGCTGGCAGTGGGCGACCACGGTGAACGGTGAGCTGACCGGGCCGAGGCTGCTGCCGTACATCATGTTCCCGCGCACCACGATCCGCGGCATCTTCGCCCAGGAGTGGTTCACCGAGCCGCTGTTGGCGCGGATGCACCAGGAGCTGGGCGGGCTGGTCCGGGAGGGGGCGATCCGCTACCACCAGACGGTGCACAAGGGGTTCGACGGGATCCCGGCGGCCTACCGGAGCCTCTACCTGGACCGCGAGCACAACCGGGGCAAGGTCCTGGTCGAGGTCTGATCCCGACCGGGTCCGGGGCCGGGCCTGCCGGGTCCGGCCGGGTCCTGCCGGGTCCGGTCCGCCGGCGGGAGGGAAGCCCCTCCCGCCGGCGGCGGATCACTCGTCGTCGAGGTCGAGGTCGAGGTCGAAGGCGCCGGCGTCGGAGCCGTCCGGGGTGCCGCCGATGGCGTACCCCTGGCGGCGCGCCTCGTAACAGGCCACCGTGGCGGCGGCGGAGACGTTCAGCGAGCCGACCCGGCCCAGCTGGGGCACGAACACCACCTGGTCGCAGAGGGCGAGCGCGTCTGCCGTGATCCCCCGGTCCTCGTGGCCCAGCACGAAGGCGACGGCCGGGGTCAGCTCGGCGGCGAACATCGGCACCGCCTCGTCGGCCAGTTCGAGGCCGACCACCTTGAAGCCGTCGGCCTTCGCCGCGGCCACCGCCTCGGCGACGGTGGGGAAGTGTTCCACCTTCAGGTACTTGTCGGTGCCCATCGCGGCCTTCTGCGCGCCGGACGAGCGCACCGACGGGGTGTCGCCGACCAGGTAGAGCTTCTCGGCGCCCATCGCGGCGCCGGTCCGGACCACCGAGCCGACGTTGAACGGCGACTGGAGGTTCTCCAGGATCATCGCGAGCCGGAACTCGTTGCCACGCCGCCAGGAGCGGTGCAGCCGCTTCAGTTCGGTCCCGCGGAGCTGCTTCACGACGTCGTCCCTCGTCCACTCTCGGGGCCCTCGCCCGCCGTCGGGCGGGGCCGCGCTTCCAGAATCCGGAACCCGTTGACCGAGGTCAGCCGGGTGGTCGGCCAGCCGTGCTCGTCCAGCCACTTCTGCAGCGAGTCCGAGCCGAGGTGCTTCTGCACCACCAGGAACGCCGAGCCGTCCGGGGTGAGCCGGTCCAGCCACTGTTCCAGCAGCCGGCGCAGCGCCGCCTTGCCGATCCGGATCGGCGGGTTGGAGTAGATCGCCGCGAACCGCAGGTCGGCGGGGACCTCCTCCGGCAGCGCGGCGTGCACGTTGCCGAGGCCGAGCGACCCGGCGTTGTCCCGGACCAGGTCCAGGGCGCGGCCGTTGACGTCCACCGCCCAGACCGGGAGCCGCTTGCGGCGGCTCGCCCAGGTCAGCGCGATCGGGCCGTAGCCGCAGCCGATGTCCAGGATCGGGCCGCGCACCCGGGGCGGGGGCGCCTGCTCCAACAGGATCCGGGTGCCCGGGTCCAGCCGGCTGCGGGAGAAGACGCCCGCGTCGGTGCTGAGCTCCAGGGTGAGGTCCGGCAGGGTGACCGTGATCGGGCGGCGCTCGCTGGCGACCTCGGGTGCACCGGAGAAGTAGTGCGAGCCGGACATGCGTTTCCCCGTCGTTCGTAAGGGCCTCGGGGCCACCGGGAGGTGTGGGTAAGCCCTGCTGGTACGGCTCCGATCGTACTCGGTGCCCGGCGGGGCCCGTGTCCCGCGCGGTGCGGGCGGGGCGGCGGGTCAGGCCGTTCCGGGGGTCTTGCGGGTGGCGACGTTGATCCGGTTCCAGGCGTTGATGGTGAAGCAGAGCGAGATCAGCCGGGCCAGCTCCGGCTCGGGGAACAGTTCGGCGGCCCGCTCGTACACCGCGTCGTCGACGCCGTCGCCGATCCGGGTGATCTGCTCGGCGAGCGCGAGGGCGGCCCGTTCGCGCGGGCTGTAGACGCCCTCGGGCGCCTCGCGCCAGACCGGGAGCAGATAGATCCGCTCGTCGCTCTCGCCGGCCTTGCGGGCGTCCTTGACGTGCATGTCCAGGCAGTAGGCGCAGCCGTTGAGCTGGGAGGAACGGACCTGCACCAGCTCGACGAGTGCCGGGTCGAGGCTTTCACGGGCGGCGGCGTCCAGGGCGATCATGGCCCGGAACACCTTGGGGGCGGTGCGGGCGAAGTCGAGGCGGGCGGTGGACCGGGGGGTGGCGGTGTTCGTCATGGGTACGAGCCTAGGAACGGGATGCACCCCGGGACTGGTGCATTCATGGCCCGCTTTCCCGGGTCAATTCCATGTGAGGGCGGCGGGAGGAGCGCGCGGGGGGCAACACGCCGGGGGCCGGCGGCGCGTCGCGCCGGACCGGTGGCGGACGGATACTGCCAGTACCCGTGCGGGTAGGACCCATCGGTCGGGGAAGCCTCCGAGGAACCTTCGAGGAACGAGGACGGACACCATGCCGCAGAACCACGAGGACTACCTGGACGAGGTCGCCGAGGCCGTGGAGCCGGAGAACGGCGTGGCGGAGGACGAGTACGACGAGCTGGCCGAACGCCGCGCCCTGGGCGCTGACCCGGCCACCGAGGTCGCGGACGTCGCCGAGCAGAGCCGGACCGTGCCGCTGGACGAGGACGAGTACCGCGAGTAGTCGCGGACCGCTCCCGGGGAACGAGGACGCCTACAGCGCCCCGCGGCGCTGGAGCCAGGTGAACGCCGCCCAGCCGGGAAGCACCGGCAGGACGAAAGTGAGCAGCCGGAACAGCGCGACGGCGGCCAGCGCCCCGCCGTCGTCCGTGAACAGCTTCAGCAGGCCCACCAGCGCGGTGTCCACGAAGCCCGCCCCGCCGGGGGTCGGAGCCGCGTTCCCGGCCGCGTTGCCGACCAGGAACACCACCCCGACCGAGGCGAAGGCCGGTTCCCGCCCGACCGCCCGGGCGCAGCAGTACAGGCAGGCGATCAGCGTCAGCGACACCAGCAACTGCCCGGTGAAGCCGACCGCCAGCCGCCCCGGATTGCGCAGCAGCTCCACCAGCCGGGGCAGGACCTCGGCGGTCAGCGGGCGCAGCCGGGCGGCCAGCCAGCGCCGGGCCGGCGGTACCGCGGACACCGCGGCCAGCAGGACGCCGGCCGCCATGAGGCCGCCGACCACGGCCGGCAGGGCGTCCAGCTCGGAGTTCCCCGGTTCGACCCCGGTCAGGTAGACGAACGCGCCGAGCTGGAGCAGGTGCAGGACCAGGCCGAGCAGCTGGCCCGCGCCGACACTGGACAGGGCCTGCGCGGTGGGGATGCCGGCCCGCTGGAGGAAGCGGGTGTTCAGCGCCACGCCGCCGACGCCGCCGGGGGAGACCAGCTTGACGAAGGACCCGGCCAGCTGGGCGAGCACGGCGTTGCGGAAGTCCAGCCGCTCCGGGACGAAGCCGACGAAGCCCATCGCCCCCGCGACATGGCCGGCGGCCGCGGCCAGTACGGCCAGGCCGAGCCAGAACGGGTCGGCGTCGCCGAGGGTCGCGATCGGGTTCTGCTCGGTGGCGAACAGCTGCGGCAGCAGCAGCCACCCGGCCACCACGCCGCCGACGACGGCGAGCAGGGTGCGGGGGCGCAGCCGCTCCAGCCGGACCGGCCGGACCGGCGCCTGCGGGTGGCTGCAGAGCACCTCGGCGCGGATCCGGTCCAGCAGGTCGGGGCCCGCGGCGGGGCCCGCGGCGGCGGGCGCGGTGGCGGGTGCCGCCGGGCCGGTGCGCTGCGCGGGCACCCGGGGCGCGGCCGCGGCCCCGTCGCGCCGGGCGGCCCGCTTGAGCGCCTCCCGGGTGCCGCGGGCCAGCGCGATGGGCTGGAGCAGCGGCAGGGCGGCGGCGACCGCGTCCGGGCCGAGCACCGACACGGCCGCGCGCACCGAGCGCTCGGCCCCGGTGCGCAGGGCGAGCGTGGTGAGCAGTTGGGCGATGTCGCTGAGCAGCACCAGTTCCCCGGCCGCGATGTCCCCGTCCGCGAGCCCCACCAGGTGCACCGCCCCCGCCGGGTCGACCAGCAGCGCCGACGGCACCAGCGCGCGGTGCGCGATGGCGCGCCGCTGGAGCAGCGCCAGCTGGCCCCAGGCGTCGGCGAGCAGCGCGTCGGTGACCTCCTCGTCGGCGAGCTCGTCCAGGGTGCGGCCGGGCAGCCGCCGGTAGGCGACCAGGGCGGCGTCCCGGCCGAGTTCGGCGGTGGCGGCGACCGGGCGGGTGCGGACGCCGGCGGCGACGGCCGCGTAGGAGACCAGGGCCTCGTGCTCCAGGCCGGTGCGCAGCGAGCGCAGCGCGCGCGGGTGCGGGGCGGTGCGCAGCCGCAGCCGGCGCCAGGCCCGCTGCACCAGGGCGGCGGTGACCGCCTGCCGGTCGAGCAGTTGGACGTCCAGGTCGGGACGGTCGCCGCGCTGGCGGACCAGGTAGCGGTCCGGGCCGTCCGGGGTGACGGAGACCGGGTGCAGGCCGGCCTCGCGCAGGCTGTGCAGGAGCTGTCCGGGCCGGGGGCGGGGGTCCGGGGTGCCGACGGCCCAGCGGGTGCCGTGGGCGGCCGTCCAGCCGATCAGCACGCCGAGCAGCAGCGCGGTGGGGGTGGCCGCCCCGGTGGCGATCCCGGCCAGCGCGGACAGGGTGAGGACGGCCCACGGCACCCGGCGTTCGCGGGTCGCGGAGGCGGTGAGGAAGGCCAGGACGGGCGCCAGGTAGCCGTAGACGGGCTCGGTGTGGGCGAGCGGGACGCCGGGCAGTGGCCGGGTCAGGGCGGAGACCAGGGAGAACGGCGCGGGACCGTCGATCCACAGGGCGGCCAGGAGGGTGACGCCGTACGCCAGGACGGCGGCCAGCACGCCGTCGGCGAGCTGCTGGAGGACGTGCCGCCGGTCGGTCCCGGGGGCGAGGAGTCGGCGGGCGGCCGAGCAGCCGGGCAGCAGCAGCAGCAGGGCGGCGGTGGTGAGGCCGGTGGCGACGCCGCCCAGGGGGTGCGGGAGCAGGGCGGCGGCGCCGCCGACGTCCTCGGCGAGGCCGTTGGTGGTGGCGCGGGCGTAGTCGGCCGACAGCAGGGTCAGGGCGATCACGGCGAGCCCCGCGAGCAGCCGGATCAGCGCGGCCGGCTGCCGGACCCGGCCGGTGGCGGCGATGCCCGGGGGGCCGGGCGGGGGCGGGGCGGCTCCGGACGGGCCGCCCGCGGCGCTCTCCTCCGCGTCCTCGACCGTGTCGCCGCTCCTGCCGCCGGTCCTGCCGTCTGTCGCCCTCGCCGTCGCATCCCCCACGGATGGCATGCTCCCACGAGCCCCCGGCCGCGTGTCCCGGGGAGCGGAGAGGCCCCGTCGTCACTACCCTGCGTCCCATGAGCGCCTGCGAAGACCTCGCCGCCGCACCCCGGGACCTCGCGCCACTGCCGCCCCTGGACGGCTGCGCCGACTGCCTGGCGCAGGGGCGCCGGGACTGGGTGCATCTGCGGCTCTGCCTGGACTGCGGCCGGATCGGCTGCTGCGACTTCTCGCCGCAGCGGCATGCCACCGCGCACTTCCACAACAGTTCCCATCCGGTGATCCGCTCCTACGAGCAGGGGGAGGACTGGCGCTGGTGCTACGTCCACGAGCTCATGGGGTGACGTGCCGGCCGGTTCGGCGGTCCCGTCCGGGTTGACGTTCCGGTGCCCGTGGGTTGAGGTGTAACTCCCGACAGATCTGGACATAACGCCCGTACGGCCCTCGGTCGGCGCCTGTCCGGCCGGCGGCCGCCGAAGGGAGGCCGACGATGACCAAGCCGACAGCGGGAAGCCCCCACAAGCTCCGCCGCGGCACCCAGGAGCTGCTGGCGCGCAGGGGGATGGCCACGATGCCGATCACGCTCCCGCCGCGCCCGGCCGCTGCCACGCGGGCCACCGCCGGGGCGGCGAGCGCGGCCTTCCGGCACGGCGGGCGGGACTCCGCGACCGCCGTGCCGCACTCCGCGCCCGCGCACCACGCCGAACTCAAGGGTCACCGCCACCGCGGGGCCGAGAAGCACAGCGCGCACTGAACCGGACCCGCGCCCCGGACCGGACCCGTGCCCCGGGGCGCCGTGCGCCCCGGCCGTCCTCATGACGCACGATCAGGCCCGGGCCGGGGCGCGCGGCGGTGCTGTCGGTGGCCTGCGGTACGTTCGGGGCGATCGACGACCGCGGGCGAACGGGGCACGGGCGATGGCCGAGCTGATGACGGAGGAGCCGGTCGAGCTCCAGCTGGAGCGCTACCGGACGGAGTTGACCGGGTACTGCTACCGCATGCTCGGCTCGGTGTTCGAGGCCGAGGACGCGGTGCAGGACACCATGGTCCGGGCCTGGCGCGGGCACCGCGGCTTCGAGGGCCGCGCCGCGCTGCGCTCCTGGCTCTACCGGATCGCCACCAACGTCTGTCTGGACGCGCTGAACGGCCGCAACGCCCGGGCCCGGCCGATGGACCTGGCGGGTCCGTCCACCGTGGCCACCGCGACCGACGCCCGACTGCCCGAGATCGCCTGGCTCGGGCCGGCCCCGGACGGCCGGGTGCTGCCCGAGACGGCCGACCCGGCCGAGGTGGCCGCGCAGCGCGAATCGGTGCGGCTGGCCTTCGTCGCCGCGCTCCAGCGGCTGGCGCCCCGGCAGCGGGCGGTGCTGATCCTGCGCGAGGTGCTCGGCTGGCGGGCCAACGAGGTCGCCGAACTGCTGGGCGTCACCGTCGCCTCGGTGAACAGCGCGCTCCAGCGGGCCCGGGCCGCGCTCGCCGCCGACCCCGCCGCGAGCCGCCCGGCCCCGACCCTGGACGAGGACCACCGGGCCCTGCTGGCCCGGTACGTCGCCGCCTTCGAGGCGTACGACATGGACGGCCTGGCCGAGCTGCTGCACGAGGACGTCACGCTCAACATGCCGCCGTTCGCGCTCTGGCTGACCGGGCACGCGGACATCCGGGAGTGGATGCTCGGCCCCGGGTGCGGCTGCCGGGGCTCCCGGCTGGTGCCGCTGGTGGCCAACGGCAGTCCGGCCTTCGGGCAGTACCGGCCGAGTCCGGAGGGCGGGCACGAGCCGTGGGCGCTGATCGTGCTGGAGGTGTCAGCGGGCCGGATCACCGGGGTCACCAACTTCCTCGACACCGAGGTGCTCTTCCCGCTGTTCGGCCTGCCGCCCCGGCTGGAGGCGGGGGAGCGGTAGCGGCCCCTCCCGGCGGTCCTGCTCGTCGTCCTGCTCGTCGTCCTCGTCCTTCTCGTCGTCCGGTTCGACGAGCAGGACGGCGGCCAGCCCGCTGAACGCGAGCAGTTCGCGCAGCGGGCCGTCGGCGTTGCGCAGGACGAGGCGCACGCCGTGCCGGGCCGCGGCGCGCCGCAGCCGGGCCAGGGCGTCGACCACGGCCAGGTCGGGGGCGGTCAGCGCGCCCAGGTCACAGATCAGCGGACGGGTGGCGGAGGCGCGGGTCTCGGTCTTCACCCAGGGGAGACCGGTCCGGCGGGCGAGGCTCATCGGCCCGCCGGAAACTTCTCCGGAAAGTTCTCCGGAAAATTTCGCCGGGGAGCGATGAGTTTCGCCCGGACTCCCGGTCCAACTCTGTGAGAAGCGCGGCACCGGGCCGCGTCGCACCGAACAGAGGGAACCACCACCATGACCGAGAACCTCGGCACCCTGACCGTCGTCCGCGAGCTGCCGGCCGCTCCGGCCGAGGTGTTCCGGGCGTACGTCGAGCCCGAGCAGTTCGTCCGTTTCTGGGGCCCGGTCGGCACCAGCGTCCCGCTGGACACCGTGACCATCGAGCCGGAGGTGGGCGGGCGCTTCGACAGCACGATGGTGCTGGAGGCCACCGGCGACCGCTACCCGGTGCGCGGCCGGTTCACGGCGGTCCGCGAGGGCGAGCTGCTGGAGTTCGTCGAGGAGGGTGTCGGCCTGACCGGCCGGATCATCCTGACCGATCTCGGCGACGGTCGGACCGAGGTGCGGATGGAGCAGGAGAACGTTCCGGCGATGTACCTGGGCCCGGAGGCCGAGGCCGGCCACAACTCCAGCTTCGACCGCCTGGTCGAGCACCTCGCGGCCCGTCGCTGAGGCCGGCCGGGCCCGGCTGGCAGAGTGGGGCGGACATCGTCCCCGAGCCCGAGGAGGGCCCGCCGTGCCGGTCGAGCCGTTGAAGTCCCGTGAAGAGTGGTTGGCCTCGTTGCCGCGGATCTACGCGGCGGCGGGGTGCGTCCTGCGGGACGCGTCCGGGCGTCTCCTGCTGGTGAAGGCCGGCTACCGGGAGCACTGGCAGTTCCCGGGCGGGACGATCGACCTCGGGGAGGGCCCGGCCGAGTGCGCCGCCCGGGAGCTGCTGGAGGAGACCGGCATCGTCCGCGAGGCCGGCGATCTGCTGGCCATCTCCTGGACCCACCCGTCGGACGAACTCGACCACCCGGCCGAGCACTTCCTCTTCGACTTCGGCAGCGTCCCGGACGGCACCCCCGTGACCGTTCCGGCCGGCGAACTCGACGAACACCGCTGGGTCGAGGACCAGGAGGCGTTCGAACTCCTGGGTCCGGCACGGTCGTTGCGGCTGCGCGCGGCACTGGAGGCGAAGGCCGACGGCCGGGCGCGGATCGTGACCACGCACGTGTCGGGCTTCTAGGGCGGGTCTTCGAACCCGCGCCTGCGGCCCCGACCGTGCCCCGGGGGCGCGCCCGTCCCGCGGCCCCCGGGGCGGTCCGGTCAGCCCTGCCCGGCGTCGGCGCCGTCGGTGCCCGGTGCGAGGAACGCGGCGAGGACCTCGACGACGAACTCCTCGATCCCCTCCTTCCGCACCCCGAGGTCGTCCAGCACCCCGGCGCCGTTCTCCAGCTCCAGCAGGGCGAGCAGGATGTGCTCGGTGCCGACGTAGTTGTGGCCGAGCTTCAGCGCCTCCCGGAAGGTCAGTTCCAGCGCCTTCTTCCCCTGGGCGTCGTACGGGATCAGCGCCGGCACCTCGGCGGCCGGCGCGGGCAGCGCCGCCGTCGCGGCGGCCCGCAGCGCCTCCGCGCCGACGCCCTGGGCGACGAGCGCCCGCGCGGCCAGGCCGTCGGGCTCGACCAGCAGGCCGAGCAGCAGGTGCTCGGCCCCGATCTCGGCGTTGCCGGCCCGGCGGGCCTCCTCCTGCGAGGCCATCACCACGTGCCGGGCCCGGTCGGTGAACCGGCCGAAGCCCTGGCTGGGGTCGAGGTCGTTGGGGGTGGCCGGGTCCTTGGGAACGAAGCGCTTCTGGGCGGCCTGCTTGCTGACGCCCATGCTGCGGCCGATGTCGGTCCAGGAGGCGCCGGAGCGGCGGGCCTGGTCGACGAAGTGGCCGATCAGGTGGTCCGCGAGCTCACCGAGATGGTCGGCCGCGATGACGGCGTCCGAGAGCTGTTCGAGCGCGCCCGGGTGGAGCTTCTTGATCGCGTCGATCAGGTCGTCGAGGCGCAGCGGAGTGGTCTTGGGGACGATCGGATTCTCCATATCGTCAACCGTAGGTTGTCGATTCCCGAGTGTCAACCGTCGGTTGACGATGGGCGGAGTTGGTGGATCCGAGGGTCGTGGCGCCGACTGTCGGGGGTGCCCTCAGGGCGTCAGCAGCCGGCCGCGGACGGCCGCGAGATCGGCGGCGGAGACGCCGGCGGCGGACAGCCGGGCGGCCGGGTCGAGGTCGGCGAGGGTGGCGTGCACGGCGGCCTCGGCGGTGGTGCCGGCCTCGGCGAGCACGGCGTCGATCCGCCGGTACTGGTCCGGGAGGCCGAGCATGCCGTACAGGGGGCGGACGTTGGCGGCGCTGAGCAGGTAGTCGGCGACGATCTCGGCGGGCTCGACCTCGGCGAGGGCGAGCAGCAGCAGGGCGGCGAGGCCGGTCCGGTCGCGGCCGGCGCCGCAGTGCACGACCAGTCCGCCGGGGCGGGCGCCGGCGATCGTCGCGATCAGCTCGGCGGCGGCGTGCGGGCAGTGGTCCAGGTAGGGGCGCAGGGCGAGCGGGGTGCCGTCGAGGTGGCCGTACGTCCGCCACCAGACGGGGCCCGCGAGCTCGTCCAGCGGGACGCGGATCAGTTCGACGCCCGGGGGGAGCGGGAGGAGCGGCTTGTACTCCTCGATGTTGCGCAGGTCGACCACGGTGCGCACGCCGTGGTCGAGCAGGGCGTCCCAGCCCTCGGCGGTGAGGCGGTCGAGGTTGTCGGCCCGGGTGATCGCCCGGCGGGTGGTGCGGGCGCCGGTGGCGGTCGGGAGTCCGCCCAGGTCGCGGACGTTGAGGCAGCCGTCCCAGACGAGCGTGCGGTCCTCGGTGGCGGTGGTGCTCGCGTCTGCCCGGTTCATCAGGTTCCCCGTTCTCCTCGACGACGGGGTCCCGTTACCCCCTCGTGATGTGGACTACCGGTGGAGCGGGATGGTTCCTCGGATCGTCCGATGATCAGGGTGTGACGGTCCGGCAGCGGTCCGAAGTCGCTCCGGCCGTGGTCTGTCGGCGCCGGGGCCCGCTCAGACGGCGGCGGCCTCGGCGCGGACCAGCTTCTCCATCGGCTGCGCGGCGGCCTGGCCGAGCACCGAACCGGCGGCGATCCCGGCGATCAGCAGCACGGTGGACAGCCACGCCATGGTCGCCACCGGCAGGGTGAAGGCGCCGACGACCCGGGCCACGCACTCGGCGAGCAGGGCCGAGCCCCAGACCGCGGAGAACAGCCGCTCGTAGCGGCGGAACGGCCGCGAGCCGGCGGTGAGCCGGTCCCAGGCGGCCTCCCGGGCCGCCTCGCCCTTGGTGAGGAAGGGCCGCAGCGCGGCGGACATCAGCGGTTGCGCGGTCAGCGCGGAGCCGAGGATCGCCAGCGCCATGAAGCCGCTGAGCACGGACTCCTTGGCGAGCATCAGCCGGGCGTCGCCGCTGACGGCGGTGAGCACCAGGCCGACCAGGTTCACCCCGAGCATCAGGGCGGCGAAGCGGTTCAGCGTCCGGTCCTTGGCCAGGCCGAGCACGGTCCGGGCGACCGGGAACACGCTGCTCCAGGCGAGAGCGGCGAACTCGCTCGCGCCGAGGCCGGAGTGGAGGAGGTAGTAGGCGGCGAGCGGGCCGGCGATGTCGACGGCGAGCGGGCGGAGCGACTTGGCGAGCGGGTGCGGGGCCTTGGCGGTGACGGCCCCGCTGGTGGTGCCTGCGGTGGTGGTGCCTGCGGCGGTGATCTGGCTCATGGTGGATCCTTCCCGGACTGGCTGCTCGGTCGGCGGGCCGTTGCCCGTTCCGTCGTGCCTCCAGTCTTCCGAGCAGGACCCCTTCGCCAGCAGTGCCGTCCGTTGCGGGATCCGCGTGACAGCTGTCACGGTGCGCACCATGACGGTGCCTCCGACCTGCGAAGGCGCAGGACGGCCGGACGAGTTGACCGGGTGTCGGATCCGGGACGACCGGCCGTCAGGGGCGCTCGAAGTCCCAGAGCGGGCGGCCCAGCGTGTCCGCGCAGTGGACGGCGGCGAAGCGCTCGTCCCCGGCGGAGAGGAACCCCTGGGCGACGCCGCGCAGCACCGTGAGCGCGGCCGCGTCCGACCGGGTCCAGGCACCGGTCAGCACCAGTACCGGGCCGACCAGCTCCGCGCGCTGGATCCGGGCCACCGGGACGGCCAGCAGCCCGGTGTTGACCTGCTCCAGCTCGTCGGCGGAGAGATAGGTCTCGCCGCCGGCGCCGCCGCGCTCCCGTTCGAGCCGGCGGCGCAGCTCGGGCAGCCCGTAGTGGCGGACGGCGGCCACCGAGTCGTCCAGCGCGACCTGCCAGCGCGGGCCGGGCAGCACCTCCCACCAGACGTCCTCGCCGACCGGCAGCAGCGCGCCGATCCGGGACCGCCAGGACTCGATGCCGTAGACGGCGCGCGGGTCGGGGCGCGGGCCGTGGAAGGCGGCGGCGGACCAGTCGGCGCGGCTGACCAGGCTCAGCTCGAAGGTGTAGCGGATCCGTGCGTCGGAGTGCCGCTCGACCACGCCGACCATGGCCCAGTGGGTCGGGTCGGGGAGGGCGAAGGTGTTCCGCCCGCCGGTGAGGCCCAGGAGCCGGAGCGCGGGCGCGAGGTGGTCGCGCAGGCCGCGCTCGTGGAACTCGCGGGCGGTGGTCATGGGGGTTCCCGGGGGTCGGTGCAGACAGCGTTCGGCGGTACCCGGGGCGCGGGAGGGGCGGGGCGCGGGCGGCAGCGGCCGGAACGGATCGTTCCGCTCCAACGTAGGCGGGACGGCGGCCGCGCGGCCGTGGGCGAAGGCCAGCAGGCCGCGGGACCTTCGCCCCGCGCCCGGATTGCCCAAGGGCCCGGTGGCGCCCGCCCGCCGGGCCCCGTCTCCGCCCCGGTGGCGCCCGCCCGCCGGGCCGGGTAACGGTCGGGCCCACCGGGCCGGGGCGTTCGCCCGGATGGCGCATGATGTGGCGCGTGCAGAGTGCAGAACGCCCCGGAGCGGGCACCGACAGCCCCGTCGGCCGGTCCGGACCGGTCACGACGTCAGGCCCGCCCCCCGGCCCGCCCGCGCGCGAGGCCCCCGCCCCCGTCGATCTGACCGAGGCCGTCCGGGCCGCGCAGGGCGGGGACGAGGACGCCTTCCGACTCCTCTTCCGCAGTGTGCAGCCGGGTCTGCTCCGCTACCTGCGGGTCCTGGTCGGCGGCCGGCCCGAGGACGCCCAGGACGCCGAGGACATCGCCTCCGAGACCTGGCTCCAGATCGCCCGCGACCTGGGCTCCTTCACCGGGGACGGGGACGGCTTCCGCGGCTGGGCGGCGACCGTCGCCCGCAACCGGGCCCTGGACCACCTGCGGGCCCGCCGCCGCCGACCGGTCGCCGACCTGCCGTTCGAGTACCTAGCCGAGCTGGCCGGCGGGGACGACACGGCCGGTGCGGCCCTGGCCTCGGTCGGCACCTCGGACGCGCTGGCGCTGATCTCCCGGCTGCCCCGCGACCAGGCCGAGGCGGTGCTGCTCCGGGTGGTGATGGAGCTGGACGCGAACAGCGCGGCCCAGGTCCTCGGCAAGCGCTCCGGCAGCGTCCGGATGGCCGCGCACCGGGGGTTGAAGCGGCTCGCCGAACTGCTGGAGCAGTCCTTCCCGACCGGCCGGGGCGGCGGTGCGGCCGGCGCCGGCCTCCCGGCCTCGCGGCCGGTCCCCGACGACGGTCCGGCGGGCAGCGGGACCGTGCGGCAGGGCCGTGGAAGATCCGCGAGAAAAAGTTCTCCCCAGGGTGTGACAGAACGCCGGGCCGCGACGCTGAAGGACATGAGATGAGCACCAACCGACCCCGTCGGATCGACCGAGGTACCGCCGAGCAGCTGCTCGCGGGTGCCGCGGGCGGCCCGTCGGCCGGACCGGACGCCTCGCTCACCGGCCCGGACGGCAGCACCGGGCGCACGGGGTCCGCCCGGACCGACGCCGGGCCGGGAGACCGGGTCGCCCGTGTGCTCGCCGCCGCCGCGGCGCCGGCGACGGGGGGCGAACTGGCCGGGGAGGAGGCGGCCCTGGCCGCGTTCCGGGAGGCTCGTCCCGCGTCCGCCGCAGCAGTACCCGCCGCACCCGCACCCGTCCGGAGACGTTCGATGGCCACCGCCACGCTGACCAGGGCCTTCAGTACGAAGGCCGCTGTCGTCGTGCTCGGTGCCACGGCGCTCGGCGGGGTCGCGGTCGCGGCCGGCACGGGCAATCTTCCGGTGCCGCTGGGCGGTGGCTCGGACCAGCCGCACCGGGGCGTGGTCGCCCCGGTCACCTCCGTTCCGTCGGGCACCGCGGCGAAGCCGTCCGACCCACCCACCGCCCGGCCGGCGGCCCCGCTGTCCGGCACCCCGGGTCCGACCGGTGGCGCGAGCGGCGGCGCGGCGTCCCGTCCCGGCACCGCCCCCGGCTCCCCGGCCGGGGCGCAGCCGACCGCCGCCGATCCGTCCGGACCGGAGAACCGGCCCAGGGAGACGCCCGGGCGCACCGCGGGGGAGGGCCGGGCTCCGGCGAACCCCGCTGTCCACGCCGCCCTGTGCAAGGTGTTCGCCGACCGGGCGGGCAAGGGCGAGCGCCCGAGGCTGCTGGTCGCCGATCCGCAGTTCGGCGCGCTGGTCGCGGCGGCCGGCGGGTCGGACAAGGTGGCGGACTACTGCGCGCGGGCCCTGCGCGGCGCGGGCGACGACGACCAGCAGGGCGGTTCCGGGCAGGGTTCCTCCGGTCCGGGCGGCTCCGGTCAGGGCTCCGGCACCGGGGCCTCCCGGCCGGGCAGCGGCTCCGGCTCCGGCTCCGGGCGGTCCGGCGGTGGCTCCGGTCCTGGCGGCGGGGACAGCCAGGGCGGTAGCAGTCAGGGCGGGAACAACCAGGGCGGTGACGCCGGGACCGCGGCCGGTGGCAGCGGCCCGGGCTCCCGTCCGGGCGTCTCCCCGGGGACCGGCGGCAACGCCGGTGACGGCCCCGGCCGTACGCCGAGGACCGCCACCGCCCCGCCCGCCGCGGACCCGCCCGGAGGGCCGGGGCCGAACCGCACGGCACGACCCGACCGCACCCCGGGCGACCGGCGGTGACCCAGAACTCCGGATGAGCGGCGGGCGAATCCCCCCGGGCCCGTCGCTCATCCGGACCGCTCCACCCCGCACCACCGCAGGACCCGCACCACCGCAGTGACCGCAGTACCCGCTCCACCCGGACCCCGGGTGGCCGGTCGGCCCCCCCGTGCCCACCGTCCGCCCGGCCGGCCCGAACGGACCGGCCGGCGCACCCCGGAACGCGCCGCCGGTCCGGACGGGCCGGACCCGCCGGCCCGCCCGCCCGCAGTCAGGGCGGGCCGGCACCCGCTCGACCCGCCGAACCGCACCGACCGTGCCCCTCCACCGGGTACGACCACGAGCCGGCGGTCGGGGATCCGCTGCCCGGTTCCCCGGCCGCCACCCTTTCCCGCGGTGGGCCGTCGGCGGACGGGCCGGTCACCCCCGGGGGCTATCGTGCACACGTGCACGAGGCGGTCCGGGACCCCGGGCAGGGCCTCCGAGGGGAGCGGTGCCAGGTGATCGGACGCGCGCTGAACGGGCGGTACGAGCTCGTCGAGATACTCGGCGTCGGCGGCATGGCCACCGTCTGGCGCGGGGTCGACCACGTGCTGGGCCGTCAGGTGGCCGTCAAGGTCCTCAACGGGGGCCTCGCCGACGACCCGAGGTTCGCCGAGCGCTTCGGCCGGGAGGCGCAGCACGCCGCGATGCTGGTCCACCCGAGGATCGCCATGGTCTTCGACTCCGGCCTGGACCAGGGTTCGCCGTACATCGTGATGGAGCTGGTACAGGGCCGGTCGCTGGCCGTGCTGCTGGCCCAGCACCCGGGGTTGCCGGTCGAGCAGGCGGTCGGGATCGCGGCGGCGGTCTGCGAGGGGCTGGCGCACGCGCACGCGGCGGGCCTGGTGCACCGGGACATCAAGCCCGGCAACATCATGATCACCCACGACGGCGGGGTGAAGGTGGTGGACTTCGGTATCGCCCGCGCGGGCTCCTCGCACAACCTCACCCAGACCGCCTCGGTGCTCGGCACCGCCGCCTACCTGTCGCCGGAGCAGGCCACCGCGAGCCCGCTGGACGGCCGCACCGACCTGTACGCGGTCGGCTGCGTGCTCACCGAGATGCTCACCGGCGCACCGCCGTTCACGGCCGAGACCCCGGTGGCGATCGCCTACAAGCACGTCGGTGAGCTGCCGCTGCCGCCCTCGGTCCGGCGGCCGGGCCTGCCGCCCGCCCTGGACGCGGCGGTGCTGCGGCTGCTCGCCAAGCACCCGGCCGAGCGCCCCGCCGACGCCGCCGCCGCGCGGGCCGAACTGCTGGCCTGCGTCCCGGGGCTGGTGCCCGTCGACCCGACCACCGAGTTGCTCGCCGGGGCCTTCCCCCGGACCGCGCCGCCGCCGGCCGACCAGCGGCACACCACCCTGCTGCCGTCGCAGCCGGTACCGCCGGCGGCCACGTCGGTGATGGCGCCGATCCCGGCCGCCGGTCCGTTCCCGGAGGCCGGGCCGGTGCGGGAGAGCCGCCGCCGGCCGATCGTGCTCGGGGCCCTGGGCCTGGCCGGCGTGGCCGGTGCGGCGATGCTCGCCCTCACCGCCTTCGACGACCCGTCCACTCCCGCCGCCACGCCGTCCACCAGGCCCACCACGACCGCGCCGGTCACCCCGACGCCCACCCCGACGCCCACCCCGACCCCGACGCCGACCCCGACGCCGACGGCCACCACCCCCTCGGCCGCCCCGACCACCCAGCCGCCGCACAACCAGGCCCCGCTGGTGCAGATCAACGCCCTGCGCCAGAGCATCGCGCAGACTCAGATGGAGAAGGACCGGGCCCGCCAGATCGAGCTGCTCCGCACCCTCGACGAGGCCACCGCCCGTCTCAACGAGGGCCGCCCCGACGACGCCGCGAACAAGCTGAAGAGCGCCCAGCGCGCCGTCCGCGACCTCGCCAGGCGCCACGCGATCGAGGGCCCGACCTACCAGAGCTGGAACTCCCGCCTGTCGTCCCTCATCACCTCGCTCAACGCCACCGCCGACCAGGACGACTGACCTCCGCCCACGGGAGGCGCGGCCCGGGCGAACGGGCCGGTCGGGTCAGGTCGGGTCGGGTAGGGCGGCAGGTCGGGTAGGGCGGATCAGGCGCCGAGGAAGCGCTGGAGCTCGTCGAGCAGGTAGTTGGCGCCGGTGCAGCCGATGCCCTGGAACCACAGCTGGTCGTCGACGGGGAAGGCGCGGTGGGCCTTGACGGCCTCCAGGGCCTGCCAGCCGGGGCTCGCGAGGGTGGCGGTGAGGCCGTTGCGCTCCGGGTCGCCGTAGCCGGCGTAGAGGAGCAGGTCGCCGTCGGCCCTGGCGAGCTGGTCCGGCGGGAGCTCCAGGTCGGGCCGGTCGACGTTCTGGGAGTCCGGCCGGGGGAGGCCGACATCGGTGAGGACCGAGCCGGGGAAGCTCTGCCGTGCGTAGAGCCGGATCCCGCCGCCCTCGACGAAGCGGACCAGGCTGACCTTCCGTCCGCCCGCCCTGGCGTTCCCGAGGGCGGCCGTCACCTGGTTGACGTGCCGCTGGTACGAGGCCATGAACGCGGCCGCGGCGTCCTGTCGGCCGAGCGCCTCGGCGTGGGTCTGCAGATTGGCCTTCCAGGGCGCGCCGGTGGTGGCGGTGAGGACGGTCGGGGCGATCGCCCGCAGTTCGTCGTAGCGGCCGCCGTCCCGGGACTGGTTGGACAGGATGAGGTCGGGCCGCAGCGCGCGGACGGCGGCGAGGTCCGGGTCGCCGATCGGCCCGACGACCGCGATCGGGGCGAGCCGGGAGGCGGGCCAGTAGTCGGGCAGGGTCCGGTCCGCCGCCGCCCGGGCCGCGCCGACCGGCGTGATGCCGAGGGTGAGCGCGGAGTCCAGCTCGGCGGTGTCCAGGACGACGACCCGCGCGGGTGCCCCGGGCACGGTGACCGGGCCGGTGGCGGTGACCACGGTGACGCTCGGCTGCGAGGTGGGGGAGGGCGCCTCGGCGGCCGCCGCGAGGTCCATCGGCGGGGGTGCGGCGGGCCGGTCGGTGCAGCCGGTGAGGGCGGCGCCCCCGAGCCCGCCGAGCAGCGCGGTCAGCAGGGTGCGGCGGGTGAGCGGGGACATCGGCACCTCGGGCGGCTCGGACGGCGCGGACGGGTGGAAGGCACGGCAGCGCGTCGATTATGTCCGAATTGGTGCGTAAAACGTGGCTATGCGTCCACGGTGGCCGCCCATGGCGCGCCCGGGACCACCAGCGGCGTGCCGGTCACGGGGTCCGGCACCACCACCGACTCCAGCCCGAACACCTCGCGCACCAGCTCCGCCGTGACCACCTCGGCCGGCGGACCCTGGGCGACGATCCGCCCGTCCTTCATCGCCACCAGGTGGTCGGCGTACCGGGCCGCCTGGTTGAGGTCGTGCAGCACCGCGACGACCGTCCGTCCGCGTTCCACGTTCAGCCGCCGGACCAGGTCCAGCACCTCCACCTGGTGCGCGATGTCCAGGAAGGTGGTCGGCTCGTCGAGCAGCAGGATGTCCGTGCCCTGGGCGAGCGCCATGGCGATCCAGACCCGCTGCCGCTGCCCGCCGGACAGCTCGTCCACGCCGCGTTCGGCCAGCTCGGCGGTCGAGGTGCGCTCCAGCGCCTCGGCGACCGCGGCCTCGTCCTCCGCCGACCACTGCTGCCACCAGCTCTGGTGCGGCTGGCGGCCGCGGGACACCAGGTCGGCGACCGCGATGCCCTCGGGGGCGGAGGGCGACTGCGGCAGCAGCCCGATCCGCCGGGCGATCCGCTTGGTGGGGACGCGGGCCAGCTCCTCGCCGTCCAGCAGCACCGCGCCCCGGGCCGGCTTCAGCAGCCGCCCCAGCGCGCGCAGCAGGGTGGACTTGCCGCAGGCGTTCGGGCCGACGATCACCGTCACCCGGCCGTCCGGGATCCGCAGATCGAGCCCCTCGGCGACGGTGCGGGCCTCGTAGGCGAGGGTCAGGTCCCGCGCCTCCAGGCGGTGGGACACCCGCTTCACGGGACCGGCGGACTCGGTGTCGGGCAGCATCGGGACCTCCACGACTCAGGAACCTCCTCGACGGGAGCGGATCAGCAGCCACATCAGGTACGGCGCGCCGACCAGTCCGGTCACCACGCCGACCGGCAGCTCGACGGGCGCCAGCAGTCGGCGGGCCAGCAGGTCGGCGAGCACCACGACCAGCGCGCCGGTGAGCGCCGAGCAGAACAGCGGGACCTGCGCCGACCGGGCCAGTCGCACGGCGATCTGCGGGGCCATCAGCGCCACGAAGTCCACCGGCCCGGCGGCGCCCGCCGCGCAGGAGGCGAGCACCACGCCGAGCAGGGCCATGCCGAGCCGGATCCGGTCCAGTCGCAGCCCCAGGCCGACGGCGGTGGCGTCGTCGAAGGAGATCGAGCGCCGGGCCCGCGCCGCCCACAGCGCCACCGGCACGGCGGCCAGCAGCACCCAGGAGAGCCAGCCGGCCTGGTCGTACCCGGAGCCGTTCAGGCTGCCGGTCATCCACACCTTGGCGGCCTGCGCCTGGAAGCCGTCGCCCTTGGTCAGGAACACCGAGGTCAGCGAGGAGAGCGCGACCGAGACGCCGATGCCGATCAGCACGAAGCGCTGGGCGTGCAGCCCGCGCCGCCAGGCCAGCAGGTACACCAGCAGCCCGGCCGCCAGCCCGCCCGCGACGGCCGCGTACGGCACCTGGCCGGTGGAACCGACCACCCCGTACGCCAGCAGGCCGACCACGGTGGCGGTGGCGCCCCAGGAGACGCCGACCACGTCCGGGCTGGCCAGCGGATTGCGGGCGACGGTCTGGATCAGCGCCCCGGCCAGCCCGAGCGCGGTGCCGGCCAGCAGTCCGACCACCACCCGGGGCAGCCGGAACTCGCCGACCACCAACTCGTGCGGGCTCGGCTGCCCGAGCACCACCTTCAGCACCTCGCCGGGCGCGACGGTGGACTCGCCCAGGCAGAGCGAGGCGACGACGGTGGCGGCCAGCGCGACCAGCAGGCCGAGCGCGGCGAACACCGAGCGCCGGTGCAGCAGGAAGGAGGCCGGGCCGGCCCGCAGCACGGTGTAGCCGCGCAGGACGACGGTGCTCATGCCGCCACCACCTTCCGCCGCCGGACCAGCGCGACCAGTACCGGGACGCCGACCAGGGCGGTCATCACTCCGGCCGGCACCTCGGAGGGCGGGAACAGCACCCGGCCGAGCGTGTCGGCGAGCAGCAGCAGCGCGGGGCCGAGCACGGCGGAGAGGGCCAGTACCCAGCGGTGGTCGGCACCGGCCACCGCGCGCGCCGCGTGCGGCACGGCCAGTCCGACGAAGGCGACCGGCCCGGCCGCGGCGACCGCCGACCCGGTCAGCACGGTGGCCCCGAGCGCGCCGACCGCCCGGACCGGTCCGGTCCGGGCGCCGAGGCCCTTGGCGGTGTCGTCGCCGAGCGCCAGCGCGTCCAGCCCGCGCGCCACCGAGAGCACCAGCACCGTGCCGACGGCCAGGAACGGCAGCAGCTGCCGGGCGACGTCCGCGTCCCGCCCGGAGAGCGAGCCGACGTGCCAGAACCGGAACTGGTCCATGGCGGCCGCGTCGGTGGTGAGCACCAGGGTGTTGAGGGAGGCGATGAACGCGGAGATCGCCGCGCCGGCCAGCGCCAGCTTGACCGGCGCCGTCCCGCCCCGGCCGCGCCCGGCCAGGCCGTACACCAGGACGGTGGCGAGCACCGCGCCGGCGAAGCCGAACCAGACGTAGCCGGTGAGCGTGGAGACCCCGAACACGGAGATCGCCACCACCACGCCGGCCGCCGCGCCCTGGCTGACGCCGAGGATGCCGGGGTCGGCGATCGGATTGCGGGTGATGCCCTGCATGACGGTGCCGGCCAGGCCGAGCGCCGCGCCGACCGCGAGGCCGACGATCGTGCGCGGCAGCCGCAGTTCGCGGATCACCACGGCGTTGGCGCTGTCCCCGCCGTGCAGCAGGGCGTCGACGGTGTCGCCGAACGGGACGGTGCGGCTGCCGACCGCCAGGCTCAGCAGCACCGCACCGGCCAGCAGGGCCAGCGCGGCGGCGAGCCACAGTATTCGGCGGCGCAGCAGCCGGGCTCTTCCGGGTGCGGTGGTGTCGGTCATGGCTCTCTCTCGCAGATAGCTCAGGCAAACCTAAGTTCCGCGTCGAAGCCGGGGCAAATCCCCCCGCCCGGCACCGGCCCCGGATCCGCCCGGCACCGGCCCCGGATCCGCCCGGCACCGGCCGGGCCGGGCGGATGCCCGGCCGGACCGGTTGGGTAGCCTGACGGCATGCCTGTGACCTCGGACGTCCCGCTGACCGTGGGTTTCGACCTCGACATGACGCTGCTCGACACCCGCCCCGGGATCCGGGCCACCTATCTGGCACTGTCCGCCGAGACCGGCACCGTCATCGACGCCGACCTGGTGGTCACCCGGCTCGGGCCGCCGCTGCTCGACGAGCTGCGCAACTGGTTCCCGGCCGAGGAGCTGGACGCGGTCGCCCACCGCTACCGCACCCTCTACCGGGACCACGCCTTCGCGCCGACGGTCGCCCTGCCGGGCGCCCACGCCGCGCTGGACGCGGTCCGCGCGCACGGCGGCCGGGTCGCGGTCATCACCGGCAAGTACGAGCCGAACGCCCGGCTCCACCTGGAGCACGCCGGTCTGCGCGCGGACGCGCTGGTCGGCGACCTGTGGGCGGAGACCAAGGGCGTGGCCCTGCGCGAGCACGGCGCCACCGTCTACGTCGGCGACCACCTCGGCGACATCCGGGGCGCCAGGCACGCGGACGCGGTGGCGGTGGGGGTGGCGACCGGTCCGTACGGCGCCGAGGAGCTGCTGGCGGCCGGCGCGGACGTGGTGCTGCCCGACCTCACGGCCTTCCCGGCCTGGCTCGACGGGCATCTGGCCACCCGCTGAGGCGCGCGTCGGCGGCCGCCGGCCGCCCGGCGGGTGCGCCGGGCGGGGGGCGTCAGGCGCCGGCGGCGGCGCGGACCCGGCGCCGCTGGGCGCGCGCGGACAGCAGCAGACCGGTCAGCGCCAGCAGGAAGCCGAGCGGCATCAGCATGCTCAGCCAGTAGGCGGCCGTCGGCAGCGGCGTCAGGTGCAGGAACAGCGGCACGAAGGTCACGAGCGTGGCGAGCGCGCCGAGCCCGAAGACGATCGTGCCGGCCTTGACGTAGGCGTCGCTCCGGCCGTCGCCCCGGTCGGCGCTCCGGCCGCTGACGCTGCTCGCGCTGCTCACGGGGTTCTCTCCTCTGCGGCGGGGTTCGCCGCGGCGGCTGTTCCGGCGGCCGTCCCAGTCTCGCAGAGCCGGCCGGGGCGCGGGCGGCCGAGGTGCCGACCGGGCGGTACCGGAACCCTTCGCGGGCGAGCGGTCCCGTCACGTTGCGCAGTTTTCCGGGCGCTGGGAGTTTTGATCCCTGCTGGGCGGGGGTATGCAGGCTGTGCCGAGGGGTGCGATCAGTGCGCCCCGTTCTCTCCGACCGGAGGTGTGAGCCAGTGGACAGCGTCGAGTCGCGTCCGGGTCATGCCGATTCCGGGTCGCGCGCGGCCGTCGGAGCTCCGTACGGAACTTTCGCGGAACGCGGATGAGACAGTGACAGACCGTTAGTCTGCTCCTTACAGTGTGCTGATCGTGCGCGCCCCGCAGGGCGCGTCCCCCAGGGTCGGCACGCTCTCCCACCACCCAGCGATCCCCGGCCAGGGCCGGGATCCCTCATACCCACATCGAGGACTGTTCGAGATGCCCACCGGCCAGGTCAAGTGGTTCAACGAGACGAAGGGCTTCGGCTTCCTGTCGCGCGACGACGGCGGCGATGTCTTCGTCCACACCAAGGCGCTGCCCGCCGGAATCACGTCGCTCAAGCCGGGGCAGCGGGTCGAGTTCGGCGTGGTCGCCGGACACCGCGGCGACCAGGCGATGCAGGTCCAGCTGCTGGAGGCGCTGCCGTCGGTGGCCGCCGCCCAGCGCAAGAGCCCGGACGACATGGCGGCGCTCGTGCAGGACCTCATCACGATGATGGACGCGGTGCTGCCCGGGCTCCAGCACGGCCGCTACCCGGCCAAGCCGGCCGGGCAGAAGCTCGCCGTCCTGCTGCGCGCGGTCGCCGAGCAGTTCGACGTGTGAGTCCGCCGTCCGGCCGTCGACGGCCGGACGGGCGGGCGCTCAGAAGTCCAGCGCGCCCGGGCCGAGCGGAGGGACCAGGCCCTCCGCGGCGGCCCGGGTGAGCAGCGCGCGGACGGCCGCGTGCCCCTCCTCGCCGAGCTCCGCGGTGAACTCGTTGACGTAGAGCGCGATGTGCTGGTCGGCGACGTCCGGGTCCATCTCCTGGGCGTGCTCCAGCACGTACCGGCGGCTGGCCTCCGGGTCGTCCCACGCCTGTCGGACGGAGGCGCGGATCGCCTCGGTGAGCGCCCGCAGCCGCTCCGCGCCGAGCGAGCGCCGGGCGATGATGGCGCCGAGCGGGATCGGCAGACCGGTCTCCCGCTCCCACGCCTCGCCCATGTCGGCCAGGCTGCGCAGACCGTAGTTCCGGTAGGTGAACCGGGCCTCGTGGATGACCAGACCGGCGTCCACCCGGCCGTCCCGCACGGCGGGCATGATCTCGTGGAACGGCAGCACCACGATCCGGCCCAGTCCGCCCGGTACCGCCTTCGCCGCCCACAGCCGGAACAGCAGGTAGGCGGTGGACCGCTCGGAGGGGACGGCGACGGTCTTGCCGCTCAGGTCGTCCCCGCTGTCCGGGCGGGTGAGCACCAGCGGGCCGCAGCCGCGCCCGAGCGCCCCGCCGCAGGGCAGCAGCGTGTACTCGTCCAGCACCCAGGGCAGGGCGGCGTAGCTGACCTTGAGGACGTCCAGCTCGCCGCGCTCGGCCAGGCCGTTGGTGACGTCGATGTCGGCGAAGGTGACCTCGGGGGCGTCCGCGCCCGGGACCAGGCCGTGCGACCAGGCGTGGAAGACGAAGGTGTCGTTGGGACAGGGCGAGTACGCGATGCTCAGCCGTTCAGCCACGGCCGGCCTCCTTCGGGCGGGGCGGGGCCGGCGAGGTCCGGTCCGGCGACTTGTGGTCCGGCGGGTTCTGGCCCGACGAGCTCTGGTCCGGCGGGTTCTGGCGGGGCAGGGCCGGGTAGGGCAGGGCGGCGAAGGCCCGCTCCAGCGCGCCGAGGGCCTCGCCGATCCGCCAGCCGGACCGGTCGCGCGGGCCCACCGCGTTGGAGACGGTGCGCAGCTCGAACGCCGGCACCCCGTGCCGGGCGGCGGCCTCGGCGACCCCGAAGCCCTCCATCGCCTCGGCCACCGCGTCCGGGTGGCGGGCGGTCAGGGCGGCGGCGCGTTCGGCGCTGCCGGTCACGGTGGAGACGGTCAGCACGGCGCCGGTGGCCGGGGTGTCCGTCCCGGCCGCGCGCAGGGCCTCGGCGACCAGCGCCACGACGGCCGGTTCCGGGGTGTGCCGGACGGTCCCGAAGCCCAGCTCGGTCACATCGGCGAAGCCCGTCGGGGTCTCGGCGCCCAGGTCGGCGGCGACGATCGCGTCGGCGACCACGGTGCTGCCGATCGGCGCCCGCGGGGCGAACCCGCCCGCGATCCCGGCGGAGACCACCAGGTCGTAGCGGTCGGCGGCGGACGCGGTGAGCGCGGTCGCGGCGGCGGCCGCGGCGGCGCCCGGGCCGACCCCGCCGGCCAGCACGTCGACCGTCGCACCGGAGGGGTGCGCGACCCGGTCCAGCGCGCCGCCGGGCAGCGGCACCCGGCGGGCCGGGCCGCCGAGGCCGCGCAGCACGGCCTCGGCCTCGGCCGGCACCGCGACGACGACGAGCAGCCGGGCCCGCGCGGGGCCCGACCGCTCGTCGGGAAGTCGTACCGTCACCGGTCGACCGTCAGTCCTGGGTGTTCAGCTCGAAGTACCACACGCCGTAGATCGCGTCCGGCTGCTTCGGGTCGCTCTCGACGACCGTGACCAGGGTCTTGCCGGAGGCGTTGAGCGCCTTGCTGGCCGACACCGAGCCCGAGTAGGTGGCGTCCTTGGCCGCGGTGGCCAGGATGAACCGGCCGCCCTGCGCCTGCCCGCCGCCGTTGGTGTTGGCCCACCAGCCGCGGTCGGCCACGTCGGGGCTGACACCGACGCCGATGCGGTCGCTCATGGTGACGTCGGACTTGGGGAGGGTGCCCTCGTCCAGAGCCTTGCCGGCCTTGTCCTGGCACTCCTCCTGCTGCTGCTCGGTCAGCGGCTTGCCCTCGTTGAAGCAGAAGGGGTCCTTGACCGTGGAGGAGTTGCCGACCACCAGCGTGACGCGGTGGTCGCTGATCTCGTGCTGGCTGGACGCGAAGGCGATGGACCCGCCGACCGTGCCGGCGGCGATGACGACGACGGCGCCGAGGCCGGCGATGACGCGGGTGCTGAGGCTCATGCGTCAGAGGCTACCGGGCTTTGGCGATCACGCTACGCGGGGGTCGGCAACCGCGTGTTGTGCCCGGGCACGGGCCGGGCGGGTCCGAGCGGGAGGCCGTCCGGGCGGGCGGCGGCCCTCACGCCACCCGGGGCGCGGCGCGCCGGTGCCGCACCCCCACCCGCAGCAGCGAGCGCAGCGTCCACAGCAGCACCGCGCCGAGCACGGCGGCGGCCACCGAGAGGCCCAGCGCGCCGTTCAGCGGCAGCAGGATGCCGACCGCGCCGCCCGCCACCCAGGACATCTGGAGCAGCGTCTCCGACCGGGCGAAGGCCGAGGTCCGCACCGACTCGGGCACGTCCCGCTGGATCAGCGCGTCCAGCGACAGCTTGCCCAGCGAGGCCGCCGTCCCGGCCGTCGCGGCCACCGTCACCACGGTGACGGTGCCGTACCAGAGCGCGGCCGCGGCGGTGGCGCAGCCGGCCAGCAGCAGCATCGCGGTGACCGTCATCTCCGGGCCGCGGGGGCGCAGCCAGGAACCGAGCGCCGAACCGATCGCGTTGCCCGTCCCCGCGGCCAGCGCGACCAGGCCGAGCGCCAGGGTCGGCTGGAGGCCGCCGATCGGCTCCTCCCGGAGCAGGAACGCCAGGAACATCACCAGGAAGCCCACCAGCCAGCGCATCGCCGCCATCGCCCGCAGCGCCAGGATCACCGAGGGGCCGACGGTGCGCAGCGAGGCTCTGGGCCGCTGCGCCGCCGCGGCCCCTTCGGCGGGCGCCGCCGCGGGGGCGTTCCGGCCGTGCAGGACGCCGTGGTGGCCCGGCGGGTGCTCCTCGGCGTGCAGCACGGCCCGCTGCTCGCCCTTGGCCGAGTCCACCGTGTGCGGCAGGTGGAAGGCCATCAGGGTGCCCGCGACGAAGACCAGGAAGGCGCCGCGCAGCGGCCAGCCGGGACCGATCAGGTGCAGCAGCCCGCCCACCCCGGCCGCGACCATGGTGGCCAGCAGCCCGGCCAGGGTGACCCGGGAGTTCGCCTTCACCAGCGAGAGCCGGCTCGGCAGCAGCCGGGGCACCACGACGCTGCGCACCACCCCGTACGCCTTGGAGGCGACCAGGACGCCGAGCGCCTCCGGGTAGAGCGCCAGACCGCCGCCGGTCACCACGCCGGCCATGGTCCAGGCGAGCACCGCGCGGGCCAGCATCGACATCGCCATGGCGGCCCGGCGGCCGTGCGGCAGCCGGTCCAGCAGCGGGCCGATCACCGGGGCGAGCAGGGCGAACGGCGCCATGGTGACGAGGAGGTAGAGCGCCACCCGGCCGCGGGCCTCACCGGTCGGGACCGAGAAGAAGATCGTGGAGGCCAGCGCCACGGTGATGAGCATGTCCCCGAAGGCGTTCAGGGCGTGCAGCTCGATCAGCTTGGCCAGCCCCGACTCGCCGGCGCCCTCGGCGGCGGTGGCCCGGCGGATCCGGCGGCCGGTGCCGTGCACCACCTTGCCGGTCCGGGAGCCGGCGGCGGAGGCGGTGCGGACCAGGAAGTTCCGGCGCGGCTCCTCGCCGTCGCCCTCGCTGTCGTCGCTGTTCCTGCCGTCGCCACCGTCGTCGTCGTTGCCCTTGCCGCCGCCGTCGTCCGGCGCGCCCCGGCCGTGCGGGGGGTCCGCGGGGCCGCCGTCCGAGGCCGAGGCGGGCAGTGACGAGGGGTCCACCGGCTGCGGTTCGCCCGCAGCATGGACCGGAGGTTGTTGTCGCGGCACGGCGTTCGCTTCGTCGGGGCTGCCGGCCTGCGAGGCGCGCAGTGCGTGCTGCGACGGTTTCTCGTCCGCCACATGCCCATCCTGCCCCAGAATCGGGACGACGACGCGGGATTCCGCTCCGCGCCGCGCGAGCGGGGGCCGTCGTTCCCGTCCCGGACGCCCCGGATCCACTCCGGAGCGCCCCGGACTGTGCCGGGTGGCCGACCGGCGGGTAGCCTGCCCAGGGTCCGCCCGAGCGCCCGACCGGTGCCGGCGGATCGACCAGCGGCGCGGCCGGTATCCGCGGCAGGCCGCAGTCGCGCAGAATGGACGAGGGAATCCGAGCCGCGACGGAACAGGCAACTCGCCGTGGGCGACAGAAGAAATGGGAGAGAATCGACGCCGTGAGTGCTGCGATGCGAAGCCGTACCCCTGATCGGCTCTGTGCCGAGGCCGTCGAACTCGCCCGTCAGGCCGCCGAGGACGCGGTCGGCGCCGAGACCGTCGGAGCACACCTGGGTGTCCAGGCCGAGGCCGACCGTGTCGTGACCCACACCTTCGAGTGCCTGGACGCGGCCTACCGCGGCTGGCACTGGGCGGTCACCGTGGCGCGAGCCCCGAGGGCCAAGAACGTGACACTGGACGAAGTGGTCCTGCTGCCGGGCGCCGACGCCGTCCTGGCCCCGCAGTGGGTGCCGTGGAGCGAGCGGCTGCGCCCGGGCGACATGGGGCCGGGCGACCTGCTCCCCACCGACGCCGACGATCTGCGACTGGAACCGGGCTGGACCGGCGAGGACGAGCCCGCACCGAATTCCGCGCTGGCCCAGGCCGCGCAGGAGGACGTGCTGGTCAGTGACGACCCGGGGGTCCAGCCGGCCCCGGTCCGGGCCCAGATCAAGGCCCTGGCCGACGAGCTGGGCATGGGCCGCAGCCGGGTGCTCTCCCGACTGGGCCTGCACCTGGCCGCCGACCGCTGGGAGAAGGCCCACGGGTCGCAGACGCCGATGGCGCAGTCCGCCCCGGCCTCCTGCAACAGCTGCGGCTTCCTGATCCCGATCGGCGGCTCGCTGGGCCAGGCGTTCGGGGTCTGCGGCAACGAGTTCGGGCCGGCCGACGGTCAGATCGTCTCGTTCGCCTACGGCTGCGGCGGGCACTCCGAGGCGGCCGTCATCCCGGCCCCGCCGGCTCCGGCCGCGCTGATCCTGGACGAGTTGGTGGTCGAGCCACTGGTGCTGCACCCGGACCGGCTCTCCGGCTCGGTCGAGCCGGACGCCCCGACCGAGGAGCTCGGCCACTCCTGAGCCCCTGAGCACCGTTCGGCGGCCCGCCCCACACGCTGTGGGGCGGGCCGCCGTCGTCCCCGCCCGCGCCCGGGCGCGCCGCCGGGCCAGGGGGCGTGTCCGGGGGCGACCCCGCGGCAGGGAAGAATGCCCCTCCTAGAGCACGACAGGGCGGCGGAAGGTGGCAGGTCCAGTGGAACCTCGGATCATCGGCAGCGGCACGGACGAGCGCCTCGCGGACCCCTTCGGCAGTGCCGAACTGCGCCGCCGGGTGCTGGACGCCTGGGCCGCCTCCCCGGCCCGGTTCCGGGAGGACGCCAACGCCGAGGAGGAACTGGCCCTCGGCGGCTACCGCGACCGGCTGGTCGTCGAACTGGCGCAGAACGCCGCCGACGCGGCCGTCCGGGCCGGGCACGGCCCGGGGCGGCTGCGGCTCACCCTGGCGGACGGCGTGCTGGCCGCCGCGAACACCGGCGCGCCACTGGACGCGGCGGCCGTCGAATCGCTCTCCACCCTGCGGGCCTCCTCCAAGCGCGGCGACCGGGACAGCACCGTCGGCCGGTTCGGGGTCGGCTTCGCCGCCGTCCTCGCGGTCACCGACGAGCCCGCCGTGCTCGGCTCGGCCGGCGGAGTGCGCTGGTCGCTCGGCGAGGCCAGGTCGCTGGCCGAGGCTCAGCCCGCCCTGGACGAGGAACTGCGCCGCCGGGACGGCCACGTGCCGCTGCTGCGGCTGCCGTTCGCCGCCGAGGGGCCCGCGCCCGACGGGTACGACACGGTGGTGGTGCTGCCGCTGCGCGACGCGGCCGCGGAGGACCTCACCCGCCGGCTGCTGGCCGGCATCGACGACGCGCTGCTGCTCACCCTGCCCGGCCTGGCCGAGGTCGTGGTGGAGACCTCGGACGGCACCCGCACCCTGACCCGCTCGGCCGCCGGGCCGGGACCGGACACGGCCCTCCCGGCGCCGACCGGCGGGGTCACCGCGGCGGACGTCGGCGAGGTCACCATCACCGACGACGCCGACGGGCAGCCGCGGCGCACCGTCTGGCAGACCGTCGGGGCGGCCGGCCCGCTCGACGTCGAGCTGCTCACCGACCGTCCCACCGAGGAGCGCGCCCGCCCGTACTGGACCGTGACCTGGGCGGTCCCGGTCTCCGACGGGGGCGCCCCCCAGCGGCCGGCCGTCGCCCCGGTGCTGCACGCGCCCACCCCGAGCGACGAACCGCTGGACCTGCCCGCGCTGCTGATCGCCTCCTACCCGCTGGACTCCACCCGCCGGCACGTCGCCCCCGGGCCCCTCGCCGACTTCCTCACCGAGCGGGCCGCCGACGCCTACGCCGAGCTGCTGCGCGCCCGCGGCGGCGACCTCGGCTCGCTCGGCCTGGTGCCCGGCCCGCTCGGCCGGGGCGCGCTGGACAACGCGCTGCGCGCCGCCGTGCTGTCCCGGCTGCCCGGGACGCCGTTCCTGCCGCACCCGGCCCCGGTCGAGGAGGGCACCCCGGCGCTGCGGCCGCGGGACGCCACCCTGCTGGAGGGCGCGGACGGCTCGGTGGTCGAGGCGCTGGCGCCGATCTTCCCCGGCCTGCTGCCGGCCGGTCTGGAACGCCGCACCGAGCTGCGGGTGCTGAACGTCCGCCGGGTCCCGCTCGCCGAGGTGGTCGACCAGCTGGGCGGTCTGGACCGGGAGCCGGCCTGGTGGCGCAACCTGTACGCGGCGCTCGGCGGCGCCGACCCGGAGGCGCTCGGCGCGCTGCCGGTGCCGCTCGCCGACGGGCGGACGGTCACCGGGCCGCGCCGGGTCCTGCTGCCCTCGGACGCCGCCGACTGGGCGGCCTTCCCCGGCTACCCGGAGGCGCTGGCCGACGCGCTGGCGGTGCTCGACCTGCGGCTCGCCCACCCGGAGGCATCCCACCCGCTGCTGGCCAAGCTGGGCGCGGGCGCGGCCACCCCCGCCGGGGTGCTGGACACGGCCGAGGTGCGGGCCGCCGTCCTGCGCTCCTACGAGCTGGCCGAGGACGACCCGGACGCCGCCGCCGACCTCGCCGAGGCGGTGCTGGCGCTCGTCCGGGCGGCCGCCCCGGCTCCCGGCGAGCACCCGTGGCTGGCCCGGCTGGCCCTGCTCGACGACGAGGGTGAGCCCGCCCGGGCCGGTGAACTCCTGCTCCCCGACAGTCCGTTCGCCGACCTGGCGCGCGAGGACGACGCCGCCTGGGTGGACGACGAGCTGTTGGAGCGCTGGGGCCCCGAAGTGCTCGCCGCGGTCGGCGTGCTCGCGGACTTCGTGCTGGTCCGGGCCGAGGACGTGGTGCTCGACCCGGACGACCTGGAGCGGCTCGACCCCACCGCGCCCGCCGACCGGGCGGCCGGCGGCCACCCCACCGGGCTGATCGACGAGGCCCCGGACGGCCTGGCCGACTGGGCCGAGGACGCGCTGGAGGCGCTGCACGCCGACGAAGGGGACGCGGTGGGAGTCCCGCCGGTCGCCGCCGAACTGCTCGCCGTCCGTGACCTGGACCTGGTGGACGACGACGCGTGGCCGCGGGCGCTGGCCACGCTGGCCCGCCCGCCGTACCGGGACGCCGTGGTCACCCCCGTCCGCACCCTGCTACCGGACGGCTCGTACACCGACCTGCCGCCGTACACCGCCTGGTGGCTGCGGGACCACCCGGTGCTGGACGGCCGCGAGCCCGCCGGGCTGCGCGCCGCCGGCGCGGACCCGCTGCTGCGCGGCCTCTACGACGAGGCCCGCACCACCCTGGACGAGCAGTTCCTGCACGCGCTGGGCGTGCGCACCACGCTGGCCGCGCTGCTCGCCGAGCCGCACGGGCCGGACGAGGTGCTGGACCGGCTGACCGACCCGGACGCCGAGATCGGGCACCGCCAGCTGCACGGCATCCACAGCGCGCTGGCCCGGGTGGGGACGGACCGGCTGGAGGCGCTGGACGTGGTCCGGGCGGTCCCGCCGCTGGACCGCGCCACCGGGCGGAGGCCGGACCGGACCGTGGTGGTGGACGCCACCGAGGCGGTCGTCGCGGACGCCCCCGACCTGGTCGAGCTGCTGCACGACCACCCGCTGCTGCCGGTCGCCCCGGCGCTGGCGGCCGACCTCGCCGAGCGGCTGCACGTGTCGCTGGCCAGCGAGGTGGCCGGCGGGCGGGTGCTCTCCGAGGGCACGCTGCACCGGGTGCCGGCCGTGGTGCGGGAGCTGCTGCCCGGTTGCCCGGTGGCGTACGAGGAGCACGAGGAGCTGCTGGTGGTCGGCCCGGACGGGGAGGAGGCCGCCGTCGGCTGGCGCTGGGACGGCGCGGCGGACACCCCGGAGGCGCCGTACGACCCGGAGTCGGCCGAGGAGGCCGACGAGGACGACGAGTTCGAGCTGCCGCCGGCGCCCGGGCTGCTGCACGCGGCCACCCCGGAGGGGCTGGCGGCGGGCCTGGCCTGGTCGGTCGGGCAGTGGCACCGCCGGTTCGAGGTGCTGGCCGCGCTGAGCGAGCCGGACCGGGCCTACGAGCTGTCGGCGGCCCGGGACTTCGAGGGCTGACGGACGGCGCCGGGGCCGGACGCGCCCGCGTCCGGCCCCGGGGCGTGTCGGGCTCCGGGGTGTCCGGTTCCCGTGCGGGTCGCGTTCCGGGTCGTCGGGCTCCGGGCCGTCAGGTGTCGGGGCGTCCGGTTCCGGCGGGTCAGGACCGGGTGCCGGAGCGGGTCCGGCCGCGCGCGATCAGCCGCAGGTAGAGCGCGAGTGTGCTCAGCACCCAGGTGGCGGTGAGCACCGCCGCCACCGCCTTGGTCAGCAGCGGGCCCGGTTCGATGTCAGCGAGCGCCCCGGCCCCCGCCATCGCCCCGGCCAGCAGCCCGGTGACCAGCAGTCCGCCCAGGAAGGCCGCGAAAGCCTCCAGTTCCCCGCCCCTGCGCCCCATCGTGGCACCCCCGTCGACCGAACCCCGGCGGTTCGTGGCTCAATCATCGATCCGGTGGCGCATGATCCGCCAGACCACTTCCAGCACCAGACCGGCGGTCACCGCGATGCCCACCCCGAGCCACGGGTCCCGGGTGCCGGACAGCGAGAGCTGGAAGAAGTCGGAGAGCCACGGCACGGTCATCACCAGCGCGAAGCCGCCGCACATGGTGGCGATCAGCAGCACCCGCCACCAGTTGTACGGGCGGGCCACGATCGCCAGCACCCAGATGGCGACCAGGAACAGCGTCAGGGTGGCCACGCTGGTGTCCGACTTGAGGTCGGTGGCGTGGTTGGCCCGGGCCAGCGCGTACGCGGTGAAGGTCGCCGTGCCGGCGATGACGCCGCCCGGGATCGCCAGCCGCAGCACCCGGCGCACGAAGCCGGTGCGGGCGCGCTCGTTGTTCGGGGCGAGCGCCAGGAAGAAGGCCGGCACCCCGATCGTCAGGGTCGACAGCACGGTGGAGTGCCGGGGCAGGAACGGGTACGGCGAGTGGGTGAAGATCACCAGCAGGGCCAGCAGCACCGAGTAGACCGTCTTGACCAGGAACAGCCCGGCCACCCGCTCGATGTTGCCGATCACCCGGCGGCCCTCGGCGACCACCGAGGGCATCACCGCGAAGGAGTTGTTCAGCAGCACGATCTGGGCGACCGCCTTGGTCGCGTCGCTGCCGCTGCCCATCGCCACGCCGATGTCCGCGTCCTTGAGCGCCAGCACGTCGTTGACGCCGTCGCCGGTCATCGCCACGGTGTGCCCGCGCGACTGCAGCGCACCGACCAGTTCGCGCTTCTGCTGCGGGGTGACCCGGCCGAAGACGGCGGTGCGCTCGGCGAGGTCGGCCAGCTCCCCCGGGTCGGAGGGCAGGGTGCGGGCGTCCACCGGGTGGTCGGCGCCGGGCAGCCCGAGGTGGGCGGCGACCGCGCCGACCGAGACGGCCGCGTCGCCGGAGATCACCTTCGCCGCGACCTGCTGGCTCTCGAAGTAGCGCAGGGTGTCGGCGGCGTCCTCGCGCAGCCGCTGCTGGAGCACCACCAGGGCGAGCGGACGCAGTCCGGCGGCCGGGTCCGGGGCGTCCAGCGGGACGGGCGAGCGGCCGAGCAGCAGGACCCGCAGACCCTGGGCGCCCAGCTCGTCGACCTCGGCCAGGGCCGGGTGGCCGGCCGGCAGCAGCACGTCGGGGGCGCCGAGCAGCCAGCTGGCCTCGCCGCCGCGCGGCTCCAGCAGCTGGACGCCGCTCCACTTGCGGGCGGAGGAGAACGGCATCGCCTCGATCACCCGCCAGCCGCCCCGGGCCCCGGGGGCTCCGCGGCCGGCCTCGGGGCCGTCACCGTTCAGGTGGGGGGCGTCCGGGTCGGCGTCGTCCGCGTGCCGGTCGTCCGGCTGCCGGGGGCCGCGGCCGGTGGCGCCCCGGCCGTCGCCGTAGGCGTCGATGACAGCCTGCATGGACGCGTTGGGGCGGGCGTCGGCCCCGGCCATCACCGCCAGCGCCTGCTTGACGGTCTCCTCCAGGGTGCCCCGGTCCTCCAGCGCGCCCCGCTCGTCGGTGGCCCCGGCCTCCGCGTCGGCCCCGCCGTCCCCGTTCCCGCCGCCCCGCGCGTCGGCGCCGAGGACCCGCAGGTCCACCAGGTCCATGCCGCCCTCGGTCAGGGTGCCGGTCTTGTCCAGGCAGACGGTGTTCACCCGGGCCAGGCCCTCGATCGCGGGCAGCTCCTGGACCAGGCACTGCTTGCGGCCCAGCCGGATCACCCCGATCGCGAAGGCCACCGAGGTCAGCAGCACCAGGCCCTCGGGCACCATCGGCACGATGCCGGCGATCATCCGGCGCACCGCCTCGCGCCAGTCGCGGCCCTCCACCGCCAGCTGGCTGATGATCAGACCGACCGCGGTCGGGATCAGCAGCCAGGTGATGAACCGCAGGATGCTGTCGATGCCGCTGCGCAGCTCCGACTTCACCAGCGTGAACCGGCTGGCCTCCTCGGCCAGCTGCGCCGCGTACGCCTCGCGCCCGACCTTGGTGGCGGTGAAGGTGCCCGCGCCGGCCACCACGAAGCTGCCGGACATCACCTGGTCGCCGGGCTGCTTGAGGACCGGGTCGGGTTCACCGGTGAGCAGGGACTCGTCGATCTCCAGTCCGTCCGCCTCGGTGACCTCGCCGTCGACGATCACCTTGTCCCCGATGCCGAGCAGCACGGTGTCGTCCAGCACGATCCCGCCGACGGCGATCTGCTGGACCGTGCCGTCCCGGCGGACCTGCGGCTTGGCCTCGCCGATCAGGGCGAGGCTGTCCAGGGTCTTCTTGGCCCGCAGCTCCTGGATGATGCCGATCGCCGTGTTGGCGACGATGACCAGGCCGAAGAGGCCGTCCTGGAGCGGGCCGACGACCAGGATGATCGCGAACATCACGCCGATGATCGCGTTGAAGCGGGTGAAGACGTTGGCCCGGACGATCTCCTTGGTGGAGCGGCTGGAGCGGACCGGGACGTCGTTGACGTCGCCCCGCGCGATCCGTTCGGCCACCTCGGCGGAGGTGAGGCCGCCGCGCCGGCCGGGCAGCAGCCCGAGCGGGTGGGCGCCGTCGGGCTTCTCCCCGGCGGCCGGGGCCGCGGTCGGCCGGTCCTCGGCGGGCTGCGCAGGCTGCGTCATGGCACCGACTCTACGGGCGCCTTTTGTCCGATGCGTGCTACTAAAGGACTATTCAGTCCGACCGGGTGGCCGGGTCCCCGCCGTTGCCGTCCGGGGCCGTGCGCGGGGTCCGGGACGCCGTCCCGTTCGGGCCCGCCGTTCCGGCCGCGTCCGCCTCCGCGGCCCGGCCGCGCGCGATGGCGTCCCGGCGGGCCCGGCAGTACCAGAGGCCGATCAGGCCGAGGCCGCCGCCGGCCAGGCAGATCCACGGCCAGTTGGCGTGGCCGTGGTCGGAGAGGGTCCCCCAGAAGGGGAGCAGGACGACGAACGCCACGAAGCACAGCACTGTCCCGCCGCCGACGATCGCGACGTCATTGGCCTCCAGCGGTGGTGGAGAGGGGTGCGGCGGCGTCTTGGGCATGGGCCCTAGGGTACGGGTGCGGCGGGCGTTCGATCGATTTCCTGTGCGGACTGTCCGGGGTAGATCCGGTCCACTCCGGTCTACGCGCGAAGATAGCGATCGGGCGATCGCGGAACTCATACTTGTCGTTCCGGTTGGCCGCGGCACAGCCAGGACCTCGTGCTTCGTGCCCGTCCGACCGGATCGCCCGGCCACAGTCGCTCGGGCGGCTCCCCCCACTCCTCCGCCCCCACAGAGGACGCAGCATGCCCGTGGCCCAGCCGACCACCGAGTCGCCCGAGCCCGCCCAGCCCGACGCGCCGAAGCCCCCGACCGGCGCCCTGGACCGCTACTTCCGGATCGGAGAGCGCGGCTCCACCCTGCCGCGCGAGATCCGCGGCGGCATCGCCACCTTCTTCACCATGGCCTACATCCTGGTGCTGAACCCGATCATCCTGGCCAGCGCCACGGACATGACCGGCGCCCACCTGGACAGCGCCCAGCTCGTCACCGCCACCGCCCTCACCGCGGGCCTGACCACCCTGCTCATGGGTGTGATCGGCAACGTCCCGATCGGCCTCGCCGCCGGGCTCGGCGTCAACACCATCGTCGCCCTCCAGCTCGCGCCGAAGATGACCTGGCCGGACGCCATGGGCATGGTGGTGCTGGCCGGGTTCGCGATCATGATCCTGGTCGCCACCGGACTGCGCGAGCGGGTGATGAACGCCGTCCCGCTCGGTCTGCGCAAGGCCATCGCGATCGGCATCGGCCTGTTCATCGGTCTGGTCGGTCTGGTCGACTCCGGCTTCGTCACCCGGATGCCCGACGCCGCCCACACCACCGTGCCGCTCCAGCTCGGCACCGGCGGCCACCTGCTCGGCTGGCCGGTCCTGGTCTTCGTGCTCGGCCTGCTGCTGACCCTGGTCCTGATCGTGCGCAAGGTGCCCGGCGCGATCCTGGTCTCCATCGTGGTGATGACCGGCGTCGCCCTCGTCATCGACAAGCTCGCCGACATCCCCGCCCTCGACTGGGGGCTGACCGTCCCGGCCTGGCCCGGCAACCCGGTCGCCGCCCCCGACTTCGGCCTGGTCGGCAAGGTCAGCCTGTTCGGCGGTTTCGAGAAGGTCGGCGTCCTCACCGGCGTGCTCTTCGTCTTCACCGTCCTGATGTCCTGCTTCTTCGACGCGATGGGCACCATCCTCGGCGTGGCCGACGAGGCCCACCTGCTCGACGAGAAGGGCGATCTGCCGGGCATCAACAAGGTGCTGATGATCGACGGCATCGCCACCGCGGCGGGCGGCGCGACCTCCTCCTCCGCGAACACCTGCTTCGTCGAGTCCACCGCGGGTGTCGGCGAGGGGGCCCGCACCGGCTTCGCCTCGGTCGTCACCGGCGCGCTCTTCGTGGTGGCCCTCTTCCTCACCCCGCTGGCCACCATGGTCCCGGCCCAGGCCGCCACCCCCGCGCTGGTAGCGGTCGGCTTCCTGATCCTGGCGAACTCCGTCAAGGACATCGACTGGGCCGATCACACCATCGCGATCCCGGCGTTCCTGACCATGATCATGATGCCGTTCACCTACAGCATCACCAACGGCATCGGCTTCGGCTTCATCGCCTTCTGCGTGCTGCGTCTCGCCGCCGGGCGGGGCCGCGAGGTGCCGGTCGCGATGTACGCGGTCTCGGCGGTCTTCGCCTTCTACTACCTGATGCCCGCCCTCGGCCTCCTCTGACGCCGTTCGCCGGTCGGTCCCGGGCCCTCTCCGTACTGCGGGGAGGGCCCTCGGCTTTCCGTCCTGCAGGTCCGGGGGGAGGGGGCGGTCGGTGGGGTGTTCACGCGCGTCGTCCGCGCGGGGCCGTCCGCACCGGGCCGGTGCTCGCGGCGATGGAGCCGGCGAGGTGCTCGGGGTGCTCCCGGCCGCCTCGGTCCGTTCGATCGGGGCCGGGGTCCGGCTCCGGGGCCGGGTGGCGGGCGCGTCGGTCGGACCCGTCGTCCGACGTGACGGTGCGGGTCCGGTCGGCCGGTCCGGCGGGGGATCAGCCCCAGATGAGGTTGTCGGCCGGTGCGACGACGGTGACCGGCCGGGCCTCGGCACTGGTGACGGTCTGCGTGGTGGTGGTGGCGAGTCCGGCCAGGGCGACGAGGGCGAAGGTGGCGACCGCGGCGGCCTTGGCGATGACGGTGCGGAACATGATGGTGGTCCTCTCGGGCGTGAAGCGGCTGGGTTCCCGGAGGCCGCATCCCGCGGTGACGCCTCCTCCGGTTCGCCGTCCGGGGCCTGGCCCCTTCCGGCTGACACCAGCTTCGTCGCAGCTCAGCCCGGGTGGAAGGGCGGACCGCTGGACGGAAACGGCCCTGGACCGTTCCGGTCAGGGGAGCCGGAAGCGGCCAGCAGCCGGTCGTAGAACGGGGCGACGAGCGGGACGGCGACCCGGTCGGCCCACCAGCCCAGGAGCTCCGGGAGCGATCCCAGCGCGGTCCGGCAGAACACCGTCGCGCGGTTCTCGGCCTCGGCGAGCGAGTCGGTGAGGAGGAACAGGCCGAGCACCGGGTCCGGGGCGGCGTCGCGGTGGAGTACCAGGTGCTCGATCCGGTCCCGTGGGCGCACCAGGGCCGACAGGAGGTCGCGGGCGTCCGGGGGGAGGGCGGCCTCGGGGGCGGAGTGTCGAAGGACGGCGTGCACGAGATACATGGAGTCAAGCGTGCTGAAGCGGGCGATCGGTGTGGAGTGGTTCAACCCGGACACTTCAGGCCCTGGCCGGAAGCGTCCACGGGCGGCCCTGGTGGAGGGCTCGGAGCGTGTGGAAGGATCGCGTGCGCAGCGAACACACATTCGTCATGGGGGAACGGACATGCTGACCGCACTGGGGCTGGACGCTGTCGCGGAGTCCGTCTACCGGACCATGCTGGCCCACCCGGGGGACGGCGTGGCCGCGCTGGCCGAGCGCCTGTCCCTGGCCGAGCCGCAGGTCAGAACCGCCCTCGACCATCTGAGCGAGCTGGCCCTGCTGCGCCCCTCGGCGGAGCGCCCCGGCGCTCTGCGCGCGGTCTCCCCGGACGTCGGGATGGAGATCCTGATGGCGCGGCAGCAGGCCGAGCTGGCCGCCGCGCAGGCCCGGATCGAGGCGTCCCGGGCGGCGGCCGCGCAGCTCATCGCCGACTACGCCGACCTCCGGCCGGAGGCGAGCACCCCGGACATCGAGCAGCTCGTCGGCCTGGACCGGATCCGGGACCGGCTGACCCGGTTCTCCCGGGAGGCGCGCGACGAGATCATGACCTTCGCGCCGGAGGGCGGCCAGAAGCCCGAGAACATCGAGGCCGCCAAGCCGCTCGACCGCGCCCTGGCCGAGCGCGGTGTGCGGATGCGCACCGTCTACCTGGACAGCGTTCGCAACAGCCCGCACACCGTCGAGTACGTGAACTGGCTGGCCTCCATCGGCGGCCAGGTCCGGACCGTGCCCGAGCTGCCGACCCGCATGATCATCGTGGACCGGGCCAGCGCCGTCATCCCGGTGCGCAGCGACGACACCGCGGCCGGCGCCGTCGTGCTGACCGGCCAGGGGATGCTCACCGTGCTCTGCGCGCTGTTCGACAGTGTCTGGGCCGGGGCCGAGACGCTGGGAGGCATCGTCCAGCTCGACCGGAACGGCCTCACCGCCCAGGAGCGCACCGCCCTCGCCCTGCTCGCCGAGGGCCACACCGACGACGCCATCGCCAAGCGGCTGGGCGTCTCCCCGCGCACCGCCCGCCGGATCGCCACCGACCTGATGGAGCGCCTGGAGGCCCGCAGCCGCTTCCAGGCCGGGGCCCGCGCGGCCCAGGCGGGCTGGTTGCGGTAGCGGAGCCCGCCCCTGCACGGGGCGGCCGCGGCGGCGCTCGGTCCTCCTCGGAGAACTCGTGCGTCTCGCGTCGGTACGGCCGCGGGACCGCGGCCGGCCGCACGGGCGTCCAGAGGTCGTCCCGCTCGTTCGGGCCGAGCTCCCCGCCCCGCCGCAGCAGTCGGCGGACGACCTCGTAGTGGTGTCGACGGGCCCTCCCCGCGGTCGGGGGAGGGCCCGTCGCGCCGTCGGGGCGCGGGTCAGTGGACGCAGTACTCGTTGCCCTCGGGGTCCTGCATGACCACCCAGGAGCCGCCCGGTTCGGCGACCTCGCGGAGGGTGGTGGCGCCGAGGGCCTCCAGGCGGGTGACGGTGGCGGCGCGGGCGTCCGGGCCGGGGTGGAGGTCGAGGTGGAGGCGGTTCTTGCCCTGCTTCGGCTCGGGGACGCCCTGGAACAGGATGCGGCGGCCGAGTCCGGTGCCGGAGACCGGCTCGTGCGGGTCCTCCGGGTGGCGGACGGCGGCGAGGGTGAGCCAGGCGTGGCGGCCGTCGACCTCGGTGACCTGGGCCGGGGTGACCGCGCCGGCGGACAGCAGGTTGCCGATCAGGGTGCTGTGGTCCTCGACGGTGTAGTCGAGGGCGGCGCCCCAGAAGGCGGCCTGGCGGTGCGGGTCGGTGGCGTCGATCACGAGCTTCCAGTGCATGGTCATGTAACCGGTTATAGGGGTTGCAGAGCGTTCGGGACAAGGGGCGGCGTCAAGAACCTCGCGGTGTAGCGGAGTTGACCGGGGGCATACTCGGGGCAGGACGGGGGAGGGGAGCGGTTCGATGGTGCGACAGGATCCGCCGACGGGGATCGAGGCCCAGCTGCTGCCGGAGCTGTTCCGGACGGCCGACCGGGCGTCGATCGCCGGACAGCAGGAGACGCTGCGCTGGTACCGGGGACTGATCTCGATGCTGGTGGTCGCGGCGGTCGTCGGCTCGCTGCCCGGGCCGGACGGCAAGGGTGCGGCCGACATCACGCCGCTGTTCTCGGTGGTGGCGTTCCTGGTGGCCGGGTACTTCTGGGCCCGGCTGCGGCGGGAGAACCCGCAGGCGCGGTGGTACGAGGCGCGGGCGGCGGCCGAGTCGGTGAAGACGCTCGCCTGGAAGTACGCGGTGCGGGCCCGGCCGTTCGAGGGCGACGCGGAGTCGGCGGACGTCGACCGGGGCTACCTGCTCCAGGTGGAGGACGTGCTGCGGGCCTTCGAGGACCCGGCGATCGTGCCGCCGGACGCGGTCGCCGAGATCACCCCGGAGATGCGGCGGGTCCGGGCGGAGTCGCTGACCTCGCGCCGCACGCTCTATCTGCGCACCCGGGTGGAGGGGCAGCGGACGTGGTACCGCTCGCGCGCCGAGTCCTGCGGCTCGCAGGCGGTCACCTGGGGGCTGGCCGTCGCGGGGCTGATCATCATCGGCGCGGCGGCGGCCGTCGCGCAGGCGACCGGGGCGCTGCAGGTGCACGTCTTCGGCGCCACCTCGGCGGCGGCCGCGTCGGTGATCGCCTGGACCCAGTTGAAGCAGCTCCGCCCGCTGGCGGCCGCGTACCAGCTGGCGGCGCGGGAGCTGGAGAACGTCGGCAACCAGCTGTCCGACCTCGACCTGCGGGCGCCGGAGGCCGAGCGCCGCTGGGCGCTGCTGGCCGCGGAGGCGGAGGACGCGGTCTCGCGCGAGCACACCACCTGGCGGGCCCGGCGGGCCTTCCCGCGTTGAGCGGGGCGCCCGCGGGGTGCTCTCCGGGGCCGGGTTCAGGCGTCCAGGGGCGCTAGCCCGAACGGGTGGCCGGCCGGGTCGATCAGCACCTTGAGCGTGCGCCCGTGCTGGTACGTGGGCTCGGTCGCGCCCAGGGCCAGCGCGCGGGCGGTGGCCTCCTCCAGGTCGTCGACGTAGAAGTCCAGGTGGAAGTGCTTCCCGCCGTCCGGCTCGACCCACGGCTCGGGCCGGTACCCGTTGACCCGTCCGAAGCCGAGCGGGCTGCCGCCCTCCGGGTTGTCCAGGATGGCGAACTGCTCGTCCACGTGCCGGGTCTCCCACCCGAGCAGCTCGCCGTAGAAGGCGGCCAGTGCGACCGGGTCGGCACAGTCGATGGTGACCATGGCGAGGCGGGCGAAGCCGGTGTCGGCCTGCTCGGCCTGCTCGGCGGCGACGTCGGTCATGTCTGCTCGGCCCTTCTGCTGAGGGGTGGTGCGGCGCCGGGGGTCCGCGTGGACCGGGCCCCACGATCCAGCATCGCACCGGGAGTCATCGGGGGCACGGCCAGAGATGTGGGGCGAATCGGTCCGGAACGTTCCGGATCGCTACAGAATCGGCACTTCCTGGGCATCGGTCGGTCAATGGTTAGTTGTATAAACTTTTGATCCAATCGAGGGATTGTTGGTTACGGGGGGTTTCTCGATGGCAATCGAACTGCCCGACGAAGTCGCGACGCTGCTGAACTTCCTCGGTATCCGCTGGCCTGCGGTCAACGAGGACAAGGTCCGCGAATTCGGCGACCACGTAAAGGAGTTCGCCAAGGGTCTCGAAGAGGTCCACGGCGACTCGACGGCGACGATCCATCAACTCGGCGGCGCCTACGAGGGAGCGTCCTACCAGGCGCTGGCCGCCAAGTGGGCGCTGATGTCCGACAAGCACTTCAACGAGGTCGTCCAGGCCGCGCACGTGGTGGCGCAGGCGATGGACGTCGCCGCGGACGCGATCGTCGTGATGAAGCTGGAGGCACTCGGCGAACTCATCGTCCTGGCCGCCACGTTCGTCGCCGCCCAGGCCGCCGCGGTGGCGACGCTGGGGCTGGCGGAGGTCGGCGCGGTCGCGGCCCAGCAGGCCGCGCGCAAGCTGATGTCCTATCTGGCGCACCAGCTGGAGGAGTACATCGTCGCCCAGGTGGTCGAGGCGGCGATCGACCCGCTGGTCGAGATCGTCTCGGAGGCGGTGGCCGGGCTGGTCTTCGAGGCGGCCGAGGCGGCGGTCAACGGCGGCTCGGTCGGCGCCGCGTTCAAGATCAACCCGGCCGCTGTGGAGGCGCACGCCCGGGCCCTGCACGAGCAGGCGGAGAAGGTCGCCCAGCACGCCCAGGTCTTCGGCACCCGGGTGTCGGCGGTGAGCTTCGAGTGAGCGACGCCACCGTCAAGGCGCTCCAGAAGGCCGCCCAGAAGGTCGGCAAGACCTTGGCGGACGACATGGGCAAGGCCGCCAAGAAGATGTACAAGCAGGCGGGCGACAACCTCAACAAGACCGCCAAGCACCACAAGGACAACGACCACAGCACCGCCGACGACTTCGACGGCAAGGCCAAGGACAAGGCAGCCCCCCCGCCGAAGACGGGCAACGGCGCCGGCGGCGACGGGGCCAAGCCGGCGCCCCGGAAGTACTACATCCACGACGACGGCCGGGTCCAGGAGATCAAGGACGGCAAGCTCGTCGACGTGAAGGACCCGGAGGCGTCCCTCAAGACGCTGCTGGACAGCGCCTCCGGCAAGGTCAAGGACCCGCCCAAGCAGGACCTGGGCAAGACGTACCACGCGAGGAAGGACACGGAGAAGGGGGACGAGAAGGTCGAGAGCGGGCGGATCACCGAACCGACCGAGTTGTCCCGGGCCGTCGAGGAGGCCAGGCGGGCGCAGGGCGACTATGGCGGCAAGAACTACGCATCGCTCAGGTACCGGGACGAGACGGGCGAGTTCATCCTGGTCGGCCGGAGCGACAACCAGCGGAGCCACTCGGAGCGGTCGATCGGCAAACCCCTGCTGGGCGGCAGGGAGGGAAACGTCAGCGAGCTCTACACCGAGCGGGCTCCCTGTCAGGCCGGCCCGAACTGCGAGCGTTGGCTGGCCCGGCACTTCGAGTCGCAGAATCCGGATCTGAAGGTGAGCCACGGTGTCGAGTACGACAACGCGGTTCCGACGAAGGACCGCGACCATGGCCACAAGGCTTATCTCCAACAGATCAAGGAAGACCACGCGGCCGGCCGGACGGACGGCACGATGGGCACCGCCGACTTCGACGAGCGGGGCCAGGAGAACAAGCAGGCCGCGGACGAGCACCGTCAGAAGCGCCAGCGCCGCACTCGGTAGAGTCGGCCGGGGCCGGGTATTCGGACAGGAAGGGAACCTCACATGCTGGTGTCGGTCGACTGGAGGGCGATCGTCGAGGACGATCTGCCCGCTGGCGCCATGCTGCGGGTACGGGCGGAGGCCGCTGCGGAGATCTGGTCGGATCCGGCGGACGTCGCATTCGCCTCGAAGACCGGCTTCCCTGCCGCGAGTCGGCTCTTCCGCTTGCTGGACGAGTTGGCGGAGAAGGACCCGGCCCACCCCGAGCAGGTCTTCGTCGAACCCCTGGAACCGCTGCCGGTCCTCACCCCGCACGGACGGCTGCGGCAGCTTGGCGAGTTGTTCGGCGGATTCGTCTACGTCAGCCTCGACGACGGGACGATCTGGGTCCACGACCCGGACGCCGACGAGGAGTACGAGCTGATCCACCAGGACCTCACTTCGCTGGCCTACCTGCTGTACAAGGTCGAGGGAGAGCGCCCGCGCCCGGAGGAGGACCCGGACCCGTACGACTGGGCGGACGCCGAGGAGTACATCCGGGAGGACGTCACCCGCTGGGACCCGTTGCCGTTCGAGAGCGGCGCGCAGTTCTGGGCGATGTTCCTCGACACCTGGGCCACGCTGTGAGCGGGGGCCGGTAGGTGCTCGTGCCGATCGACTGGCGGGCGGCCGAGCGGGGCCTGGCGCCGGGGTCGATGCTCCGGTTCCGGCCCGGGGTGGCGGCCGAGCTCTGGGCCGGGGACGCGGATGCCGTGCGGTTCGTGACCGAGATCGGGCTCCCGTTCTCCAACGGGCTGTTCCGGATCCTGGAGGAGCTCGCCGAGCGGCGGCCGGAGAACCCGGACCGGGCGTTCGCCAGGCCGTTGACCGACGCGCTGGTGGAGACGGAGCACGGGCGGCTGCGTCAGCTGGGCGAGCTGTACGGGGGGTTCGTCTTCCTCAACCTCGACGACGGGACGATCTGGGTCTGCGACCCGGACGCCGACGAGGAGTACGAGCTGATCCACCGCGACATCTCGTCGCTCTCGTACCTGGTGTACAAGATCGAGGTGGAGAAGCCGTCGCCCGAGGAACGGCCGACGCCCTACGACTGGGCCGACGCCGAGGAGCACGTGCGGGAGGGCATGGAGCGCTGGGACGAGGTGCCGTTCGGGGACGACACGCGATTCTGGGAGGCTTTCATGGACTCCTACCACATGACATGAGAGGGCCGGTTCGAACGTGAACGCGCACAGGGACGACGAGCCGGCGGCGGCGCTGGTGGCGCATTTCGGGCCGCGTGGGTTGCGGGCGCTGGCGATCGCGCCCGCCGGGCCGTTGCGGCATCCGGGGCTGCCGGTGCAGGTGGGGCCGTACTTCCGGGCAGCGGAGGAGGATGATCCGCTGTCGGTGGGGGAGTGGGCCGCGGCGGTCGGGGCGGACGTCGGGCCGGTGGCGGCGCAGTTGCGGATCGGGACGGACGGCGGGGCCGAGCTGTACTTCGCGCCGGACCGCTCGGTCCGGGCGGTGCTGCTGGGTGCCGAGCCGCTGGACCTGCCGGTGAACAGCGGTGTGGCGGCGTTCGCGGCCGGCCTGCTGCTGCTCGACCGGGTGCTGCCGACGGTGTCCGCTTCGGACCGGCCGGACCTGGCCCTGGCCGCTTACCGGGAGCTGCGGCAGGGACTGCTGGAGATCGACGCGACCGCGTTGGACGACCGTGACGGCTGGTGGCCCCGGGTGCTGGACGATCTGCGGCGGCCGTTGAACGTCGACTCCTCGGCGGCCTTCGAGGTGGTCGACGAGCACGGCGCGAAGCGGATCGAGACGGAGGTGGGCGGCGCCGGGCTGCTGCACCCCGAGGAGGCGCTCTGGCACCGGCTGCGGGCCGAGGGCGTGGAGCCGGAGCAGGTGGTCCGGGTGTACTGCGAGCTGGAGCCGTGCGTGATGCCCGGCCACTACTGCGCGCGCTGGCTGGCGCGGGAGTTCCCGCGGGCGGAGTTCACGCACAGCTTCGACTACGGCGACACGGCCGAGTCCCGGGAGAGCGGGATCAAGGCGCTGATGATCAGTTTGGCCGAGCGGCGCGGCTGAGCCGGGTACGGCCGGGCCGGGCTCGGCGCACGGGAGCACGGGGAGAGGGAAGCGGGACATGGCGGGGAGCGGGCGGCGGATGCCGCGGCTGGGGGCGGGCCGCAGGCCGGCCGGGCTGGCGCTGCTGGGCTGGTTGGACGATCCGCGGGCGCCGCGGCTGTGCCGGGTCGCGGGGCCGCCCGGGGCCGGCAAGTCGCACCTGCTGGCCTGGCTGGTGCGCGGCTGCACCGGCGCGGACGCCCCGGGCGGGCGGCGGATCCACGCCGTGCTGCCCGCCGACGGCGCCACGGTGCGGACGGCCGTCTGGTCGCTGGGGCACCAGCTCGACCTGGTCGCGCACACCCCCGGCCCGCTGATCGAGGCGATCGCGGCGGACGGACGGCCGACCGTCGTGTGCGTGCCTGAGCTGGACCGGGCCGAGGACCCGGCCGCGCTGGTGACGGAACTGCTCGACCCGCTGCTCCGGCTGCCCGGGGTGCGGCTGGTGGTGGAGGCGGCGACCGACGGCCCGGCCGCTCGGACGTTCACCGCCGTGCCGGTCCCGGCCGTGCTGGACCTCGGTGAGCCGCAGTGGACCGACGGCGCGCTGTTCGCCGCCTGGGCGGTGGAGCGGGGCGGCGATCCGGCCGCCTACCCGCTGCCCGGGCCGGTCCTCGGGACGCCCGCCGCCCCGCCCGCGCCGGTGCCGCCACCGCCCGGGACGGATCCGCGCTTGCTCGACCAGGAGGCCCTGTCGGCGCTGTGGACGGCGGTGGCGGCGGCTCCCGGCCCGCTGGCCGCCGATCCGCTGCTCTACGCGCTGGCCCGTCCGGTCCCGGTGACGGCGGCGGTCGAGCGGCGGGACGACGCGCTGGCCCGGGCCTGGCGGGCCGCGGGTCCGGCGGTGATCGAGGAGCCGGACCCGGCGGTGCGGGCGGCGGTGCTGCGCACCCGGCTGCTGGGCGGCGACACCGTCGCCGCGGCGGCCGCGGCCGTGCTGGCGCAGCTGCCGGGCCCCTGGGCCGGGCGCTGGGCCCGCTGGGAGGGTGTCGACCGCGACCGGCCCGGACCCGCGGTGGCGCTCACGGTCGGGGCGGGCCCGTACGCGGGGCAGGTGCTGGTGGCCGATCCGACCGGTTCGGTGCGGACCTTCGACGCCGCCACCGGCCGTCGGCTGGGCGCGGTGGTGGTGCCCGCGCCGCGTCCGTTGCGGGGGCTGGCGGTGACGGCCGGGGGTTCCGTCGTCCTGCTCGACGCCTGGGGGAGACCGGAGGCGGTGGCGCCGGCCGAGCCCCGGCCGGGCCTGGATCCGTACGGGCTGACGGTGGCGCTGGACGCGGTGGGCGTGGTGGCCGGGGACCTGAGCGCGGTGGCGGCGGTCGGCGGACTGGCGGACTCCGCACCGGCGCTCGGCGACGCGGACGGGGCGGTCCACTGGTTCGAGGACGGCAAGGTGGTGAGCGAACGGCTGCACCACGGGCCGGTGACGGCGCTGGCCGGTACCGCGCTGGGCGGCGGGCCGCTGTCCGATCCGGAGATCCCGCTGCTGGTGAGTGGTGGCTTCGACGGCGCGGTGCGGCTCTGGGGGCCGCGCTCGGCGCCGATGCCCGAGCCGTCCGACCGCCGGGGCTGTCCGGTGACGGCGGTGGCGGCCGGGGCGACGGCGGCCGGTCCGGTGGTGGCGGCCGCCTGGTCGGACGGCCTGGTCCGGGTGCGGGACCTGGGGAGCGGTGAGGTGCTGGAGCTGCGGATCGGCTCGGAGGTGTGGTCGCTGGCGCTGGCCGGCACGCTGCTGGTGCTGGGCATGCCGGACGGTCTGGCGGCCGTGGACACCCGCCGCTGAGACGCGGCGCCGAGGCCCGCCGCTGAGACGCGGCGCCGAGGCCCGCCGCTGCAACGCGGCACCGAGGCCCCGCCGCCGAGACGCGGCGCGCCGACACGGCGCCCTCGCGCGTACCCCGATCGGGCGGCTGTGATGCGGGCGATCGGAAACCAATTTTCTTTAGCGAGAGTAATGACGTAGGCTAAAGAACATGCCCGAGATGTCCGAGCAGGACTTCGCAGCCATCAGTCAGCTGCGGTCGTCCGCCATGCGCCTCTCCCGTCGACTGCGTCACCAGCGGGTCGAGGAGTCGCTCAGCCCCACCGAGATCGGGGTGCTGGGCACCCTCGCCCGGTGCGGGAAGGCCACGCCGGGTGAGCTCGCCCGGAAGGAGCACGTGCAGCCGCCCTCGATGACCAGGATCGTCGCGATGCTGGAGGAGAAGGGCCTGGTGCGGCGCGAGCCGCACCCGGAGGACCGCCGCCAGGTGGTCGTCAGCAGTACCGAGGAGGCCGAGGCGATTCTTGAGGAGTCGCGCAGTCGCCGGAACGCCTGGCTCGCCGAGCTCGCCCAAGGGCTCGACGAGGAGGAGTGGGCGAAGCTGCGCGAGGCCGCGCCCGTGCTCTACAAGCTCGCACACCTCTAGGCACATCGATTCCGGTCGCCGCCGGAGGACGAAGGAGAAACGCATTACCGCAGGACCGAGGACAGACACCAGGAGCGCGACGGCCGGGGCACCGGCCGCCGCGCCGCGAGGGGAGACCACTGTGACACCGCCGGCCGCCGCCACCGCAGCCGCCACCCGTATCCGGACCGACGAGCAGACCACCGATTCCACCGCGGCGAGCGCCGCGGCCGCCGACGCCCAGGCACCCGCCCCGACGGGGCTGCCGGGCAACGGCGACGACGACCCCGACGAACGCACCGCGGCGGAGGACCCCGCCGCTCCCGGCCGCAGCCGCGCGGCCACATCCCCGAGGACGGCGGATTCGCCGACCGGAGCCCGGTTCACCCGGCCCGGGGGGATGTTCAGCTCACTGAGCGTTCGCAACTACCGTTACTACTTCGCCGGCCAGGTGGTGTCCAACACCGGGACCTGGATGCAGCGCATCGCCCAGGACTGGCTGGTCCTGAGCCTCACCGGCAGCCCGCTCGCGGTCGGCATCACCACCGCGATGCAGTTCCTGCCGATGCTGCTGCTCGGCCTCTTCGGCGGAGTGCTCGCCGACCGGATGCCCAAGCGCAGACTGCTGATCGCGACCCAGGGGGCGATGGGCCTGCTGGCCGCCGGCCTGGCTGTGCTGACCGTGGCCGGCGTCGTGACGCCGTACTACGTCTACGCCTTCGCGCTGCTGCTCGGCCTGGTCACCGTGGTCGACAATCCGGCCCGGCAGGCGTTCGTCTCCGAGATGGTCGGCCCGAAGCACCTCGCCAACGCGGTCAGCCTCAACGCCGCCAACTTCCAGACCGCCCGGCTGGTCGGCCCCGCCGTCGCGGGCCTGCTGATCGCCGCGGTCGGCAGTGGCTGGGCGTTCGCGGTGAACGCGCTGTCCTTCGCCGCCGTGATCGGCGGACTGCTCGCCATGCGCGAGAGCGAGCTGCGCCCGACCGAGCCGATCGCCCGGGAGAAGGGGCAGTTGCGGGAGGGGCTGCGGTACGTCAAGGAGCGTCCGGAGCTGTTCTGGCCGCTGGTGCTGGCCGGCTTCATCGGCACCTTCGGCTTCAACTTCCCGACCCTGCTGTCCGGGTTCGCCACGGACACGTTCCACGTCGGGGCCGGGCAGTACGGCCTGCTGAACACCGCGATGGCGGTCGGTTCGCTGACCGGGGCCCTGCTCGCGGCCCGCCGGGGCGCGCCCAGACTGCGCGGACTCGTCGGCGCCGCGATCGGGTTCGGCGCGCTGGAGGTGCTGGCGGCGTTCGCGCCCGGCTACTGGACCTTCGCGCTGCTGCTCACCCTGATCGGGGTGTTCGGACTGAGCTTCAACACCTCGGTCAACGCCGCCCTGCAACTGGGCACCGAGCCCGCGATGCGCGGCCGGGTGATGGGCCTGCTGGTGCTGGTCTTCACCGGCGGCACGCCGATCGGGGCGCCGATCGTGGGCTGGGTCACCGCCTCGTACGGGCCCCGGATCGGGCTGCTGGCCTGCGGCCTGGTGTCGGCGCTGGCGGCCACGACGGTCGGCCTGGTGCTGGCCCGCAGCGCGGAGCTGCGGCTGCGGCTGGACCTGCACCCGGGGCGCGGCGGCCGCGTCGTCGCCCTGGTGCCGCGGACGCCCGTCGGCGCCAAGCCGGCGCTGGCCACGGCCTGCTGACAGCGGGTCGGGACCACCGGCAGTGGGTCCCGGAGCGCCCGACGGTGCTCCGGGACCCACTCGCCGGTGTCGGGGCCCGATCGTTCGGGGCCGGGGTCGCTCGGGCCCGGGGCGTTCAGGGCCGGATCGTTCGGGGCCGGACCGCTCAGACCCGGATCGCCAGGATCTGCCCCTGCCAGAGCCCGGCCGGCTGCTCCACCTCGAAGGACTCGGTCTCGGTGAAGCCGAGCGCCCGGTACTGGCCGACCAGCTTGCGGTCACCGCCGGCGAAGCAGTCCACCCGCAGCAGGCCGATGCCGCGTCGGCTCGCCTCGCCGAGGGCGTCGGCGATCAGCGCGGCGCCGATGCCCGAGCCCTTGCGGCTCCGGTCGGTGACCAGGTTGCGGATGTACAGCTCGGGCCCGTCGACCGGGGTGGCGTACTCGGGTCGCTCCTCGGACAGGACGCAGGAGCCCACGGTGCGGCCCTCGTCGTCGACCGCGAGCCGGATCAGGAACGGCTCGCGGCCGTACCTGCCGATGTGCTCGACCCGGGCCGGGGTGCCGCTGAAGGAGTGGTCGCCCCACTGACGGGTGCGGCCCTGGGCGGCCAGCCACTCCACGGCGCCGTCGAGCAGGAACAGGATGTCGGGGATGTCTTCCGGACCCCCGTTGCGGATCTTCATGAAAACCGTTCTAGTCCAAACCGTCGCCCGGTGGAAGATGTCCCCATGAGGCTCTTCGTGGCGGTACTGCCTCCGGTGGAGGCGTTGCGGGACCTGGTCGACGCGGTGGCGCCGGTGCGCGGTCTGCCCGGGGCGGACCGGCTGCGCTGGACGGCGGTCGAGGGCTGGCACCTGACCCTGGCGTTCCTCGGCGAGGTGCCGGAGGACCGGGTGCCGGAGCTGTCGGCGGCGCTGGCGGCGGTGGCGGCGGTGAATCCGGCGCACCCGTTGCGGCTGGCCGGGTCCGGCCGGTTCGGCGACAAGGTGCTGTGGGCCGGGGTGGAGGGCCGGGTGTGGGCGCTGCGCGGGCTGGCCGAGGCGGTGGCCGGGGCCACCGCCGAGGTGGCCGGCGAGGCGGACGCGTTCAGCTTCCACCCGCATCTGACGCTGGCGAGGGCCGGGTCCTCGCGGGGGCTGCGGCGGGCGGGGCAGCGGGCGGCCGCGGCGGAGCTGGACGGGCTGGCGCGGGCCCTGGAGGGGTACCGCGGGCCGGAGTGGGAGGCCGCCTGGCTGCATCTGATGCGGAGCGAGCAGGGCGGCGGTTTCGCCCGCTACAGCTCGGTGGCCTCCTGGCCGCTGGCCCGCTGGGACGGCTGAGCCCCGCCGGGACGGCCGAGCGGGGCCTGCTCGGGGCCTGCTCGGGGCCTGCTCGGAGCGGTCCGGTCAGGGCCAGATCCGCATCGCGTCCGCCGCGACCCGCTCCAGTTCGGCGCGGGTCGCGCCGTCGCGGGCGCGCTGCGACATGCCCTGGACCACGGTGGCGGTGAACTGCGCCAGGGCCGCCGGGTCGGTCCCGGCGGGCTCGTGACCGGCGGCGACGTCGGCGCGGATCAGTGATTCCAGGGCGCGGACGTTGGCGTTGCGCAGCTCCCGGACGGCGCCGGTCACCTCGGGCGAGGTGCAGTTGACGGTCGAGCTGATCAGCAGGCAGCCCCAGGGGTGATCGGGGTCGGTGGCCATGGCGGCGGCCTCGTGCAGCATCCGGGCCACACCGGTCCGGGCGGTGGACTCCTCGGCGAGCGCGCGGGTCGCGTAGGCGCCGTGGCCCGCCCGGTAGCGGGCGACCACCTCGTCGAAGAGGGCGCGCTTGTCGCCGAAGGCCGCGTAGAGGCTCGGCGGGCGGATGCCCATCGCGGTGGTGAGGTCGGCGACCGAGGTCGCCTCGTAGCCGCGTTCCCAGAACAGTCGCAGGGCCTGCTCCAGGGCGGCCTCGCGGTCGAAGGAGCGCGGGCGGCCGCGCTTCGCGGCGGTGGTGGTCATGCGCTGATTCTATATCGCCCACTACAGAAACCGTGCTACGGTCCTTTCATTAGTGATCACTACAGAATTGGGCGCCGCCGACCCGGTGGCGCCCGGAAGAAGGGGGCGGTCATGTCGAGGTCGACCGGCAGGACGGCACTGGTGACGGGCGGCAGCCGGGGCATCGGGCGGGGGATCGCCGAGCGGCTGGCGCGCGAGGGCGCGCTGGTCGCGGTGCACGGCCGGGACCCGGAGGCGGCCGAACGGGCGGCGAAGGAGATCGAGCGGGACGGCGGACGGGCCTTCCCGGTCGTCGCCGAACTCGGCGTGCCCGGGGACGCCGAGGCGCTCTGGGCCGCCTTCGACGCCGGACTGGCCGGGTACGACGGCGGCCACGGGCTGGACATCCTGGTGAACAACGCCGGGATCGGACAGCCGGGGCGGATCCACGAGGTGGACGAGGCCGGCTACGACCGGGTCTTCGCGGTCAACGCGCGGGCGCCGTTCTTCGTCGTCCGGCACGGCCTGGGCAGGCTGCGCGACGGCGGGCGGATCGTCAACGTCTCGTCCGGCGTCACCCGGGTGGCGTTCCCGGAGGCCGTCGCCTACGCGATGACCAAGGGGGCGCTGAACACCCTGACGCTGACCCTCGCCCAGGAGCTGGGGCCGCGCGGGATCACCGTCAACGCGGTGCTGCCGGGCATCGTGGCCACCGACATCAACCCCTGGCTGGCGGACCCGTCGGCGCGGGCCCGGGCGTCCTCGTACTCGGTCTTCGGCCGGGTCGCCGAGCCGGCCGACGTCGCGGACGTGGTGGCCTTCCTGGCCTCGGACGACGCCCGCTGGGTCACCGGTCAGAACCTCGACGCCAGCGGCGGGTCCAACCTCGGCGTCTGAGCGCGGACCGGCCGGGGGTACGCTCGTTGACCGTGGATCCCAAGACGCGAATGCGAATCGTGACCGGCGCGCTCGTCCTGCTGCTGGTGATCGTGCTGGCCAGCTCGCTGGTCGGCCGGTAGCCGCCGGGACCGGCGGAACGGAGAAGGGCCACCGCCCGGAGGCGGTGGCCCTTCACTCGTGCCGGTGCGGTCGGCCGGAACCGCCGGACCGCGCAGCCGGTGCGGTCGGTCAGAGCTGCTCGACCACGTAGTCGACGCAGGCCGTGAGCGCCTCGACGTCGGCCGGCTCGATCGCCGGGAACATCGCGACCCGCAGCTGGTTGCGGCCGAGCTTGCGGTACGGCTCGGTGTCGACGATGCCGTTGGCGCGCAGCGCCTTGGCGACGGCGGCGGCGTCCACCGACTCGTCGAAGTCGATCGTGCCGACGACCTGGGAGCGCTCGGCCGGGTTCGCCACGAACGGGTTGGCGAACGAGGACTTCTCGGCCCAGCCGTACAGCCGGGACGAGGAATCAGCCGTACGGGCGACGGCCCAGTCGAGCCCGCCGTTGCCGTTCATCCATTCCAGCTGGTCGGCCAGCAGGAAGAGGGTGGCGATGGACGGGGTGTTGTACGTCTGGTCCTTCGACGAGTTGTCGATGGCCGTCGGCAGGTCGAAGAACGGCGGGATGTAGCGGCCGGAGCCGGCGATCTCGGCGGCGCGCTCCAGGGCGGCCGGGGAGAACGCCGCCAGCCACAGGCCGCCTTCGGAGGCGAAGGACTTCTGCGGGGCGAAGTAGTAGACGTCGGTCTCGGTGATGTCCACCGGCAGGCCGCCGGCGCCCGAGGTGGCGTCGACCAGCACCAGCGAGCCCTGGTCGGCGCCGACCGGGCGGGCGATCGGCATCGCGACGCCGGTGGAGGTCTCGTTGTGGGTGAGTCCGTAGACGTCCACCCCGGCCTCGGCGACCGGCAGCGGGTGGGTGCCCGGGGCGGTCTTGATCACGCTCGGCTCGGCGAGCCAGGGCGCGGCCTTCACGGAGGAGGCGAACTTGGAGGAGAACTCGCCGAAGTCGAGGTGCTGGGACTTCTCGCGTACCAGGCCGAAGGCCGCGATGTCCCAGAAGGCGGTGGACCCGCCGTTGCCGAGTACCACCTGATATCCCTCGGGCAGGGAGAACAGGCTGCTCACGCCCTCGCGCACGCGCTTGACCAGGTTCTTGACCGGGGCCTGGCGGTGGGAGGTGCCGAGCAGGGAGGTCTCGGTGGCGGCGAGGGCACTCAGGGCCTCGGGGCGCACCTTGGAGGGGCCACAGCCGAAACGGCCGTCGGCGGGCTTGATGTCAGCGGGGATCCGGATCTGAGCCACGCGCCGCAGCCTACCGGCCGGGGCACCCGCGGTTCGACGTCCGTCCGCCCGCTGAGATGCCCCGGACCCGCCCGCGAGCTGCGGAAACAGCGGGTCCGGTCGGTATCCGGACCCGCTGTCGGACGGGCTGCGGCGGGGGTGTCAGCCGCCGATGGCCTCGAAGCCCTCGATGTCACGGGGGCTGCGCGGGCCGGGGCCGATGTAGCGCGCGGCGGGGCGCACGAGGCGTCCGGTGCGCTTCTGCTCCAGGATGTGCGCCGACCAGCCGGCGGTCCGGGCGCAGGTGAACATCGAGGTGAACATGTGCGCCGGGACCTCGGCGAAGTCCAGCATGATGGCGGCCCAGAACTCGACGTTGGTGGCGAGCACGCGGTCGGGGCGGCGGTTGTGCAGCTCCTCCAGCGCGGCCTTCTCCAGCGCCTCGGCGACCTCGAAGCGCGGCGCGCCGAGCTCCTTGGCGGTGCGGCGCAGCACACGGGCGCGCGGGTCCTCGGCGCGGTAGACGCGGTGGCCGAAGCCCATCAGGCGCTCGCCCTTGTCCAGGGCGTTCTTGACCCAGGCGGTCGCGTCGCCGGTGCGCTCGATCTCCTCGATCATGCCGAGCACGCGGGACGGCGCGCCGCCGTGCAGCGGGCCGGACATCGCGCCGACGGCGCCGGAGAGCGCGGCCGCGACGTCGGCGCCGGTGGAGGCGATGACCCGGGCGGTGAACGTGGAGGCGTTCATGCCGTGCTCGGCGGCGGAGGTCCAGTAGGCGTCGATGGCCTTGACGTGCTTGGGGTCCGGCTCGCCGCGCCAGCGGATCATGAACCGCTCGACCACGGTCTCGGCCTTGTCGATCTCGCTCTGCGGGACCATCGGCAGGCCCTGGCCGCGGGCGGACTGGGCGACGTACGACAGCGCCATGACGGCGGCGCGGGCGAGGTCGTCGCGGGCCTGCTCGGCGTCGATGTCGAGCAGCGGCTTGAGGCCCCAGACCGGGGCGAGCATGGCGAGGGCGGACTGCACGTCGACCCGGATGTCGCCGGAGTGGACGGGGATCGGGAACGGCTCGGCGGCCGGCAGGCCGGGGTTGAACTTGCCGTCGACCAGCAGGCCCCAGACGTGGCCGAAGGAGACATTGCCAACCAGGTCGTCGATGTCGACGCCTCGGTACCGCAGGGCGCCGCCTTCACGGTCGGGTTCGGCGATCTCGCTCTCGAAAGCGACGACGCCTTCGAGCCCGGGTACGAAGTCGGACATGCACGGCTCCTTCAGTTCTGCGATCGGCGGGCCTCCGTGGTGGGGAGGCACACCAGTGACCGAATGGTGGTTGGCACTCGGTGCCAGGGTGACAGGCACGGGGTGCATTGCGCCATACACCACCATGGTGATGTTTCCCTAGGGCCCGCTTGACTTTTCGCCCGAGGGCCGGTCGTGCCCGGCAAATCTCCGGAACCAAGGGTGCGGTTCGGGACAAATCACCGTACGACGGGCGGCCAAGCGGTGGCGAGTCACCTTATCTCCCACCGGGGTTTGTCCGGAGGTAGCGGTGCCGGTTGCTTGTCGTACGGGATGATGTTGACGTGCAGACCCCGGACCGCGCCCAGTCGACGCCCCTGCCCCCCGCCACCCGGATCCCGGCCGACGAGGCCCGACCCGGGCCGGACCTCGCCGTGATGCGCAAGCACTACACGCACCAGGGCCTGGCCGAGGAGGACCTCGCCGCCGAGCCGGCGGGCCAGTTCACGCGGTGGTTCCACGACGCGGACGAGGCCGGGGTGGCGGAGCCCAACGCGATGGTGCTCTCCACCGCCGACGCCGACGGCCGGCCCAGCTCCCGCACGGTGCTGCTCAAGGGGTTCGACGCCCGCGGCTTCGTCTTCTTCACCAACTACGGCTCCCGCAAGGGCACCGAGCTCGCCGCCAACCCGTACGGGGCACTGCTCTTCCCGTGGGTCGCGCTGGCCCGGCAGGTGATCGTCCAGGGCCGGGTGGAGAAGGTCGGCCGGGACGAGACCGCCGCCTACTTCCGCACCCGCCCGCACGGCTCCCAACTCGGTGCCTGGGCCAGCGAGCAGTCCAGCCCGGTCGCCTCGCGCGAGGTGCTGGAGCAGCGCTACGCGGAGCTGGAGCGGCGCTACCCGGAGGGCGAGGGGGTGCCGGTGCCGCCGTTCTGGGGCGGGTACCGGGTGGTGCCGGAGAGCGTGGAGTTCTGGCAGGGCCGGGAGAACCGGCTGCACGACCGGCTGCGCTACCTCGCCGACCCGGCTGCCCCGGCGGGCTGGCGGGTGGAGCGGCTCTGCCCGTGAGTCCGGCCGGGCTCTGCCCGGAGAGCGGACGGGGCCTGCCCGAGGGGCGGGGCCGGACGTGCCCGTGACACCGGCCCGGAGCCGGTCGCGGCGCCGCCCCGGACCCGCTGCCGCCGCCCGCCCGCACGCGCCCGACCAGGCCCGTAACCCACCGGGGTCGCACTTGTGACGACACCACGACACCTTCCTCCGCCCACCGGCTGACCTCGCGTCAGCTCGCCAGTAAGGTGGGGACGTTCACCGGCTCGGTGGGGGGTAGTTGGGTGCGGCCGTACTTCTTCTTCAGTTACGCGCGGCGGGACCACCTGGCCGGGGGCGCCTTCGTCGACCAGTTCTTCACCGACCTGCGGGACGAACTGGCCCGGATCGAACCCGAGGCCGGTCCGGGGGAACTCGCCTACCGCGACACCGAACGGCTGCGGATCGGCGACGACTGGGAACGGCAGCTCTCCCGGATGCTCGGCGCCAGCCGCACCATGGTCGCGCTCTACTCGCCCGCCTACTTCGCCAGCCCGTACTGCGGCAAGGAGTGGACCGCCTTCGACCAGCGGACCCGGCGCCACGAGGAGCAGACCGGGGAGAGCGTCCCGGCCCTCATCCCCGTCCTCTGGGAGCCGTCGCCCGAGGAGCTGCCCACCGAGGTCCGGCGGATCCAGTACCTGCAGCACGACTTCGGCGCCGAGTACGCCACCGGCGGGCTGCGCCACCTGCTGCGGACCGACCCGCAGGGCACGGCGTACCGCAAGGTGGTGCGGGTGATCGCCGAGCGGATCCGGGAGGCCGCCTCCTGGCGGGTCGCCGAACTGCGGGACCTCGACCTCGGACAGGTGGAGGGCTGCTTCCCGGTGGAGGAGGCCGCCCCGGTCGCCACCCGCAGCAGCCTGGTCCGGCTCTTCGTCGCCGCCCGGCGGGCCGGTGACCCGCCCGCCCCGGTCGGCGGGGCCGGCGCGGCCAACGGCGAGCGGTTCCCGGCGCAGCGGTCCGAGGCGGACGCCGGACGGACGGACCGGGCCGCCGCAGGCGGCGGCCTCACCAACGGCGGCCCGGTGGGCCCGGGCGGGCCGTACCAGGGCGGCTGGTACGGGGCGCACCCGCGCGACTGGGCGCCCTACCACCCGCCCCGGCTCCCCTCGTTGGCGGTCCAGGCCCAACAGGTCATCACCCGGGCCGGACACAGCACCAGCCTGGAGACCGTCGGCCCCGACCTCGCCGACGCGCTCGACCGGGCCCGGGAGAACAACGAGGTCAGCGTTCTGCTGGTGGACCCGTGGGCGGCCGGCGCCGAGCCCTACCGGCAGGCGCTGCGCGACTTCGACCGGCAGAACCACCCGGTCACCGCCGTCCTGCTGCCCGACAGCACCGACGACCCGCCGGCCGGTCCGGCGCGCGCCCGGCTCTGGGAGGGGGTGCGCGAGGTGTTCGCGCGCACCTGGTTGCACCGGTCCGGGCCCGAGCCGCTCTTTCGCATCCACATCCGGCGGGAACGATTCGAGCGTGAGCTGCTCTCGACCGTGACCGTCGCCCAGAACCGCCTGCTCGACCAGCAGGACGACGACCCGGTCGCCGCCCGGGCCCAGTTCGGGCTCGGCCCGGACCCGCGACCGATGCCCGGCCTCACCATCCCGGCCTGGCCGCCCGTTCCGCCGGAGCCGCCGGTGTCCCCGGGCCCGCCGCTCCCGCGCCCGGGGAACGCCCCCGGAGCGGGGAACACTCCCGGAGCGGGGGCCGGCGCCGGGGCCGCGCCGGGGCCGAGGGGCGCCCTGCGCGAGGAGACCGTGCCCCTGACCAGCCGGGCGCCCAGTGAAGGAGAAGCGGACCGATGAGCGTTGAGCACGCCGCCCTCGCGGACCACGGGTCCGCGGCCCTCGCGACCCCCGGCACCGGCACGGTCGTCACCTTCTACTCCTTCAAGGGCGGCACCGGCCGCACCATGGCGCTCGCCAACCTGGGCTGGATCCTGGCCAGCCAGGGCCTGCGCGTGCTGGTGGTGGACTGGGACCTCGAAGCCCCCGGCCTGCACCGCTACTACCACCCGCTGCTGGTCGACCCCGAACTCCACGGCACCGACGGCCTGATCGACATGCTCCGGGCCTACGTCGACGAGGCGCTGCCGGGCCCGGACCGCCGCGGCCCCGGCCCGGACCCCCGGGAATGGCTGGCCGTGCCCGGCCGGCTGGAACAGTACCTCTGCGGCCTGGCGCTCGACCTCCCCGACGGCGGCAAGCTCGACCTCATGCCCGCCGGCCGGCAGAACGCCGCCTACTCGGCCGCCGTCACCAGCTTCAACTGGCGCAGCTTCTACACCCGCGCCGACATCCGCGGCGCGGAGTTCCTGTACGCGCTGCGCGAGCAGTGGACCTCCGCCTACGACTACGTGCTCATCGACAGCCGCACCGGCGTCAGCGACACCTCGGGCATCTGCACCGTGCTGATGCCCGACACCGTCGTCGACTGCTTCACCCTCGGCGCCCAGAGCATCCGCGGCGGCGTCGACGCGGCCCGCGCCATCGTCGACGCCGACGAGCGCGAGATCCGCGTGCTGCCCGTCCCGATGCGGGTCGAGGACGCCGAACGCGCCGGACTCGCGGCCGGGCGCGACCTCGCCCACGACGCCTTCGACCCCTACCTGGAACGCTGGCTGCCCCCCGAACGGCGGGCCGACTACTGGCGCGACGTCGAGGTCCCGTACAAGCCGTTCTACGCCTACGAGGAGGTGCCGGCCACCATCGTCGACCGGCCGCAGCAGGGCCGCAGCCTGCTCGCCGCGTTCGAACGGCTGGCCGCGTGGCTCACCGACGGCCGGGTCACCGCCCTGCGCCCGCTGCCGGACCTGGCCCGCCGCCGCCTGTACGCCGCCTACCTGCGCACCGGCCGCACCCGCTCCCGCCAGGTGCACGTGAGTTACGCCCCCAAGGACCGGGTCTGGGCCGAATGGATCTCCGAGACCCTGCGCGGCTTCGGCTACCTGGTCAGCCTGCACAGCGCCGCCGTCCCGCTCGACCCCGGCCCGGCGCACGGCGGCGCGCTGCCCGAGGCCGCCGGACCGCTGGACGGCGACGGCCGGCTGCTCGCCCTGCTCACCCCCGAGTACACCGCCCTGCCGCGCGCCCGCGAGATCTGGCGCCGTCTCACCGGCCAGACCCCGGTGGGCGACTCCGGCGGCCTGCTCGCGGTGCGGATCGGCGGGGCGGACGGCGTGGAGCCGCCGCAGTTCGCCGGACACCGGGCCCTGGACCTCGCGCTCGGCTCCGCCGAACAGGCCGAGGCCCAATTGTTCGAACTGATCGGCCCGGCGCCCGGTGCCGGACGCTGGATGGACACCGGCGGGACCGGAGAGACCTCCGTACCGCACCCGGCCCGCTTCCCGGACGGCCGGCCCGCCGTCCAGGAACTGCCGCCCAGACTGCCCACCTTCACCGGCCGGATGCGCCTGCTGGAGGCCGTCCGGGACGGCTTCACGGCCGACAGCGACGCCGCGCCCGTCCAGGTGCTCTACGGCATCGGCGGGGTCGGCAAGTCCCAGGCCGCGATCGAGTACGCGCACCGCTTCGCGGCCGGCTACGACGTGCTGTGGTGGATCCCGGCCCAGCAGCCCGCGGTGATCCCGCAGAAGCTCGCCGAACTCGCCCCCGGCCTCGGCCTGGAGACCGACGGCGATGTCACCAGGACGGCCCGAGCCGTCCTCGACGCGCTCGCCGGCGGCCGGCCGTACCACCGCTGGCTGCTGCTGTTCGACAACGCCGAGGACCCGGAGCTGCTGGACCCCTGGCTGCCGACCGCCGGGCCGGGCGGCCACGTCCTGGTCACCTCCCGCGACCGCCGCTGGGCCCGCCGCCCGGGTCGCACCGAGGTCGAGGTGTTCGACCGGGCGGAGAGCGTCGAGCTCGTCCGGCACTTCAACAGTGGGGTGGAACGGGCCGACGCCGAACGGATCGCCGAACTCCTCGGCGACCTGCCGCTCGCCGTCGGCCAGGCCGCAGCGTGGCTGCAGGAGACGCCGATGCCGGCCGCGACGTACGCGGACCTGCTCGACGAGACGCTGACCGACATCCTCGACCGCTCGGTGCGGGGGGCGCCGGTGGCGGTGGCGGCGGAGGAGGAGGCCGACGCCGACACACAGGACGTCACCGCGGACGACGCCACTGTCACCGCCACCGCGGCCACCTGGCGGATCGCCGGCTCCGACCTGCGGCGGATCAACGCACCGGCCGCCCGGCTGCTTGAGGTCTGCGGCTTCCTTGGCCCGGAAGCCATTCCGATCTCCCTGCTCTACAGTCCACCGGTGATCGAGGCGATCGGGCTCGCCCCGGGCACCTCCGACCAGCGGCTCGCGGTCGGCGAGATCCTGCGGACCGTCAACCAGTTCAACCTCGCCCGCTACGACCACTCGGCCGGGACGCTGGTCGTGCACCGGATCGTCCAGGCCCTGCTGCGCGAGCAGGTGGGCGAAACCGACCGGGTACGGGTTCGCGGCGCGGCGCACCGCGCCCTCGCCCTGGCCGACCCCGGCGACCCGGACGCGCCGCACAACTGGCCCCGGTACGCCGAGCTGCTGCCGCACCTGTGGCCGTCGGGGGCGGTCGACTCCACCGATCCCGAGGTCCGCCGGTGGATCGTCAACTCGGTGCGCTACCTGTGGCAGCGCAGCCTGCACGACGCTGGCCGGGAGCTGGCGGAACGGGTCCTGGCAAGGTGGCGCGAGGCGGGGTCGCAGGGCGTGGAGCCCGATGTCACCGTGCAGCTTCTGCGTGTCCAACTCGGCAACCTCCAGCGCTCGCAGGGTCTGGTCCGGGAGGCGTACGAGACCGACCGCGACGCCTTCGAGCGGCTGACGAACCTGCGGGGACGGGAGCACCGGGACACCTTCCCGGCCGCCACCAGCCTGGGCGGGGACCTCCGGCACCTGGGCCGCTACCGGGAGGCCCGGGAGCTGGACGAGGGCACTCTGACCGCCGCGCGCCGGGTGCTCGGAGCGGACCATCCGCGCACTCTGATGGCGGAGAACAACCTGGCCGTCTCCATCATGCTCTCGGGTGACTTCGCCGGGGCATTGGCCATTCACGAGCAGCTCTACCCCCGGAAGCTGGAGATCTTCGGAAAGTACAGCCTGTACACGATCCTCGGCGGTGTCGTCTTCGGGCACCTGCTGTGTGAGGTGGGTAGGCCGGTCGAGGCCCTCGCCCGGATGGACAAGTCCGTGCGAAGGGGCCATCGCGCGCTCGGAGAGGACCACGTCGAGACTCTTCGCGCCCGTCGCTACCGGAGTGCTGTGCTGCGTCGCCTTGGCCGGTTGCCACAAGCACTGGTCGACTCCGAAGACGTTCACCGGCGGTTGTTCGAACGGTACGGGGCCGATCATCCCGGCACGGCGGCCGCTGCGGGCAGCCTGGGCGCCGTGCTCGGTGCTCTCGGGGACACCGAGCAGTCGGTGACCTTCGCTGAGGAGTCGTACCTCTATCACCGTGACCACCTCGGCGCCGGGCACCCGACGGAACGGCTCGCGGCCGGCAATCTCGCCGTCGCGCTGAGGAGGGCCGGGCAGATGGCCGGGGCCCATGCGCTCTCGGGCAAGGTGCTGGACGATCTGCTCGCGCTGCTGGGACGTACGCACCCCTACGTCGGGATCGCACAGCTCAATCGCGCGAACGACCTCGCACAGGGAGGGAGTTACAGTGAGGCCCTGGTTCTGGCGGAGGCTGCTGCCGGGGCGCTCACCGAGCGTTTCGGGCCCGACCACCCCGACGCCCTGGCGGCCACCGCGAACGTCGTCCTGGCGCTCGCGGCTGTCGGGGAGCCCGCGAGGGCGGCGGAGCTGCGGGTACGGACGCTGAGCAGGGCACGTGCCGTGAGCTACCTGGGCGACGGCCACCCGCTGACGGAAGGGATCAGGGTGGGGGACTGGCTGGACGTGGAGATCGAGTTGCCGGTTGTGTGACGGGTGACCTACGTTCCTCCGGCCCTGGCACCGGGGAGTCGATCATGGAGCGATGCGTGGACCCGGAACTCGCGTTTGACGGGATCGAGCAGCCTGATGGCACCGGCACTGGCACCGGCACTGGCGCCCAACGGCCGACCCTGGCCGAGTTGGCCGGCCGCGATGCAGGCGAACTGACCGACGCCTTGCAACCGGCCCTCAGTGAGGCGGGTGGGACTGCGGTGGCGGCTTTCAACTCCGCCCTCTGACCGGTGCCGATCACGCAGTTCGTCCTGAAGGTTCACAGCCGGTGCGACCTTGCCTGCGACCACTGCTACGTGTACGAGCACGCCGACACCGGCTGGCGGTCCAGACCGCGGGTCGTCGGGGAGGCGGTGCTGGCGCGGGTGGCGGAGCGGATCGGGGAGCACGCGGCCGCGCACGGGCTGACCGTCGTCGGGGTCGTCCTGCACGGCGGTGAGCCGCTGCTGGCCGGGGCGGAGGTGTTCCGGCGGGCGGTCGGGCTGCTGCGGGCGGCAATGCCCGAGGTGTGCGAACTCGACCTGCGGGTGCACACCAACGGGGTCCGGCTGGACGAGGCGTACTGCGAGCTGTTCGACGAACTGGGTATCCGGGTCGGCCTCTCGCTGGACGGGGACCGGGCCGCCAACGACCGGCACCGCCGGTTCGCGGACGGCAGGTCGAGCCATCCGCAGGTACTGCGGGCCGTCGGGCTGCTGCGCGAACCGCGGTTCCGGCACCTGTACTCGGGGCTGCTCTGCACCGTCGACGTGGCGAACGACCCGGTGGCCGCGTACCGGGCGCTCGCCGAACTGGATCCCCCGGCCGTCGACTTCCTGCTCCCGCACGCCACCTGGGACCGTCCGCCGGAACGCCCGGACGGGCTCGGCCCGACGCCCTACGCTGACTGGCTGCTCACGGTGCACGAGCGGTGGGAGGCGGACGGCCGCCCGTTCGCGGTCCGGACCTTCGACTCGGTGCACCGGACGCTGTCGGGGCTGCCGGGCCTGAGCGAGGCGCTCGGGCTGGAGCCGGTCGATCTGGTGGTGCTGGAGACGGACGGCAGCTACGAGCAGGCGGACAGCCTGAAGACCGCGTACGACGGCGCGCCCGCCACCGGGATGGACGTGTTTCGCCACGCGGTGGACGAGGTGGCCGGGCATCCGGGCATGGCGGCGCGGCAGTCGGGGCTGGAGGGGCTGAGCGCGGAGTGCCGGGCCTGTCCGGTGGTCCGCTCCTGCGGAGGCGGGCTGTACGCGCACCGGTACCGGGACGGGTCGTTCGACCACCCCTCGGTGTACTGCGCGGACCTGCGGGCGCTGATCGACGGCCTGGCGGCCCGGGCGGGTACCGTGCGGCGGCCCGCCGCGCCGACGGTCGACCTGGCCGGGCCCGGGCTCACGGACGAGCAGATCGACGAACTCTCGCTCGGGTTGGGCGGTCCGGAGACGGTCAGCGCGCTGGCCCGGTCCCAACTCGCCCTCACCCGCACGATGCTGGCGGCGGTGCACGGCTCGTCAGGGGTGGCGCGTTCGGCGGCCTGGGAGCTACTGGCGGACCTCGACTCCTCCGAACCGGCCGCCGTGGACACGGTGTTCGCCCATCCGTACGTCCGGGCCTGGGCGGCGAGAAGGCTGAGCGGCGATCCGTCGGCGGGGCTGGGACCTCTGGCCGAGCTGGCCGCCGCGGCGGCGGTGCGGGCGGGGCGGGGGGACAGCGTGGCGGTGCCGGTGCGGGACGGGGTGCTGCACCTGCCGACGCTGGGGCGGCTGGTGGTCGGTGGGGGAGCGCGGGAGGCGCTGGTGACCGGCGGGCGCGCGGGGTGGACGGCGCGCACCGACGGCGGCGCGGTCGCCGGTTCGGGTGACCCGCGCTGGCAGCCGCTCCGGATGGTCAGGAGGGGGATCGCGCTGGAGGACGTGGACCCGCAGCGGGGGGTACACCGGTGGCCGGTCGCAGACCGGCTGTCCGACGCCGAGCACGGGCGCTGGGTCACGGACCTCCGCGAGGCGGCCGAACTGCTCGACAGGGACCTGCCCGAGTACGCGGCCGGCCTGTGGGTCGGACTGACCACCGTCACCCCGCTGCGGCGGCGCGCGGACGGCCACGATGTGAGTTCGGCGGCCCGCCAGGCGTTCGGCGCGGTCGCGATCGCGCGGCCGCGCCGTGCGGACACGCTGGGGCTGTTGTTGGTGCACGAGTTCCAGCACGTGAAGCTCGGCGCGGTACTGGACCGGGAGGAGTTGTACGACCGGGGGGACACCAGGCTGTTCGAGGCGTTCGGGCTGACGCCGAGACCGATCGGCTCACTGTTCCAGGCGGTGTACGCCCACCTGGCGGTCACGGCCTTCTGGGGCGCCCGGGCGCGGGACACGGAGGAAGCCCGCCCGAAGTTCCGGCACTGGCGCACCCTGACCGACGAAGCCGTGGACCTCCTCGCCAACAACGGAGCGCTGACGCCGTTGGGCAAGCGCTTCGCCGACGGAGCGAGGGCATCAGTGGATCCCTGGCTGCGAAGCATGGTGGGGTGACGAGGCTCCGGGCTGCTCCCGCGCGTCGCGGGAGCAGCTCGGGGGCGAGGTGTTCAGTGGGTGAGGTGTTCAGTGGGTGAGGTGGTCGAACTCGCCGGCCTTGGCGGCTTGGAGCCAGGTGGTGAGCTTGGCCTTGGTGGTGGTGATGGCTATGGCGGGGTCGTCGGATTCGCGGATGTGGATGAGTTCGCCGTCGGAGGCGATCTCGACGCAGTCGGTGTTTTCCCCGCTGTAGGTCGACTTCTGCCAGTTGAGTTGCTCCACGGCTACCTCCCCAGAAGTTTGTAACGGATGTGCTGGATCATGCCCCACGAGTCCCGAAAGGCAGGAGACGGCCCAGGTGCGTTGGAGTCCAAGGGCGGTAGGGCCAAGCCCTTGATCCGATCGAACTTCCTGCGGAATGCGGCCACCCCCTCAGGGTCTCCCAGGAACGACGAGCCGTGCGGGTTCTCCACCAGAACTGTGTCCAGGCGAGAGTGTGCTCCGTGCATCACCATGAACGCCGTGTCGGTCGATGCAAAGACCGTGCAGTCGAATGGCAGGATCTGAATCGTCACGTGAGGCAGGTGGGACATCTCGACCAGGTGGTTCAACTGGTCGCGCATCACAGCCGGACCGCCGTACATCATTCGCAGCGCGGCTTCATGGATCACTGCGTGGAACGGAGTGCCACTCTCAGGGGTGATCACCTGCTGGCGTCGGCGACGGAACGCGACCTTCCTTTCGGCATACTCGTGCATCACCTCGCAGTACGCCTTGGTCTGCAGCAGACCTGGAATCAGGTGCGTCTGGTAGCTGCTGAAGGCGCCGGCTGCGTCTTCGAACTCGGCGAGGTCGATGGCGTTCGACACGATATAAGGCCGATACTCGCTCCACCAGCCCCTGCCGTTGCTTTGGCACATGGCGACCATGCCGGCCCGGTAGCCGGGGTCGGTCATGCCGCAGACATCGAGCCATACGTGCAACCGTTCGATGTTGAGGCTCAAGCGTCCGGCTTCGGTATGACTGACGGCGGGGCCCTTCATGCCCATCAGCTCGCCGATTTCTGGACCGGACATGTCGGCTGCCTCGCGCAAGCGGCGAAGTTCCTCGCCGAACCGGCGTTGGCGCTCGCTGATTTCGCCTCTGAGTCCCACGCTCGTCACCTCTCGTCCGGACGGATGGTCGCTCACGGTCAGTGTAGGGGCGATTGCGGATGGTGTTGCAAAACTGGACCGAGGTCGATTACAGTCATGGCAAGCCATACATCCAATGGGTTGTCAGTAACGTCCAACCCAAGGGCAGTTGGTACCGAACTGTCCGGGCACCGAAGAGCACTCGCGTGCGGCCCCTCCAGTCCCGCAACGGGCTTGTTCACGGCGACAGACCCCAGGTGTGCCCGATCTACACCGCAGGGAGCATTCCCGTGTGTAACCCCAACCTCAACTCCCCCTCCCTCGCTCTCGCCCGGCAGTCGTTGCGCGACACGATGGTGCGCGCCGGGTGGGACGACCACCGCATCTTCGACGCCGAGCTCGCGCTCGCCGAACTCATCGTCAACGCCTGGCGGCACGGCCGCACCGTCGCTCCCGTCGTCCTCATCGCCACCCTCGGCCGCACCCTCCGGGTCTCCGTCGGCGACGAGAGCCACGCCCTCCCCGAACAGCACTTCTCCTCCGCACTCGGCGAACTCGCCGAGTGCGGACGGGGCCTCCAGCTCGTCGAGGGCCTCACCCACCGCTGGGGTGCCGACCCCCAGGAGAGAGGCAAGCTCGTCTGGTTCGAGCTGGACTCCGCCGCGTGACCGTCGCCCTCGCCCTGCTTCTCCTCGCCTCGGCGCTGGTCGGGGCGGTCGGCGAGGTGCTGACGCGAGCGCTGCGGGAGCGGGTCGAACGGGCGGGCAGCACGGTCGACTCGTAGGTGCCATCTATGGCACCGAGCCCTCGCCCGAACCCCGGGCGAGGGCGCACCACGTAAACTCCGGCTCTGTGAACGAGCAGCCTCCGGTCCTGGTCACCCGTCGTCTCGCGCCCGGCGTCGTCGAGCGCCTCTCCGCGCAGCTCCCGGCCGCCCTGCACGACTCCGAACTGCCGATGAGCCGCGAGGAACTGCTCACCGCCGTCCGCGGCCGCCGGGCGCTTATCACCACCCTGGACGAGCGGGTGGACGCCGAACTCCTGGACGCCGCCGGGCCCGGCCTCGAAATCGTCGCCAACCACGCCGTGGGCTACCACAACGTCGACGTGGCGGCCTGCGCCGAGCGCGGCGTCACCGTCACCAACACCCCCGGCGTGCTGACCGCCGCCACCGCCGACATGGCGTGGGCGCTGCTCCTCGCCGCCGCCCGGCGGCTCGGTGAGGGCGAACGACTCCTCCGTTCCGGCGAACCGTGGGCCTGGGCGCCGACCTTCATGCTCGGGCTGGAGCTGACCGGCACCCAGCTGGGCGTGCTCGGCATGGGCCGGATCGGGCGGGCGGTGGCCCGTCGGGCCAAGGGCTTCGACATGTCCGTCCGCTACCACAACCGCAACCCGCTGCCGCCCGAGCAGGAGGACGGCGCCGAGTGGCTGCCGCTGGAGCAGCTGCTCTCCACCTCCGCCGTCCTCGTCGTCACCTGCCCGCTGAGCGAGGCCACCCGGCACCTGCTGGACGCCCCCCGGCTCGCCCTGCTGCCGCCCGGCGCGGTGGTGGTGTCGATGACCGCCGGGGTCGTGGACGAGGAGGCGCTCGCCGCCGCCCTGGAGTCGGGCGCGCTGTCCGCCGCCGCCGTCGACAACTTCGAGCACGAGCCGGCGGTGCCCTCCGCCCTGCTCGCCCAGGAGCGCGCCGTGCTCGCCCCGCACCTGGGCAGCGCCACCGTCCGCACCCGGCAGGCGATGGGCAACCTCGCCGTCGACAACGTCCTCGCCGTCCTCGCCGGTGAGGCGCCGCTCACCCCGGTCGGCCGCTGATCACGCGGTGCGGGCCCGCCGCGTGATCAGGGCCTCCAGGCCGTCCAGGACGCGCTCGACCCCGAACGTCAGGGCCTGGTCCCGTTCCCCGGCCGGGGAGGTCATCGCGGCCAGCGTCGCCGGATAGTCGTGGCCGTGCTCCCGCAGCACGCCGGTGAGGGCCGCGACGAGCCGGGTCTCGGCCTCCGTGCCGCTCGCGCGTGACTGCTGGGCGATACCGCGCACATGGCTGGTCAGCAGGACGACGGCGTCGAGCCGTTCGCCGCCGGTGAGGCCCTTGCCGTCCAGCGCCGTCAGCGCCCGTTCCACCCAGGACAGCTCCTGCGGGCCCATCAGCCGCGCCCCGATGGTGGCCTCCAGTAGCCAGGGGTGCCGCTCGAAGGCCCGGTACAGGGCGGTGGACCAGTCGGTCAGGTCCGCGCGCCAGTCCCCGGCCGCGAGGTCCGGCGGGGCCGACACCGCCTGGTCCGTCATCAGGGCGATCAGTTCCGCCTTGCCCGGCACGTACCGGTAGAGCGACATCTTCGTCTTGCCGAGCAGTTCCGCGACGCGCTGCATCGACAGTGCCGCCAGGCCCTCCGCGTCGGCGACCTCGATGCCGGCGGCGGCGATGCCGTCCAGGCTCAGCGCGGGGCGGGGGCCTCGTCTGGGCCGGTCGTGCGGGCCCCAGAGCAGCCGTGCCAGGTCGTCCGTCATCGCTTCTCCCGTTCTCCCGCCCGCCGTCGGGCTTGCCACATCCAGAAACTGTGTCTACCGTACACAACAACAAACAGCGTCCGACGGACACAGTTTTGAACGAGGGTGGAACACCATGGGCACCAAGGTCCTGATCTCCGGCGCCGGCATCGCGGGACCGGCGCTGGCACTCTGGCTCGGCCGGTACGGCTTCGAGGTGACGGTGGCCGAGGCGGCCCCGAAGCTGCGCGGCGGCGGTCAGGCCGTCGACTTCCGCGGTGACACCCACCTGACCGTGCTGGAGCGCATGGGCGTGCTCGACGACCTCCGCCGGATCCGCACCGGCGGCAGCCCCATGCGGTTCGTCGACGAGAGCGGGCGGACCAGGCTGCGGCTGCCCTCCGAGTTCGCCGCCGGTGACCTCGAGGTCCTGCGCGGCGACCTCGTCCAGGTCCTGTACGACCACAGCCGCCCGTTCGCCGACTACCGCTTCGGCGAGTCCGTCGACGAGCTCCACCAGGACGCCGACGGTGTTCACGTCCGGTTCCGCGGCGGCGAGACCCGCACCTTCGATCTCGTCGTCGGGGCCGACGGGCTGCACTCCAACGTCCGTCGGCTCGCCCACGGGCCGGAGGAGCGGTACGTCACCCACCTCGGCCACTACGCCGCCGGCTGGTCCCTGCCCAACTACCTGGGCATCGGCCCGGGGGAGGGCTCCGTCGGCCTCAACGTGCCCGGGCGGCTCGCCTCCGTCGGCACCGGCCACCGGGACCCGGAGACGGCCTCGGCCTTCTTCGTCTTCGCCTCGCCCGCGCTGGCCTACGACCGCCACGACCAGGAGCAGCAGAAGGCGATCATCGCCGGGGCCTTCGCAGGTACGGGTTGGGAGGTGCCGCGACTGCTGGAGTCCCTGGCCGGCGCCGAGGACCTGTACTTCGACTCCATCAGCCGGGCCGACGTCCCGAGCTGGTCCACCGGACGCGTCGCCCTCGTCGGCGACGCCGCCTGCGGGGCCACCATCGGCGGTATGGGCACCGGCACGGGGATCGTCGCCGCCTACGTCCTCGCCGGCGAACTGGCCGCGGCCGCCGGGGACCACGCCACCGCCTTCGCCCGCTACGAGGGCCTCCTGCGGGAGTACGCCCGGGGCTGCCAGAAGGGCGGCGACCGCGCGGGCAGGTTCCTGGCCCCGGGCGCCGTCGGTCTGCGACTGCGCAACTGGTCGCTGAACCGCCCCAGGATCCTGGACTGGATGATCGAGGAGGGCCGGAAGGCGACCCGGCTCGACCTGCCCGACTACCGGCGGTTCGAGACGGCGCAGGGTGGGCTCAGTACTCCCGGTCGCCCGCGCCGTTGACGTCGCGGCGGGCCTGCCAGGTGGTGTGTTCGCGGGAGACGGCGTCCTCGGCGTCCCGGGAGAACCGGGCCCAGATCTCCTCGGCCTCGGGCGAGCCGACGTCGAGGCTCGCCAACTGGGCCCTGATCAGGGCCAGTTCGTCGGCGGCCAGGCCGTAGGCGGCGGCGAGCGGGCGGTACTGGCGCAGTTGGGCCCAGGCGGTGACGGAGGCGGCCACGGCGGAGACGGCGCCGAGGGCGTCGAAGGAGAACATCCCCAGCGCCCGCAGCACCGCGAGCACCAGTCCGAGCAGCGGCAGCACCACGCCCGCCACCCCGGTCCAGAAGCCGGCCCGGGCGCAGTGGCGGGACTTGGAGCGGTACCAGTCCTGCTGCACCTCGATCCGCTCGCGCAGGTAGACGTCCCGGCGCAGGGCGAGCGGCTGCTCGCGCAGGGCGCGCATCGCGGGGGTGATCTGGCTCCCGGCGGGCCGCCCGGCCAGGCCGGGGCCGAGCGCGCGGCTGCCGCGGAAGGCGTGCAGCACCCGGCCGAGCTGCAGGCCGTAGAGGCCCTCGGCGTCCGGCAGCGGGCGGGGCGGCGGCTGGACGGCGTCGGCCCGGACGGCGAACTTCCAGGCCAGGGTCTTCACCGACTCGGCGGCGGCCCGGCCCTCGTACCAGAGACCCTGCGGGTTCTGCCGGCTGGTGACGGCGGAGAGGCCGATCGCGCCGAGGTAGGCGACGGCGGCGAGCCAGGCCCACGGCCGGCCGTCGGCGGAGCCGGCCGTGGCGGCCGCGACCAGTAGCAGCAGTTCGGCGGCGGAGAGCCGGACGGCCCTGTGCTGCCCCTGCTGGGAGGCCGAGTCGGCCGCCCAGAACAGCTCCGGCAGCAGCTCGCGCTCCCGCACCACCCGGTCCGCCCCGCCCGTGCCCGACGTCATCCCGTCCCCCCGCTCGCAGCTCCACCACCCGCCCCGGCGGTTCTGCCCCGGTGGACGGCCCGGTACGCCTGGGCGGGCAGGCCGGTCGGCCCGGGGGGACGGCCGGGGACGGGGCGGCCGGGGCAGGCGGCGGCACCGGGGCACCCTCGTCGGCGCGGGCGTCCAGGTCGGCCGGCGGGCCGGTCGGCCGGTCGGCGTAGTGCTCACGGTACCGGCCGCCGCGTGCTCGTACGTCGAACGGGCGGGGCGGGGCGGAGAAGTCCCGGAAGGCGGCGGAAGGCCCCGGAAGGTCTCAGAACGTGTAGAAGATCCGGTCGGCGTTGTCGGTCATCTGCTTGGCGTTCCACTCGGTGCCGCCGGGCACGTTGCCCGAGCGGAACAGCGGTGGGGCGGCGCCCTCGCCGGCGAGGGCCGCGTCGGCCAGCCGCTCCACCGCCGAGGCGACGACGGCCTGCATCAGCGCGCTGGTGACGATGGTCGAGACCGGGCCGAAGGTGGTCTCGGCACCGGGGTGGGTCAGCTCGCCGTCGCCGACCGCGATCTTGTTGTCCAGGACGACGTCGCAGTGGTCCTTGAGGTAGGTGCCGGAGTGGTGTGCCGAGGGGACCGCGCCGGGGTAGGCCAGCGAAGTCAGCCCGATCACCTTCAGGCCCCGGCCCCGGGCGTACTGGGCCAGCTCCACGGGCATGGTCTGGCGGCCGGAGAGCGAGATCAGGAACAGCAGGTCACCGCTGGTGGCGGGGGTGAGGTCCAGGGTGGTGGTGGCCAGTCCGGAGACCCGCTCCAGGGCGCTCGACAGCGGCGCCGGCATCACCGTGACCCCGGCCATGCCGGGCACCTCCAGCAGGTTGATCGGCACCAGCCCGCCGGCCCGGTAGACCACGTCCTGGGCCGCCAGCGAGGAGTGGCCGGCACCGAAGGCGAAGACCCGGCGGTTCCCGGCGACCGCCTCGGCGAGCAGGGCGGCGGCCGCCTCGATGTTCTCCGCCTCCTCGGTCCGGACCCGCTGGAGGTGGGCGATCGCGGCCTCGAAATACCGGCCGACCAGCTCGCTCATCTGCTGCCTTCGCTCTCTGCCGGTGGGGGGCCCGGCCGGGTGGGGCGGCCGTGGTGGTCCGGACCGCTGGGTGGAGAAAGCTACGGCGAGCACCGTGCTGCCTGACCGGTACCGCTGTCAACAGGCACGAAATGCGGGTCCCCCGGGCCCGGGGCGGGCCCGGTTGTCGTCGCGGTACGTCAGAATTGGCGGTGAGGACACCGAGGAACGGAGCCAGCGGCGATGTCTGGGCTGATCGACACCACTGAGATGTACCTTCGCACCATCCTGGAGCTGGAGGAGGAGGGCATCACCCCGATGCGCGCCCGGATCGCCGAGCGCCTGGAGCAGAGCGGTCCCACGGTCAGCCAGACGGTCGGCCGGATGGAACGCGACGGGCTGCTCCGGGTCGCGGGCGACCGCCACTTGGAGCTGACCGAGGAGGGCCGCCGGCTCGCGGTGCGGGTGATGCGCAAGCACCGCATCGCCGAGTGCCTGCTGGTCGACGTGATCGGGCTCGAATGGGAGCAGGTGCACGAGGAAGCCTGCCGCTGGGAGCACGTGATGAGCGAGACGGTCGAGCGCAAGGTGCTCGCGATGCTCGGCCACCCGACCCAGTCCCCCTACGGCAACCCGATCCCGGGGCTGGACGAGCTGGGCGACGCCAAGGCCGAGGGCGAGGGCTTCGACGCCGGGCTCGTCGCGCTGGACACCGTGCTGCCGGGCGAGGACGGCGCCGACGTGGTGGTCCGCCGGATCGGCGAGCCGATCCAGACCGACGGCGACCTGATGCGCACGCTGCGCCGGGCCGGGATCCGGCCGGGCTCCACGGTGCGGGTGACCGCGGGGGTCGGGGGGCTCATGGTGGGCTCCGGCGACAACGCGGCCGAGCTCGGCAAGGACATCGCCGCGCACGTCTTCGTCGCGCAGGGCTGAGGGCGCCCGGGCCGAGGACGGACACCCTGGGCCGAGGACGGACACCCCTGGCCGAGGACGGACACCCTGGGCCGAGGACGGCGCCGGGGCCCGGGGAAAAAGGCTCGCGCCCCGCACGACAACGGCCGGAAGGGCCCGGTGCTCCCCGTGCACCGGGCCCTTCCGCCCTCCCCGTTCCCGTACCACCGGCCTCCCCGAACCCGGCCGGTGCCACGGCCCCGCCCTTCCCTCCCGTCCCCTCCGGTTCCCCTCCGTCCGCCCCGCCCGGCTTCCCCGACCGAGCGCCCCTTCCGGCGGCCCCTCACAGGGGAATTCCTGCCACTCGGCCGATCATGGCAATCCTTGAGCGTTGTCACTCGTCCGAGGGGCTTTTGCCGTTGACCAGCGGGTACACCGAACCCTTATCCGCACATGCGTGTGACGGGCCCGGTCTCCGGTGGGAGACAAGGCCCGTCACTCCCGCGCGGGGTGTCGCGCGGCGCGCACCCCTCACCCGATCGGCGTAGGGGCGGCAGTCCTCGGAAGGGTCGGCCGTCCGGCGGTGCGGCCGTTCGCCCGGTGTGCCCGGTCGGCGGCGCGGCCTCCGGTGGCCCGGGGTGCGGTCAGCGCGCCGCCGCGTGCTGGACCGGCTGCGCCGCGACCGACGGCGCCTCGCGCCCGCAGGCGTAGGCCAGCGGATTGATCAGTTCGGCGGCGTCCGGCAGCCAGCGGTTGAGCGCGGAGGGTGAGCGGGCCCACTGGGCGAAACCGGTCGGGCCGACCCGGGACGGCGGGGCCACCGTCCAGTCGCCCTCGCCCCGGGCCACCAGGTCCAGCCGGGCGGGCGGCCAGCCCAGCTTGCGGAGCATCTCCGGCAGCTTGGCCGACACCCCGGGCAGCACCAGGAAGTGCAGCCGCCGCCCCGCCCGGCCCTGCGCGGTGGGGACCACCGCCACCGGGCCGAGCTGCAGGCCCATCCGCTCCATCCGGGCCAGCGCCAGGCAGCCGGCCACCTCCGGCACGTCCAGGACGTCGAAGGACCTGCCGGTCGGCAGCAGGATCGACGCCTCCGGGCGCTCCGTCCACCAGCGCCGCACCGCGCCCGGCCCCGCGCTCGCCTTGCGGGCCCAGTCCGAGTCGATCGGGTGGGCACCGGGCAGCGCGCAGCGCGGCTCGCCGCACGAGCAGCGGGCGGGGCCGTCGCCGTCGATCAGCCAGGCGCCCGGGGCGACCTCCCAGTGACGGGTCTCGGCGTAGCTGACGGCTTCGACGAGCAGAGGGGGCAGTCCTGCGTCGGAGCCCTGGTCGGGGGAGTCGGGGGTGTCTTCCACGGGCTGCTCAACTACCGTGCGTGAGGCGGGTTACGGTCGGGTGCGGGCCGTTCCGCCACGCGGTGGCAATTCACCCGAACCGGTGAGGCGGACCGTGCGGGAGCGCGCCGGGGGGAGGAGGGGTGGGCGCAATGGGGGCGCACGGGAGCATTTTGCCGGGCGCGTGGGGGGTGGGGATCGTCACCGTGGGTATCCCGCTGGCGTTGCTGATCGCTAACCTGGTGTCAGTTTCCTTGAACGGTCGGACAGTCGGCAACTCGGCAACAGAGATCAGCAGAAAGCGTCGCCCGCCGGCCGGGTCCGGAGGGTGTGGGGAGGCGAAGCCCAATGGCCGCGAGACCACTTGTCGCACGACAGCCCAACGAGCGCCTGCAGCAGCTGATCCAGGAGGCCAGCTGCTCCAACGCCGGTCTGGCACGGAGAGTCAACCTCTGCGGCGCCGAGCACGGTCTGGATCTGCGCTACGACAAGACCTCCGTCGCTCGCTGGCTCCGCGGCCAGCAGCCGCGTGGGCAGGCCCCGGCGGTGATCGCCGAGGCGCTCGGCCGAAAACTGGGGCGCAGTGTGTCGGTCGAGGAGATCGGCATGGCGGACGGAAAGAACCTCAGCTCCGGCATCGGGCTGCAGTTCGCGCCGACGCTCGGCGCCGCACTGGAGCAGGTCTGTGAGCTCTGGCGCAGCGACGTCGGCCGCCGCGACTTCCTGACCGGGGCGACGGTGGCGGCCTCCGCCCTGGTCGAGCCCAGCCGGGACTGGCTGATCACCCCGCCGGACCCGGTGGTGGCCCGGAGCGGCGGCACCCGGGTCGGTCCGACCGACGTCGCGGCGATCAAGGCGACCACCGCGATGCTGGTCGACCTGGACCACCGGTTCGGCAGCGGGCACGTCCGCCCGGTCGTGGTGCACTACCTCAACAGCGTGGTGTCCGGTCTGCTCGGCGGCTCCTACCGGGAGGAGACGGGCCGCCAGCTGTTCGCGGCCGTGGCCCGGTTGACCGAGCTGGCGGGCTACATGGCGGTCGACACCGGCCAGCCCGGTCTCGCCCAGCGCTACTACATCCAGGCGCTGCGCCTGGCCCAGGCCGCCGACGACCGGGGTTACGGCGGGTACGTGCTGGCGGCCTCGATGAGCCACCTGGCGGCGACCCTGGGCAACCCGAGGGAGATCGCCCAGCTCGCCCGGGCCGCGCAGGAGGGCGCCAGGACGGTGGCCACCCCCACCGCGATGGCCATGTTCTACGCGGCCGAGGCCCGCGGCCACGCCCTGCTCGGCGATGCCCGGGCGTGCGAGGCGGTGGCCGCCAAGGCGCTGGAGATGATGGAGAAGCGCCGCCCGGAGGACGACCCGGACTGGATCGTCCACTTCGACGACGCCTACCTCGCCGACGAACTGGCGCACTGCCACCGGGATCTCGAACAGGCGGGCCAGGCCGAGCACTACGCCCGCCGGGCGCTCGACCTGCACCCGCCGACCCGGGTGCGGCGCCGCGCGGTGGACCTCGTGCTGCTGGCCACGGCGCAGCTCCAGCAGCGGGACGTGGAACGCGCCTGCGAGACGGGCGCGCAGGCGGTCCGGCTGCTGAGCGGTCTGCGGTCCAACCGGGGCGTGGAGTACCTGGACGAGTTCCGCCGCCGGCTGGAGCCGTACCGGGAGCAGCGCGTGGTCCGTGAATTCCAGGCCAGGGCGGAGGCGGAGGCCGCCTGATCGGCACGGCGGAGCGGAGCGTGCGCGGACGGTGAGGGACGTCCCGCCCACGTGGTCGGCCGGTTCGGTGAACCGGTAGCGTGGGCGCGACGTCCAAGGAACTGTGATGCTCCCAAGAACCGACGAGATGTGGTCCGCCGTCAGCGCGCGGTCGTGCACAGGTGAGGAATCGCGTTGAGCCAGCGCCGCTCGTACCCCAACTCCGGTGACTTCAATCTGGACGATCTGTTCCGTCCGGAGCCAGGGCAGCAACCGGGGCAGCAACCGGGGCAGCAGCCGGGCCAGCCGCCGGCCCAGCAGCCCGGACCGCCGCCGGGGCACCAGCCACCGCCGCACCCCGGCCGGACGCCGCCGCACGGCCAGCAGCCGGCCGCGCCGTACCCGGGTCCGCCGCCCGGCGCCTACCCGGGCCAGGCGTCCGGGCAGCCCGAGTACTTCGGCGACAGCGCGCTGCCCACCCAGGCCATGCCGGTCCAGCAGCAGGGCGCTCCGGCCCCCGGCTGGGGCGGTGCGCCGCACCCCGGTCACCCGGCCGACCACGCCCAGGCCACCCAGTACCTGCCGCCGTACCCGGGGGCGGATCCGCAGGGCGCCGGTGGGTTCCCCCCGGCCCGCCCGGGATACGCCGACGGGCCCCCGGCGGACTATCCGGACCGGTCCGGCGCGGCTCCGGCCGGGCGCGGCGGCGGCCGCTCCTCCAACAAGCTGGTGATCGGCGGCGTGGTGGTCGGCGGCATCGCCGCGGCCGCCCTGGTCGCGGTGCTGATGAGCGGCGGCGACAAGCCCGACCCGAAGCCGCAGGCCGCCCCGGCGACCACCGGCGGCGGTACCACCGCTACCACCGCGCAGCAGAGCCCCGGTCCGACCACCGCCTCCGTCAGCCCGGAGGTCAAGGCACAGGCCCAGGCGCTGTCCGACCTGCTCGGCACCGCCAACGACAGCCGACAGGCGGTGATCGGCGCGGTCGCCTCGGTGCAGAAGTGCGAGAAGCTCCCGGAGTCGCAGCAGGCGCTGACCGCGGCGGCCGGCCAGCGGCGGGAGCTGCAGAGCAAGCTCGCCGGGCTGAAGACCGACAAGCTGACCGGCGGTCCGCAGCTGGTCGAGCAGCTGAACGCGGCGTGGGCTGCCTCGGCGTCCGCCGACGACGAGTACGCGGCCTGGGCCGGGGACGCACAGAGCGGCTGCGACCCCAAGAAGAACGACAACCAGCACTACAAGAACGCCGTCGCCGCGAGCGGCACCGCGACCACCGCGAAGAAGCAGGCGTCCGGGCTCTGGAACACCGTCGCGGGCCAGACCGCCCTGCCCACCCGCACCGACGGCGACCTCTGAGTCCGCACCCCGCCGGCGGTCCTCGTCCGGCGGTCCTCCTCCGGGACCGCGACGGGGAACGGCGGAGGGCCCGACCAGTACGGTCGGGCCCTCCGCCGTTCCCGGGGTCGCGCACCCCGGCGGGCGCGTCGGCTCAGGCGGGCGGCTTGCCACCGGTGAGCACCCAGCGCACATCGACGAAGCCAGGCCGCTGCAGGGTCATCTGACCGCCCTTGACCACCTGGAACGTGACCCAGGTGTTCACCAACCGGGGCGACTCGGTGCTCGGCAGCATGTTGTTGGTGGCCCAGTTCAACGGCGGGGTGAGCCCGACGTCGATCGGCTCGCCACCGTCCAGCAGCGTCGTCACGGCCTTGCTGGAGACCGGCTGCCCGCCCGCGGTCAGGCGCTCGGAGATCTGCTTGAACACCTCGTAGGCGACCCAGGTGGTCTGCACCCCCGGGTCGGCGGCGTCGATGTGCCGACCGGAGTCGGCACGGATCACCGCGCGCAGGCCGTCCCAGATCTTCGCCGACTCCGGCGGGTACCAGCCGGTCACGAAGGCACCGGAGAGCGGGCCGCTGTCACCGCCGGTGGAGTCGACCACCGACTGCTGCACGCTGCCGATCACCGAGGCGATCCTGGTGTTCTTCGCCCCGGTCCGGCGGAAGGCGTCGAGCAGGTTGCCGGTCGGCTCGGCGCCCAGCGCGCTGGTGACGCAGTTGCCGGCCTGGTCGGTCCCGATCGCCTTGCGGACCACCGGGCTGTAGTCGTTGGACTTCTCCGGCGCCTTGACGTCCAGCAGCTTGATCCCGGCCGGCTTGAGCGCGTTGCCGAGGTAGCCGAGCAGGTTGTCACCGGCCGGGGTGTCCGGGCGGATCAGCGAGACGGCCTTGCAGCCGGCCTCCACCAGCTGGCGGCCGCTGCCACCGATCAGGGCCGGCATGCCGCCGCCCACCGGGTAGGACAGCGGGCTGCTGAACTCCGGCTGGGACAGTCCGTAGCCGCCGATCAGCGGGATGCCGGCGCGCTCCAGGACCGGCATGAAGTCGTCGCCGAACTGGCTGTAGGAGCCCAGTACCGCGACCGCCTTGGCGTCCACCGCCTGCTGCGCGCAGGCCCGGGCGCCGTCGGAGGTGTTGTGCTCGTTGCAGGTGATCACATTGAGCCGGCGGCCGCCGAGGCCGCCCTTGACGTTGAGGTCCCGGCCGATCGCCTCGGCCAGGGACGTCATGCCGGGACGGTCGGCCGACCCGGTGCCGGACGGCGCCCAGGTCATGACGGTGAGGTCGCCACTGCCGGTGGCGGCGTCGGCCGGTCCGCCGCACGCGGAGGCCGAGAAGAGGGTGGGAAGCAGCGCCGCGGCGGTCGCGGCGGCAGCGATCGGGCGCCGGCTGCGCCGTTCTGCGATCGGGTTCATGGCCTGGGACGAGCCCCTTCGGCTGGTCATGGGTCTATCCCTCCCGGGGCGCTCTCTGCTGCGCACCTGGACCAGCCAATCCCCGGTGCCGCAAGCAGAGAGGGCCGTAAAGCCAACAAACGACCAACGGCGGAGGAACTCCGGGCGGGAACGCGTGTAGATCGCGAGTGGAGTACGAACGGTGGGGGAACGTACGATCGTTCTCCATGTCCGCCAGCACAGAATCTTCGTATCGGTCTGCCCGAAACCCTTCTCGTCCGGGCCACCGCTCCAGCACGATGGGCGGCATGCCGCTCAACGACCTGCCCTGGTGGCGCTGGCGGGCCCGACTCCGCTCGGCCCTGCACATGCTCTCCGACCCCGGGTTCCAGCGGGAAGCCTGGCTGGCCGGCCGTGAGGGCTACGGCGATGTGACCGACGCCGTCTACCGGCTGGTCGAGGACACCTGGCTGGACCGCTGGTCCGCCGAGAAGTACATCGGCACGATCTTCCGCGACCCCGCCGAGGCCACCGCGGTCGACCTCGCGGTGCTGCGGGTCGTGCAGATCCTGCACGAGGTCGGTGCGGACGCGCCGGCCGCCGTCTATCTGGAGCACCACGACTGGCCGGAGGCGGTCCGGGCGGCCCGGGAGGCGCACGTCCTGCTGGCGGCCAACGACGGCGAGGACCCGGACGCGCCGCCGCGCTCGCTGGACATCCTGCGGATCCTGACCCAGGTCTGACCGGGGTCCGACCCGGGGCCGACCGGCCCGGCGTCCTGGTGGGGGCCGGTCCGCGCCGTCGCGTCCCGGAGTGCGGGCAGCCCGGCGGGGGGCGTCCCGGAGTGTGACACGCTGGAGCATTCACACCAGCACGAGCTCAGGACGGGATACCCCCACCGTGGAACAGCAGCCGGCCAGCGCCCAGTACGTCCTCACGCTGTCCTGCCCCGACAAGCAGGGCATCGTCCACGCGGTCTCCAGCTACCTCTTCATGACCGGGTGCAACATCATCGACAGCCAGCAGTTCGGTGACGGGGACAGCGGGCTGTTCTTCATGCGGGTGCACTTCTCGGCGGCCGAGCCGGTGACCGTCGACAAGCTGCGGGCCAGCTTCGCCGCGATCGGGGCCTCGTTCGGGATGGACTGGCAGATCCACCCCAGCGAGGAGAAGCTGCGGATCGTCCTGATGGTCAGCAAGTTCGGCCACTGCCTGAACGACCTGCTGTTCCGCACCCGGATCGGCGCGCTGCCGGTGGAGATCGCCGCGGTGGTGTCCAACCACACCGACTTCCGCGACCTCACCGAGGGCTACGGCATCCCGTTCCACCACATCCCGGTGACCAGGGAGAACAAGGACGAGGCCGAGCAGCAGCTGCTGGACCTGGTCGCGAAGGAGAACGTCGAGCTGGTCGTGCTGGCCCGCTACATGCAGGTGCTGTCGGACCACCTCTGCACCGCGCTCTCCGGCAAGGTGATCAACATCCACCACTCCTTCCTGCCGAGCTTCAAGGGCGCCAAGCCGTACCACCAGGCGCACACCCGGGGCGTGAAGCTGATCGGCGCCACCGCGCACTACGTCACCGCCGACCTCGACGAGGGCCCGATCATCGAGCAGGAGGTGGCCCGGGTGACCCACGATGTCACCCCGGACCAGCTGGTCGCGCTCGGGCGGGACGTCGAGTGCCAGGCGCTGGCGCGCGCGGTGAAGTGGCACAGCGAGCACCGGGTGCTGCTGAACGGCAGCCGGACGGTCGTCTTCGCCTGAGCCGGCGGTCCCCGCGCCGTCCGCTGTTCCCGCGCTGCCTGCCGGGCCGCTTGCCGCCTGCCGGGCCGCCTGCCGTGCCGCCGTTACGGCCGGGACAGCAGCGGCGTCGCGCGCAGCACCTCGCGGATCGCGGCCCGGTCGCCGTGCTCGCCGACCGGGACCCGGTCCGGGTCGCGGTGCGCGGCCGCCAGCTGGCAGAACTCCAGCCCGTCCAGCACCATCGCGGCCACCGGCTCACCGCCGGGCGGACCGGCGTCCGGGCCGTCCAGCGGTATCAGCCACTCGCCGGCCGCCGGACCGTCGATCACCAGCCGGATCCGACGGCCGGTCCGGCGCCCGGTGCCGGAGCCGTCCGGCCGCCCGTCGGGGCCGCCGAGCGCCGCGCCGGCCGGTTCGGGGCGCGCCGCCCGCCGCCCGGCCAGGGCCAGCGGCAGCATCCGCACCGCCAGGTCGATCATCTGCCGCAGGTGCTGCGGGGCCGGCGGGTCGTACGGGTAGGCGACCGCCCGGGCGACGTCCTCGCCGTGCACGTAGCACTCGAAGGCCCGGTCGACGAAGGCGTCCCGCAGCGGGACGGTCGCGAAGCCGAAGTCCACCGGGGTGTTGCCCTGCGGGGCGAGGGCGGCCGAGCGGACCAGTTCGTGGCAGTGCCGGCGCCATCGGGCGCGGACCCGCTGCGGCGGCAGGCCGGCCTGCTCGGCCGTGAGCCGGGCGGTGCGCTCGGTGATCCGGGCCCAGGGCGGGCCCGCCTGCGGCGGCACCCGGGGCGCGGCGACGACGGCTTCCTGCGGCGGGACCCGGCGTCCGGAGCCCGGCCGACCGCCGGCGCCCGGGCCGCCCGGCACCGGGTCGGGCAGGCCGAGCGCGACGGCCAGGTAGCCGTCCACGGCGGCGAGATGGCAGAGGACCTCGGCCGGGCGCAGGTACTCGGTGCCGCCGTGCCAGGGGAGTTCGACCACCTCCTGCCACTCCTCGGGGCCGAGGTCGCGCAGCAGGGCGTCGAGCTTGGCGGTCTCGGCGGTGTACGGCAGGCCCCAGACGGGCACCGGCAGGTCCGCCGGGCGGCGGGTCAGGCACCAGTCGAGCACCTGTTGGCGCAGGGCGCCGGGCTGGTCCAGCGGTTCCTCGACGGAGAGCCAGCCGGCCGCCTCGCGGAGCCGGCCGGCCTCCTCCGCGCACTGCGGGCAGTCGGCCAGGTGGAGTTCGAGCTCGGCGGCCTCGGGGGCGGGGACGGCGCCGAGGGCCCAGGCGCCGAGCAGTGAGCGCAGCGCCTCGTGCCGTTCGTCGGTGGTCGTCACGTCCCTCCGCCCTCCGTCCGTTGCCCGTCCTCCCCGTCCCGCGGCCGGTCCGTGCGCCACGGCCGGTCCGTACTCCGCAGTCGGTCCGCGCTCCGTGGCAGGTCGGTGCTCGGCGGCAGGTCCGCGCTCCCGGTGCTCGGGGCGGGGAGCCGGTGCCGCTCGCGCTCCTGCTCCAGCTCGGTGGCCAGCAGCGCCAGCCCCAGCCGCATCCGCTGCTTGGCGGCCTGCTCGCTGATCCCGAGCCGACGGGCCGTCTCCTGGTAGGTGCGGCCGTCGTAGTAGGACTCCGCGATGGTCTCACGCAGCGGTTCCGGCAGGGCGGAGACCACGTACTGGACCCGGGCGGCGGTGGCCACGGTACGGATCTCGTCCTCCTCGACGGGCCCGGCGAAGCCCGCCGCCCCGGCGCGGTGGGCGCGCAGCCGGTCCACCGCACGGCGGTGGGTCAGCGCGCCGAGCCAGGACCGGAGCGAACCGCGGGACGGGTCGAAGGACTCGGGGTGCTCCCAGACGTGGGCGAAGATCTCCCGGGTGAGTTGGGCCGCGGCGGTCTGGTCGGCCAGTATCCGGCCCGCCAATCCGTGCACCATCGGAGCGAGTTGGTCGTACAGCTCGCCGAGGGCGGTCTCCTCGCCCCGGGCCAGGCGCCGTTGCAGCTGCTCGTCCCGGCGCGGGGCGTCGTCGGTGGTGGCCACCGGTCACCACCCCTCCTGCCGGACCGACCGCTGACGCGTCCACGGTATCCCGGGCCGTTCGGCCGGTGGAGCGATTCGGGGAAGAACGGAGGCCGCTGCTTCGGATGGTCGGATGGTGGGATCTGCCGCCGATCGCGCTGTCGCGCCGTTCGAAGGTGGTTGGACATATGTCGCACGGGTGGTTCGCGAGTGGCGGGCGCGGCGCGAGGGGCGGACGGCGGTAGGTTCGCCTCTGCGTCCGGGGCCGGTCGGAGCGGCCGGGCGATCGCCGGTCCGAGGCTCGCCAGAGTGAGCGGGACAGTATGCCCTGCCCTGTCCCCCGATCGCTGGAATATGCCCGAAGCGCTTGCTGCGGTCCGCCGGCCGACTCATCCTGAGGCGTATTCGCGTCGCGGTCGATGTGCGGCGGACGAGCCGGTGCGGGCCCACCGCACCGGGCTCGACGTGCGGAGACCCGGCGGACGGCGGCGGCCCGGAGGACGGCGGCCCGGTGCGTACCCGGGCCGGCCGGGCGACCAGGGCCCGGTCGAGACGGTGCCGAACTGCGAGTGCGGGTGGTGGAGCGGTGCAGGTTCTTCAGGTACAGCTGGCGGTGCAGGCGGACCCTGCCGAGGTCGGCCGGGCCCGTCGGTGGGTCCGCTCCCGGCTGCTCAACCACGGGGTGGACCCGGACGCGCCGATCGCCGAGACGGTGGTGCTGGTGGTCTCCGAACTGGTCACCAACGCCGTGGTGCACACCGGTTGTCCGGCCGTGCTGCGGCTCTGCTTCCCGCTGGGCGACTTCCCGGGAGCGCCTCCGGACGGTTCCCCGGGCGGCGCGGCCGGGGGTCCGTCGGCCGACGGTTCGTCCGTCGGCGGCTCGTCCGACGGTCGGGCGAGCGGATCCTCGTCCTCAAGTGCGGTAGCGGCCGGGGGCGGTGAGGTGCGCGAGGCGGCGACGGTCGGTCCGCTGCGGGTCGAGGTCGCCGACGCCAGCCAGGTCGCCCCCGCTCCCCGGCACGCGGGCCCGGACGTCGACGCCACCAACGGGCGCGGGCTGGAGCTGGTCGAGCTGCTGTGCGACCGCTGGGGCTGGTACCCGGACGGCTCGGGCAAGCGGGTCTGGTGCGAGATCAGCCCGGACGCCCGGCCGGTCGAACCGCTGGCCACCGTCGACTGGGCGGCCCTCGCGCAGTAGGGACGGGACGCGGTCCGGCGCTTCCCGCGGGGCCGCGGCGGAGGCCGTCGGACCCCGTGATCGCCGGGCCGAAAGCTGACGCAACCATTCCGAATTTCGGACAACCCATTGACGTGACGTATCCGACTGATCACGCTTGGGTCAGTTCTCCGTCGCGAGGGGACGCCGAGGGACACCCGAACGCCGCCGCGGTGCTGCTGTCCAGGGGGATCACGTCAGCAGGGGGGCCGCAGGCAGGGCCGGTCGTGTGCCCGTTCCTCGGCGAGTGCGGAGAATGTCGCACGGGTTCAGGGACCCGTGCATCGAGGTCGGACGGCGGCCGGCTGTGCCGTGCTCGGGGTGCGCGCGGCCCGCCGTCGTCCGATCCGCCCGTCACGGGCGGCGCGTTTCGGCCACCGGCCCGCTTCCCCGGAGCGCGGACCCTGGTCGGCCGGTTCGCGCTCCCCCGAGCACGGACCACCGTTGGCCCGATTCCGACGAAAGCTGGCAGCCCCGCCCCTCGCCGCGCCACGGCCCCTTCGGGAGACTCGGCCGCGTGAACGAAGCGAACGCCCCCACCGGCACGGCGGCCGCGGCCGGGCCCGCAGGTCCTGCCGGCTCCGCAGGTCCTGCCGAACTCGCCGCCCCCGCCGGACCCGCGGGTTTCGTCGGGGCCGCGGACACCCGTCCCCTCCCGGCCCGCGCGCCCCGGGTGCACTACGCCTGGGTGGTGGCCGGCGTCGCCCTGGTGGTGCTGCTCGGCTCGGCCGGGTTCCGCTCCACGCCCAGTCTGATGATGGACGCGCTGCACACCGAGTTCGGCTGGTCGATGGGCACCATATCCAGCGCCACCTCGGTGAACCTCACGCTCTACGGCCTCACGGCGCCGTTCGCCGCCGCGCTGATGGACCGGTTCGGCGTCCGGCTGATGGTGGTCTGCGCGCTGCTGACCATCTCGGTCGGCTCCGGCCTCACCATGCTGATGCGTGAACCCTGGCAACTGGTGCTGTGCTGGGGCGTGCTGGTCGGCCTCGGCAGCGGTTCGATGGCCGGGGCGTTCGCCACCACCATCACCGGCCGCTGGTTCCGGGCCCGGCAGGGGCTGGTGACCGGGGTGCTGACGGCCGCCGGGGCGGCGGGCAACCTGGTCTTCCTCCCGCTCGGCGCCTGGCTGGTCGAGGAACACGGCTGGCGTTCGGCGGTCGTGGTGGTCTCACTGGCGGCCAGCGCGGTGGCCGTCCCGGTGCTGCTGCTGATGCGCGAGCGGCCCGCCGACCTCGGCCTGCTCCCGTACGGCGCGACCGAGCCGCCGCCCGTCCCGGCGGCCGATGGCCGGGCGCTGGCCCGTTCGCTGCGGGTGCTCAGGGATGCCGCCCGCACCCGGGCCTTCTGGCTGCTGGCCGCCTCCTTCGCGATCTGCGGCGCGACCACCGCCGGGCTGGTCGGCACCCACTTCATCCCGGCCGCCCACGACCACGGCCTGCCGGTCACCACGGCGGCGAGCCTGCTCGCGCTGATCGGCGTGTTCGACGTGATCGGCACCGTCGCCAGCGGCTGGTTCACCGACCGCTTCGACGCCGGCCGGCTGCTGGTCCTCTACTACGCGCTGCGCGGGCTCTCGCTGCTCCTGCTGCCGCAGCTGTTCGCCGGCTCGCTGGAACCGCCGATCCTGGCGTTCGTGATCTTCTACGGGCTCGACTGGGTGGCCACCGTCCCGCCGACCGTCGCGCTCTGCCGCCAGTACTTCGGGGAGGACGCGCCGATCGTCTTCGGCTGGGTGCTGGCCTGTCACCAGATCGGCGCCGCGGTGGTGGCCGGCCTGGCCGGGGTCGCCCGGGACAGGCTCGGCGACTACGACCTCGCCTGGTACCTGGCCGGCGGGCTCTGCGCGGTCGCGGTGCTGCTCTGCCTGGCCCTGCGGACGCCCGGGCGGACGGACCGCGCGGTTCCGGCGCTGATCTGAGCGTCCCGGTCCGGGCGCGTGCCCGGACCTGGCACCCGGACCGAGTGCCGGACCGAGCGCCCGGACCGTCCGGACCGAGTGGCCGGGCCGAGCGGGCGCCGAGGTGTCGTAAGAGGTGGCTAGGCTTCGTGACCATGACGCTGAGTTTCACCCTGGACCCCGGGGACGGCCCCGAACTGCGCGCCGAGGTCGTCGGTCTGTGGACGGCCGCCAGCAACGCCGGCGGCGCCGTGGGCTTCGTCCGCCCGGTGACCGAGGAGGAGGTCGGGGCGGTCGGGGAGGCGCAGTTCGCCCGGCTCGCCCCGGCCGGACCGGACCGGCTGCTGGTCGCCCGGGAGACCGGGACCGGGCGGCTGGCCGCCCTGCTGTTCCTGGAGTCGATGCGGTTCGGGCCGATGGACCACTGGCGGCTGGTCTCCAGGGTCATGGTCCACCCCGAGCTGCAGGGGCGGGGACACGGCGCGGCGCTGCTGGCCGAGGCCGAGCGGATCGGCCGGGAATGGGGGCTGGACGGACTGAAGCTCCAGGTGCGGGGCGGGATGGGCCTGGAGTCCTTCTACCTCCGCAGCGGGTACGTCGAGGTCGGCCGGGTGCCCGGCGCGATCCGGGTCGCCCCCGGCGACGACCGGGACGATGTCGTCATGTGGCGCGACCTGCGCTGATCATGGCCGCGCCGGGGCCGTCCCGGGCGGGACCCGTTCCCCGTCGGGCCCGTCGGGCATGCTTCACTGGGAGACCGGCCCGGTCCCAGGCAGCGAAGGATGTGTCCCCGGTGAGCAGCAAGGTGAGCAAGAAGTCGCACGCCACACTCCGCTACACCTCGATGCGGGTCTCCGTCTTCCTGGGCTGTCTGCTGGTCGTGCTGATCCTCGGCCACTTCCAGGTGATCCCGGTCTCCGGCGAGGCCGGGGTGATCTTCCTCTTCCTGCTGGCCGCCGTCGTCTCGGCGCCGCTCAGCTATGTGCTGCTCAGCCGGCAGCGGGACGAGATGTCGGTCGAGATCTCCGGCCGGGTGGACGGCATCCGCACCCGGACGGCCTCCCGGATCGCCGCGCAGAACGCCGAGGAGGACGCGGTGGACGACGCGCTGCGCGCCGAGGCCACCAGGACGCCCGCCGGCCCCGCCGCCCCGGCCCCGCAGAACTGACCCGCGCCACCGTGCCGGAGAACGCCGCGGCGGGGAACGCTGAGCCGGACACCGCGGAGCCGGAGCACGCGGGACCGGAGCACGCGGGACCGGACGCCGCGGAGCCCGAGCCCGCCGTACCGGCCGCCGGTACCTGGCCGGCCCCGGTCCGCCGCCCGACCGGCCGGGACGTCGCCCGCCTGGCCGGGGTCTCGCAGGCCACCGTCTCGCTGGTGTTCTCCGGCTCCGAGGCGGGCCGCCGGGTCTCCGACGCCACCCGCGAGCGGGTCCGCGAGGCCGCCCGGGGTCTCGGCTACCGTCCGCAGGCGGCCGGCCGTCAACTCCGTCTGGGCCGCAGCGGCATGATCCTGCTGGCGGTGCCGAACATCCTCGGCCCGTTCTTCGGCCGGGTGCTCGAAGGCGTCCACGAGGAGGCCGGCAAGCACGGCCTGGCCGTCGTGGTCAGTTCGGGCTGGGGGAGCGCCACCCTCGCCGAGGCCGCCACCACCAGCCGCTTCGACGGCCTGCTGATCTGCTCCCCGGACGACAGCCAGCTCGGTGACCTGCCCGCCGACACCCCCGTCGTCTTCCTGGACGCCGACCCCGGCACCGACCGGGCCCGCCCGACCGTCGAACTGGACGTCGGCGGCGGGATGCGCGCCGCCGTCGAGCACCTCGCCGCACTCGGCCACCGCCGGATCGCCCGGCTCCGTTCCACCCACGCCGCGTACACCTTCCGGGTCCGCCAGGCGGCCTTCGAGGAGACGGTCCTGGCCCTCGGCCTGGACGCGGTGGAACTCGGCGTCAGCCTGAACGAGGGGCAGGCGGCCGCACGCGAGGTCGCCCACCGCCTGCTGGAGCTGCCGGACCGGCCGTTCGCCGTGATCTGCGACGACGACGTGGTCGCCGCCGGGGTCTACCAGGCCGCGGCCGAGCGCGGCCTGCGGGTGCCCGCCGACCTTTCGGTGGTCGGGATCGACAACGTCCCGGTGGCCGCGCTGCTCACCCCGCCGCTCACCACCGTCGACCTGCCCGGCGAGGAGCTGGGCCGGGCCGGGGTGGCGGCGCTCGCCGGACTGCTCCGGGGCGAGGCGGTCGCACCCGTGCCGCCGCTCGCCACCTCGCTGGTGCTGCGGTCCTCCACCGCACCGGTGTCCCGGGAGCACTGACCCGGTCGGGTTCCCGGGCGTCCGTCCGCCGGTTCCTTCGCCTCCGTCGCCCCGGTCCGCCCCGTCGACGTGTCGCCGTATCGCCCCGCCGCACGGGCGCACGGGCGCGCGTGCGGGGCGGACGGGCGCGCGGTGCCGGCGCGGACCGGGGCGGGCACGACGAAGTGGCTGCGCCCGTCGACCAGACCACCGGTCCGACGGGCGCAGCCACGTCCATGGGGGTGCCGCGGGCGTCAGCCCACCGGCACCGGTTCGGCGGCGGGCAGCCGGTGCGCCCCGGCGGGCGCTCCGTCGACCGGGCGGAACCAGCGGCGGGCGCCGAACAGCAGCAGCCCGCCCAGGCCGATCCCGCCCGCCGCGCAGAGCGCCACCGACCGCAGCGAGCCCTCCGCGAGGTGGCCGGAGACCGCGTAGCCCAGCGAGTTCCCGGTCGCGAAGAGCGTGACCAGCCAGGCGAAGGCTTCGGTCACGGTGCCCTTCGGGGCCAGCTCGGCGACCAGCACGAAGGCGGCCGCCAGCAGCGGCGCCAGCGCGATCCCGGAGACGAAGGCGAGGACCGCCATCGCGGCCGGTCCCGGGACCAGCACCAGCGGCAGGTAGCTGACGGCCATGCCGAGCGCCATCAGCCACGTGCGGGTGGCCGTCGAGCTGCGCCACCGCACCGCGCCGTAGGCGAGCGCGCCGAGCAGGCCGCCGAGCGCCGCCAGGGCCAGCAGACTTCCGGCCCCGCCGGGCAGGCTGCCCCCGTGCTGGGCCTCGGCGTAGGCGATGAACAGCACGTTCTGCGCGCCGACCGCCCAGCCGGCTCCGGCCAGGCCGATCAGCAGCAGGACCAGGCCGGGGGAACGGAGCGGTCCGAGCAGACCGGCCGAGTGCGCGCGCGCCGGTGCCTGCCAGGCGCGGGCCGGCGCGGTGGAGGCGACCACCAGTGCCCCGGCCAGGCCGAGTCCGGCCGCCACCCAGAGCGCGGTGACCGGGCCGGCGGTGCCCGCGATACCGGCCACCGCGAGCGGGCCGGCGACGTAGAGGATCTGCTGGGCGGCGGAGTCGAAGGCGTAGGCGGTGTCGAGCTGCTCCTCCTCGACGACGTCCGGCCAGAGCGAGCGCAGGCAGGGTTCGAGCGGGGGCATCGCCAGTCCGGCGATCGCGGCGCCGGCGGTGGCGGCGATCGCGGAGGCCGGTGCCAGCGCCAGCAGGGCGTACCCACCGCCGGCGATCACCGCGGAGACGAGCAGGACGCGCGGCTGGCCGGTGCGGTCCACGATCCGGCCGAGCACCGGCCCGCCGATGGCCGCCGCGATCGCGTACGCGGCGGTGGCCAGCCCGATCCGGCTGTAGGGCGCGCCGGCGTCGCGCAGCGCGAGGGCGATCACCAGGGCGGTCATGCCGGCCGGGAGGCGGCCGAGCAGGGTGCCGAAGAGCAGTCGGCCGACGTGCGGGGCGCGGAGCAGGGCGAGGTAGCCCATGGGCGGGATTCTCCGGTCTGGGCAGGGGACGGGCGGGGATGTTCTCCAAGTTATACGTATAACTGCTGAGCGGTCAATCGGGCCCGCGCGGAGCGTCCGCGGGCGGCCTCCGGGCTCGCCCGCCACCCGCTCGGCGTCGCGCCCGGTGCCCGTTCGGCGTCGCGCCCGGATCCTTCGCGCCCGGACCTCAAACAACTACTTTGAACATCTCAAACCTTTACTGCTAACGTATCGCCCATGACCACCTCAGACGCACGTTCGGCGCACGGCCTGGGCTCGCAGCCCGGTGCCGCCCGCGGGCGTCTGTCCGGTGCTGTGGACAGCCCGCGCCGTTGTCGCGCCATGAGCTGTATTCAGGCGGCACGCCCCTGATCGGGGCCGGTTCCCTTCCCGCTCCGGCTCCCGCGCCGTGCCGCCTTTCCCGCCCCCCGCCACACCCCAGTCACGCCTCCCCCGGAGCCGCACCGTCATGTCCACAGCGCCCGAGGCGACCTCGTCGCCGTCCGTGCTCGCCAGTCTGCGTAATTCCAAGCTGGGCAAGACGCCCTTCTGGGCCCAGATCGTCGCCGGCCTCGTGCTCGGCGTCGCCCTCGGCTACCTGGCCCGCGCGGCCGACATCTCCTGGCTGGCCACCACCCTGGAGACCATCGGCCGGATCTTCGTCCAGCTGCTGAAGCTCGCCGTCCCGCCGCTGGTCTTCACCGCGATCCTGGTCAGCGTCGCCAACCTGCGGAACGTCACCAACGCCGCCCGGCTGGCCGTTCGCACCCTGCTCTGGTTCGCGATCACCTCGCTGATCGCGGTGGCCATCGGCCTCGGCCTCGGCCTGCTCACCAACCCGGGCGAGGGCACCCACCTCAAGACCGAGGGCCTCAAGCCGCCGAAGTCCACCGGCAGCTGGATCGACTTCCTCACCGGGATCTTCCCGACCAACATCGTGACCGCGTTCACCGAGGTCGAGGTCCTGCAGATCGTCTTCCTGGCGATCGTGGCCGGCGCCGCGATCATCAAGCTCGGCGCCAAGGCCGAGCCGGTGCTCAAGCTCAGCGAGTCGGTGCTCGAACTGATCCAGACCGCCCTCTGGTGGGTCATCCGGCTCTCGCCGCTCGGCACCCTCGGCCTGATCGGCAAGTCCGTCGCCAAGTACGGCTGGGACCTGCTGGAGCCGTTCGCGACGCTGACCGTCGACGTCTACGTCGGTTGCGCGCTGGTGCTGTTCGGCGTCTACTCGCTGCTGCTGAAGTTCGCCGCCGGCCTCAACCCGGTCAACTTCTTCAAGGGCGCCTGGCCCGCCATCCAGCTGGCCTTCGTCTCCCGCTCCTCGGTCGGCACCCTGCCGGTCACCCGCCGGGTCACCGAGCGCCTGGGCGTCCCGAGCGAGTACGCCTCGTTCGCCGTCCCGTTCGGCGCCACCACCAAGATGGACGGCTGCGCCGCGATCTACCCCTCGCTGGCCGCGATCTTCGTCGCCCAGGTGTACGGCATCGACCTCGGCATCAAGGACTACCTGCTGATCGCCTTCGTCTCGGTGATCGGCTCGGCCGCCACCGCCGGTCTGACCGGTGCGATCGTGATGCTGACGCTGACCCTCTCCACCCTGGGTCTGCCGCTGGAGGGCGTCGGCCTGCTGCTGGCCATCGACCCGATCCTGGACATGATGCGCACCGCGACCAACGTCGCGGGCCAGGCCCTGGTGCCGATCGTGGTCGCGGCCCGGGAGAAGACGCTCGACCTGGTCGCGTACAACAACCCGACCGGTGATCTCTACGACGAGGCTCCGGCCCCGGTCGCCGTCCCGGCCCAGGCCGGTGCCAAGGCCCCCGCGACGGCCTGACGGTCGCCCCGCACGGACGCGGCCCCCTCTCCCGGTGAACGGGGGAGGGGGCCGCTCCGCGTTGCGCGGACAACACCGGGACGACGCCGGGACGACGCCCGGAGAACGTCCGGACAACAAGGCAGGGGGCCCGCCGACCGGCGGGCCCCCTTGGGTACTGCTGCTCTTGTGCTCACCATGACGGCCTACGGCCGCCGGTGGACCCGACGGGTCCCGAGCGATCAGATCCTCATCGAGGATGGTTCAGACAAGGGTGACGTTCTCCGCCTGCGGGCCCTTCGGACCCTGAGTGACGTCGAAGCTGACCGCCTGGTTCTCCTCCAGCGAGCGGAAACCGCTCGCGTTGATGGCGGAGTAGTGGACGAAGACGTCGGGGCCGCCGCCATCCTGGGCGATGAAGCCGAAGCCCTTCTCAGCGTTGAACCACTTGACGGTTCCCTGAGCCATGCCGTTCTCCTTGCGAGGGACGTGTCGGGGACCACACCGTGTGGCGCCCGGTCCGCTGCGCTGATCGCCCTGCCTTCGGACGGGTCCGAAGTTTTCGATATTGCTGAAAAACTACAAAAAGCCTGCGGTTACATGCTCCGCAGGCTTCAAGTACCGCAAGGGGAATCAAACTGCAACTGAGGGCAACGCTAGCATGCGGCTGCTGTGACGACCAGGGGTGACTTGCGGGCTGGACGCCGCGTGTCGTAAGGCGGTTGTGGTGATCGGCACGGTGAGTCACGGAAGGGTGGTGCGGAGCTTCCCGACCAGCGGGCATACCCTGCGGGGAGGCGCACGAACAGCAAGGGAGCGGCGCGGTGGCAGTACCGGACGAGGAAACGCGGGAGACCCGGGAGAACACCCCGGTCCGGCCCCGAGTGGGGCATATTCAGTTCCTGAACTGCGTGCCCCTCTACTGGGGGCTGGCCAGGACCGGCAACCTGCTCGACCTGGACCTCACCAAGGACACCCCGGAGAAGCTCAGCGACCAGCTGGTCGAGGGTTCGCTGGACATCGGCCCGATCACCTGTGTGGAGTACCTGCGCCACGCGGACGAACTGCTCGTGCTCCCCGACATCGCGGTCGGCAGCGACGGCCCGGTGATGTCCTGCGTGATCGTCAGCAAGGTGCCGCTCGCCGAGCTGGACGGCCGGAAGGTCGCCCTCGGCTCCACCAGCCGCACCTCGGTCCGGCTCGCCCGCCTGCTGCTGGAGGAGCGCGAGGGGGTGCGGCCGGAGTACTACAGCTGTCCGCCCGACCTGGAGGCGATGCTCGCCGAGGCCGACGCGGCCGTGCTCATCGGCGACCCGGCGCTGCGCGCCTACCTGGGTCAGGCCGCCGAACGCGGTCTGACCGTGCACGATCTGGGCGAGATGTGGAAGGAGTGGACCGGGCTCCCGTTCGTCTTCGCCGTCTGGGCCGCCCGCCGCGACTTCGCCGAGCGCCGGCCCGAACTGACCGCCGCCGTCCACCGCGCCTTCCTGGAGTCCCGGGACCTCTCGCTGGTCGAGGCCCGCGAGGTGGCGACGCACGCGGCCCGCTGGGAAGCCTTCGACGCGGAGGTGCTGGAACGGTACTTCAGTGAGGCGCTGGACTTCTCGCTCGGCGAGCGGCAGTTGGCCGGGATGACGGAGTTCGCCCGGCGGGTCGCGCACGACAGCGGCTTCGCGCCCGATGTGGCCGTCCGGCTGCTGGAGCCCGCGCCGGTGGAGCGGTTGGAACCGGTCCTGCTGGAGCCGGCGCCGCTGGTGGTCTGAGCACGTCCCCGCTCCCGTGCCGCCGCTTCCTCCCGGGCGTTCCGGCTCCGGGAGGAAGCGGGTTGTCGCACGGCGGCCTCCCGCCGCCCGATAGCGTCTGCACGCGAGCGGGCCCCGGTAGCGGGCCGGGCGGGTGACGGGAGCGTGCGGGGGATGCAGGCACTGGGATCGGACGATCCGCGCCAGGTGGGCGCGTACCGGCTGCTGCGACGCCTCGGCGCGGGCGGCATGGGCCGGGTCTACCTCGGCCGGACGGTGGGCGGCCGCACGGTGGCGGTCAAGGTGGTTCGCGGCGAACTCGCCGAGGACGCCGAGTTCCGGGCCCGGTTCCGGCAGGAGGTGGCCGCCGCCCGCCGGGTCGGCGGGGACTGGACGGCTCCCGTCCTGGACGCCGACACCGAGGGCGCCCACCCCTGGGTGGCCACCGGCTACGTCGCCGGCCCCGCGCTGGGCGGCGCCGTCCGGGAGTACGGGCCGCTGACCGACCCCGCCGTCCGCACCCTGGGCGTCGTCCTGGCCCAGGCCCTGGAGCACGTGCACGGGCTCGGCCTGGTGCACCGGGACGTCAAGCCGTCCAACGTCCTGCTCACCCTGGACGGCCCGAGGCTGATCGATTTCGGCATCGCCCGCGCCCTCGACGCGGCCACCGGGCTCACCCAGTCCGGGTTCGTGGTCGGATCGCCCGGCTTCATGTCGCCGGAGCAGGCGAACGGCCGCCCGGTCGGGCCGCCCGGCGACGTCTTCTCGCTCGGCGCGGTGCTCGCGTACGCGGCCACCGGGGTGCACCCGTTCGGCGAAGGGGTGAGCGCGGCCGTCCTGCTCTACCGCGTGGTGCACGAGGAGCCGGACCTGAGCGGGCTGGCGCCCGGGCCGCTGCGGTCGATCGTGCTCGCCTGTCTGGCCAAGGACCCGGCGGTCCGGCCGACACCGCGGCGGCTGCGGGAACTGCTGGACCCCGACGGCTCGGCGGTCGGCCGGCTGGGGCACGGCGGCTGGCTCCCGCCGGCGCTGGCGGCCGCGGTGGGGCGCAGTGCGGTGCAGCTGCTGGACCTGGAAGGGGAGGAGGACGGCTCCGTCGGCGGGGGCGGGGTGGGGGCAGGGGTCGGCGTTGACGCGGAACGGACGCCGACCTTTGTGCCGGGGGGCGGCGGGGTTCCGGTCGGTGGGCCGGTCGGTGGACCGGTCGGGAGCGAGGGTGCTTCCGGGACGGGGTCGCGGTCGGTGTGGTCCGTGTCAGCGGTGCGGCCCCTGCCGGAGGACGCCGCCCGTGCGTCGCGGCGGCGGGGTGTGGCGGCACTGGTGGCCGCCGCGGTGCTGCTGGCGCTCGCGGGGGGCGGGTACGGCGCGTACCGGGCGTGGGGGCCCGACGAACCAGGACCGGGGCCGACGCCGGTGGCGTCCGGCGGGAGCGCGACCGGGGCGCAGACCACGACGCCGGGTGCGACGCAGGTGACCGGTGGGGCCACCGGCGGGACCACCCAGGCGCCGCCCTCGGCGGCTCCGTCGGGCTTGTCGCCCTCGCCGACCGGTTCCACCGGTTCCACCGCGACGGCCGCGCCGTCGGGGCCGAACGTCGTGCCGACGGCCTTCCTCGGGACCTGGCGCGGGGACATGGTCACCCAGAAGGGGGTTCCCGCCGGCACCACCACCCTGGTCATCGGCCGGTCCGCGATCGGGCAGGAGGCCACCACCAGTCGCAACGAGCTGACCGGACTGCTCTCGATCACCTGTGAGGGCGCCTGGACGCTCACCGCGGTCGAGCCGGAGAAGCTCGTCTTCACCTCCCGCCTCGTCCGTTCCTCGCTGCCCGGGGCCTGCACCGGCGGTTCCTACTCGGAGACGCTCACCCTCCAGCAGGACGGCACCGTCCGCTTCGCCTCCGCCGACCCCAGTGCCGGGAGCCCGTCCGGGACGCTGCGGCGGACGGGCTGACGCGGGGCTCCGAGGGCCCTGGCGTAGGCTGATCCGGATGAGACCCGGTGCCGTGGCACGGGGTCGCCGCACGTCGCGGCACCCGGAGCGGTCGGCGCAGCCGAACGGCCCGGAACACGCGAAGTACCGGTAGCACCCGATGTACCGGAAGTACCCGAAGTACCCGAGAGAGAGAAGGCCGCCAGGTGTCCGAGCTCGCAGCGACCACCCTCGATGCGCCCAGCACCGACCTGCAGGCCGTCCTCGACCGGGCCGCCGGCGGAGGCAGGATCAGCCCGGAGGAGGCGCTGGAGCTCTACCGCTCGGCCCCCCTGCACGCGCTCGGCTCGGCCGCCGACGCCGTGCGCCGCCGCCGCTACGCCGGTACCGAGCACATCGCGACGTACATCATCGAGCGCAACATCAACTACACCAACGTCTGCGTGACGGCGTGCAAGTTCTGCGCCTTCTACGTGCCGCCGAAGAGCGACAAGGGCTGGTCCCGCGACCTCGACGAGATCCTGCGCCGCTGCGCGGAGACCGTCGAGCTGGGCGGCACCCAGATCATGTTCCAGGGCGGCCACCACCCGGACTACGGCGTCGAGTACTACGAGCGCGCCTTCTCGGCGATCAAGGCGGACTTCCCGCAGCTGGTGATCCACTCGCTGGGCGCCTCCGAGGTCGACCACATGGCGCGGATCTCGGGCGTCTCGATCGAGGAAGCCATCACCCGGATCCACAAGGCGGGTCTGGACTCCTTCGCCGGCGCCGGCGCCGAACTGCTGCCGGAGCGCCCGCGCAGGGCGATCGCGCCGCTCAAGGAGTCGGGCGAGCGCTGGCTGGAGATCATGGAGGCCGCCCACAGGCTGGGCGTCGAGTCCACCTCCACCATGCTGATGGGCACCGGCGAGACCAACGCCGAGCGGATCGAGCACCTGCGGATGATCCGCGACGTGCAGGACCGCACCGGCGGCTTCCGCGCCTTCATCCCGTACACCTACCAGCCGCAGAACAACAAGCTCCAGGGTTCCACCCAGGCGACCGTCTTCGAGTACCTGCGGATGATCGCCATCGCCCGCCTGTTCCTCGACAACATCGCCCACATCCAGGGCTCCTGGCTGACCACCGGCAAGGAGGCCGGCCAGCTGTCGCTGCACTACGGCGCGGACGACCTCGGCTCGGTCATGCTGGAGGAGAACGTGGTCTCGGCGGCCGGTGCCAAGCACCGCTCCAACCTCACCGAGCTGATCCACCTGATCCGGGCCGCCGACCGCGTCCCCGCGCAGCGCTCGACCACCTACCAGCACCTGCGCGTGCTGGACGACCCGGCCAACGACCCGGTCGACCCGCGGGTCGCCTCGCACATCGCCTCCACGGCGATCGAGGGCGGCACGGCGCACCCGGAGCTGAAGATCCTCGACAACCGCTGATCATCGGCTTCCGGCTTTTCCGGCTTGGGGCCGGTGGTCGTCGGCCGCCGACTTCCTGACTGCCCACTTCCTGCCCGCCGACCGCTGCTGAGGGGCTCCCGCACCGCCGTGCTGACCCTGCACCGGGCCGCTCTCGTGCTGCCCGACCCGGCCGATCCCACCGCCCCGTCCCATGCCGACGGGGCGGTGCTGGTGCGCGACGGGCAGGTCGAGGCGCTCGGCCCGTACGCGGAACTGGCGGCGGCGCAGCCGACGGCCCGGACCCGGGACTGGGCCGACGCGCTGCTCACCCCCGGACTGCGGCACCCCGACGGCCACCGACTGCTGGAACGGGCCTACCACCCGGACCCGCGTGAGGAGCTCGGGGACGCGCCGGTGCCGGACGGTCTGGTGGGGGAGACGGACGAGACGCGGTGCGGGGCGAGCGCGCGGCGCGGGCTGCAGCGGATGCTCGGATTCGGGGTGACGGCGGTGGCCGGGCCGTTCGAGCGGGCCTCGGTGCGGACGGCCGTGGCTCGTTCGGGACTGGCCGCGCTTCCTGGAACGGTGGGTCTTCCGGGAGCAGCGGGTCTTCCGGCAGCGCTGGGTCTTCCAGGGGCGCCGGGCCTTCCGGAGCCGGTGTGGTCGCTGGATCCGTTGGTGGGGCTGCCGTTCGCCGCGGCGGTGCACGGCCGACTGGTGGTGGGCGGCCGGGCGGACTTCGCGGTGTTCGCCCCCGGTGCGGACGGTGCGCGGGCCGGCGGGTGCCGCGCGACGGTGCTCGGCGGCCGGCTGGTGTTCCGGCGGCGCTGAGCCCGCCGTCCGCATCCTTCCGGGGCCGTTCGCCCCGATTCGGGTCCGTTCACGTCCCCGCCCCCGCCGTGGTCCGCTGCCGGGCGTCCTCGTGCCGCGTGTCGCCCTACTCGTCGGTAGTCGTGCGATTTTTCCCTGTCGGGCCGTACTGCCGTACGAAGCACGGGACTTGCTTCGTATGCCGCCGAACTTCGGGCCCGCCCCGGTGGCCTGATTCCCCCTTCGCCGTGACCTGAGGGCCCGCCAGCGGATAGCATCCGGCTCAGCTCAGTCCGTACCCTCACCACACTCCGCCCGTTCCCACGGGTGGCGGGGCCCCGTCCCAGGTCCCGAACGCACGCCAGGACAGGAACCATGCGATCCGCGACCGTCCCCCCGCAGCGATCCCCGCGGTTGGGCCGTGGCTGGTACATCACCGCCGTGCTCAGCGCCGTGCTGGCCGTCGGGATGTGCCTGTTGGGTTGGCGTCAGGCCGCGCAGGCCGACCGGATCGGAGCCAACCCGGTGCGGGTCGAGGGCCAGGTGACCCAGCTGCCCGGCGGCGGCGGGTCCTACAGCACCGTCAGCTATCAGGCCCGGGGGCAGCACCACACCGCCACCGCGCTGCCGCTGGCCGACGGTGCGAAGGTCGGTGACGAGGTGTGCCTGGAGCACGCGGCCGACGACCCGGGCGCGGTGCGGATCTGCGGCGACACCTACCCGCAGCCCGTCGGCGTCGGCCTGGCCCGGTTCAGCGTGCCGGTTGCCGTGCTGCTGTTCGCGGTCTGCATGCTGCGGATCCGGCGGCACCGGCGGGCGGAGGCCGTGCGGAGCGGGCAGAACCGGTTCGCCACCACGGTCGCCCTGGCGACCGGTGCCCTGGCCGACGGGATGCCCGCGATAACCCAGGGCAAGCGTTCGCGCCGTCGGCGCCGCTCGGGCGGACGGCGCGCCCTGCACTGAGGTGGGGTTCCCCGCGCTGAGGGCGGGGGCGCTGAAGGCAGGCGCTCCGGCTTTGGGGGCGTGAAGGCCGCCCTGCGCGCCCTCCGAGTGCTTCGAGAACATGGTGCCTGAGGGTCGACGCTGCTCCCGGACTGTCCGGAAGGCGCCCCCTTGCCCGGATCGCCGGAGCCAGGGTGAACAATGGGGGCGTGACCCGAGCCTCCCTGGACAAGCAGCCGCACGAAGTCGCCGCGATGTTCGACGACGTCGCGGCCAAGTACGACCGCACCAACGACGTGCTCTCGCTCGGCCAGGCCCGCGCCTGGCGCCGCGCGGTGGCCGAGGCGGTGGACGCCGGGCCGGGGGACGTCGTGCTCGACCTCGGAGCCGGCACCGGCACCTCCTCGCTCCCCTTCGCGGAGGCCGGGGCCAAGGTCGTCCCGTGCGACTTCTCGGTCGGGATGCTCGCCGAGGGCAAGCGCCGCCACCCCGAGCTGGCGCTGACCGCCGGGGACGCCACCCGGCTGCCGTTCGCCGACAACACCTTCGACTCGGTGACGATCTCCTTCGCGCTGCGCAACGTCCACGACACCGACGCCGCGCTGAGCGAGATGTACCGGGTCACCAAGCCGGGCGGCAAGCTGGTCATCTGCGAGTTCTCCACGCCGACCTGGACGCCGTTCCGGACCGTCTACACCGAGTACCTGATGCGCGCGCTGCCCCCGGTCGCCACGGCGGTGAGCAGCAACCCGGACGCCTACGTGTACCTCGCCGAGTCCATCCGGGAGTGGCCCGACCAGCCCGCGCTGGCCGCCCGGCTCCAGGAGGCCGGCTGGTCCAGGGTGGCCTGGCGCAACCTGACCGGTGGGATCGTCGCCCTGCACCGGGCCCACAAGGTCTGACCGGTCGCCGGTCGCCGGTCGCCGGTCGCCGGTCGTTGGCTGCCCGCCGCCTCCGCCGGGACCGGCGGAAGCGCCGCCCGCAGCTCATAGACTCGTCCAAGCCCAGCCGTGCCGGCCCCCGCCGGCCCGTCGACCCCCAGCAGGAGTGTGCCCACCGTGTCCGAGACCGTCGTTGACCTGAGCGCAGGCGTTGTGGAGAGCACCGCGGACGTCATCGTGGTCGGCGCGGGGCCGGCCGGGTCCACCACCGCGTACTACCTCGCCCAGGCCGGTCTGGACGTGCTGCTGCTGGAGAAGACCAGCTTCCCCCGGGAGAAGGTCTGCGGCGACGGCCTGACCCCGCGGGCCACCAAGCAGTTGGTGGACATGGGCATCGATGTGTCGACCGACAACGGCTGGCTGCACAACAAGGGACTGCGGATCATCGGTGGCGGGATCCGGCTGGAGCTGGACTGGCCCGAGCTGTCGGCGTTCCCGGACTACGGACTGGTCCGCAAGCGCGCCGACTTCGACGAGCTGCTCGCCCGTCAGGCGGAGAAGGCGGGCGCCCGGCTCTACGAACGCTGCAACGTCAGCGGCCCGGTGCTGGACGAGCGGACCGGCCGGATCGTCGGTGTCACCGCCAAGCTCGGCGACGAGAAGCGGCCGGTCACCTTCCGTGCCCCGCTGGTCGTGGCGGCCGACGGCAACTCCACCCGGCTCTCGCTCGCCATGGGCCTGCACCGCCGCGAGGACCGCCCGATGGGGGTCGCCTACCGCACCTACTTCACCTCGCCGCGCCACGACGACGACTACCTGGAGTCCTGGCTGGAGCTCTGGGACACCCGGGCCGGGGAGCGCAAGCTGCTGCCCGGCTACGGCTGGGTCTTCGGCATGGGCGACGGCACCTCCAATGTGGGTCTCGGCATCCTCAACTCCTCGCCGGCCTTCGGTGAGCTCGACTGGCGTGAGGTCCTCAAGGCATGGTGCGCGAGCATGCCGGAGGAGTGGGGCTACACCCCCGAGAACATGACCGACCCGATCCGGGGCGCCGCGCTGCCGATGGCCTTCAACCGGCAGCCGCACTACACCCGCGGCCTGCTGCTGGTCGGTGACGCGGGAGGCATGGTCAACCCATTCAACGGCGAGGGCATCGCCTACGCGATGGAATCCGGTCAGATCGCCGCCGGGGTGATCGTCCAGGCCCACGCCCGGGTGACCGAGTCCGGCCGGGAGCGCGCGCTCCAGGCATACCCGCGCATCCTCAAGGACGTCTACGGCGGCTACTACACGCTGGGCCGCGCCTTCGTGAAGCTGATCGGCAACCCGAAGGTCATGCAGCTCGCGACCCAGCGGGGGCTGACCCACCCCATCCTGATGAAGTTCGTCCTCAAGCTCCTCGCCAACCTCACCGACCCCCAGGGCGGCGACGCGATGGACCGTGTCATCAACGGCTTGGCGAAGGCCGCACCCAACGCCTGACCGGGCCCAATGCCCGACCGGTTCCAACGCCTGACCGGGTCCAATGCCTGACCGGGCCGACTCTGGGCCGCCCGGGCGCGACTCCGGTCCGGCCCGGGCGGTCTTTCGGCGGCCTTGGGAGGGTCGTCGGCGGGTCTTCGGGGGGCCTTTGGGTTGGTCGTGGACTGTCCTCCTGCTCTGGCGCCCGTCCGCGAGGACTTAAGGCTCGCGGCGGCTCGCCGCCGAGCGGTTCTCGACGTACGCGAGGCGGTCGGCGAAGACCTGGGCGGCGTCGGGGGTGAGCGTGCGGAGGGCGACCAGCGCGGAGAAGACCACATCGCAGAGCTCGTGCTGGACGTCCTCCCAGGTGTGGGTCACGCCCTTTCGCGGATTCTGACCCGTCGCACCGATCACGGCCGCGCTGACCTCGCCCACCTCCTCGGAGAGCTTGAGGATGCGGGCCAGCCGCTCCTCCTGCGGGGGGAGCGGGCTCTCCTCGTCGAGCCAGGCGACCACGTGGTCGACGCTTTCCCAGATCCTGCTGTCCATCGGCACGGCTCCCGTACGGCTCGCGGTCGTGCTGACCACCGTACGGGAGCTCGGCAGGCCCCGAAGGTGGCTCAGCGGGTGGAGATCTTCACATTGCGGATGTTCACCGGCAGGGTGGGGAATCCGTCGCCGGGGTTGTTCTGGTCGTCCTCGCCGCCGGCGGCGATCTTCTGGAGGACGTCCAGGCCCGCCGTGATCCGGCCGAAGGGCGTGTAGGCGGGGGAGAGCTTGGTGTCCTTCCAGACGAAGAAGAACTGGCTGCCATTGGTGTTGGGGCCCGCGTTGGCCATCGCGACCGTGCCGGCGGGATAGGTCGCGCCCTCCAGGTTCTCGTCCGGGAAGGAGTAGCCGGGGCCGCCGCTTCCGGTGCCGGTCGGGTCACCGCACTGCAGGACGAAGATCCGCTGGGTGGTCAGCCGGTGGCAGTGGCTGCGGTCGAAGTAGTCGTGCTCGGCGAGGAAGCGGAACGAGAAGGTCGTGCAGGGTGCCTTGTCGGTGAGCGCCTGGAAGGTGATCGCCCCCTGGGAGGTCTTCAAGGTCGCGCTGTAGGGCTTGGCGGCCTTCTTGGCGTTGAAGACCGGGATGCCCTTGAAGTTGTCGGCCGGAACCGCCGGGCTGTAGGTGCAGGTGGTGCCGGCCGCACCGGTCCCGGCCCCGGCCGACGGGGTGTCCGCGACGGCGGTGCCGGTGCTCACCACGATCGGCAGGACGGTGGCTGCGGCGATCAACGCCCAGTGCTTCCTGGTCACTTGACTGGCCTTCCGGTGCGTGGGGGGCAGCTGCATTGTCATGGCGACATCATCCACGGCGGGGTGGAGATCCGATAGGGGTCGGTGGGAAGGGTTCGGCGAGCGGGGCCCGACGGATGGTGTGCGGCAGGAGCGGCCTGGCAGGCGGAGGCCGAAAACCGTTGATCGGGAACGGTGCGGTGCGCGAGGATGGCGGGCGCCTGCTCAACCCCGGGATCCGTCCGACGACGTGCGCGACTCTCGTATGCCGCCTCCGTTCGCTCCGAGAGGGTCCCGCCCATGCGCGCATCGCCATCCGTACTTCTGCGTGATCTGCCGGTGCTGCTGGTGGCGGTGGTGTGGGGATCGAGCTTCCTGGCCGTGCAGCGGGTGGCCGAGCCGGACACGGTGGTGGCGATGCTGGTCCTCCGGTTCGGTCTGGTCCTGCCCGTGCTCGGACTGTTCGCCCTGCGGGCGCTGCGGCGGCTGCGGCGTGCCGAGTGGCTGGGCGGGGCCGCGCTCGGGCTGGTGCTCGGTGCGATCTTCCTCCTGGAGACCTTCGGCGCGGTGCACACCTCGGCGACCAACGCCGGCCTGATCATCAGCCTCACGATCGTGTTCACCCCGCTCGCGGAGAGTGCGCTCGCCCGGACCCCGCTGCCACGCCCGTTTCTCGCGGCGGCCGGTCTGGCCGTGGTGGGCATCGCGTTGTTGACCGGTGACGGTGGGCTGCGGGCCCCCTCGTCCGGAGACCTGCTGGTGCTGGGTGCCGCGGTCGTGCGAACGGTCAATGTGCTGGCCACCGCCCGCCTCCGGGCGATCCGGGAGACCGACACACTGGCCGTCACCTGGGTCCAGTTGGCGACCGCGACGCTGGTGTTCGCCGTTGTCGCGCCGTTCGTCGGCCCACTGCCCTGGACGGTCGCGGCCGCCTACGGGCCGGCCCAGTGGGGCTGGCTGCTCCATCTGACGGTCCTCTGCACGCTGTTCGCGTTCTTCGTGCAGATGTGGGCCGTCCGCACCACCTCGCCCTCCCGGGTCAGTCTGCTGCTGGGCACCGAGCCACTGTGGGCGGCGCTGTTCGGCGTCACTCTGGCCGGCAACCACCTCGGACCGCTCGCCCTGCTGGGCGGAGCCCTCGTGCTGGTCGGCACCGAGTGGGGCCGCCGGGCCGCCTCGGCATCGCGCCGTGAGGTCGGGCCGGAGGAGCGGGTGCCCGTCCCGGCGTGAGGGTGGGCCGGGCCGCCCGCGCGGGGGATCGCGTTCCCTGCCACTGTCGCCCGGATCACCGGCGCCGCCCCAGGGTGCGGCGGGCGTAGGCGAAGGTGACCGCCGCGACCAGCGGGCCCCAGGCGAGCATGGGCAGGTAGCAGAGGGTCATGACCACTCCGGCGAGGCCCTGGGGGGCCTCGGGATCGCTCAACTGGTCGGCCCAGCCGCCGAAGAGCGCGCTGATCCCGATCCAGGTCAGCACGGCCGAGCCGATCGCGGCGGGGACGATCGCGGCGAGCGGCCGGACGGTACGGCCGCCGATCAGCGGGATCCAGGACGGGACCACCTCGCCCCAGGGCCGGACCAGCCCCACGGTGAGGAAGGCCACGAACTCGGCCAGTCCGCTCAGGACGACGAGATACGCGGTGCCCCAGCCGGGAGTGTTGCCCTCGAACACCGCGGCCAGCTCGCCGCTGAAGCCGACCGGGATGCCGATGCCGAGGGCGAGCCGCCAGAGCCCGGACGGCACGGTGGTCCAGACGGTGGCCCTGGCGGCCAGCTCGGCCCAGCGGGGGGTGCCGTCCGGATGGGCTGCCCGCTGGCGGACGGCCCGGGTGGCGGTGGTGGTACCCGCGAGGGGTGCGGTGGTGGACATGGCGGTGGACTCCCTTCCGGCCGGCCCTGGTGGCCGGTCCGACGGGAACAAGACTGGCCGCCGGACCGGGGTCGCCATCAGTGCCGATCGGGCTGTTTCCGCTGGTCGAATCGGCTCCGGAAATGTGCCGATCGGCACAGGCGGAGCCCCTCGGTGATCCGTAGGCTGCTCGCAGGAAGGAGGCGACGATGAGTCAGATGCTCGCCCTTGCCGTTCCGGCGGCGGTTCTCTGCGGGTGGTTCCTGCGGTCCCGGTCTGGGATCGCGGTGGTCTCCGGCGCGGCGGCCGTGGTCTCGATCGGAGCCACGTTCGGCGCCTGGGCCGCCGGCCGCTGGGCCGAGTCGGAGCGCTGGACGGGTCTGGTCGGCCTGCTCGAACTCGCCTCCCTGCTGGTGCTTGTGGTGCTGACGCTGCGGGCCGAGAGCGGTCGACGCGGAGCCGTGGTGGCGTGGACGATCGGCGGCGCGGTCGCGCTGTGGCCGTCCCGGTTCCAGGACGCGTCCGGTTCGCTGGGCGCGCTGACGCTCTTCGGCTTCGGGTCGGTGCTCGCGCTGCCGGCCGTCCTGATCGGGCTCTACCTGCGCGGACTGGACGACACCCGGCGGCGCTCGGTGGCCGCCGCCAGGCGCGCCCAGCGACTCGAACTCGCCCACGATCTGCACGACTTCGTCGCCCATGACGTCAGCGGCATGGTCGCCCAGGCCCAGGCGGGCACCGTGCTGGCGGCCTTCGACCCGGTGCGGGCGGCGGCGCTGTTCGAGCGGATAGAGCAGGCCGGGTTGCAGGCCCTGGCCTCGCTCGACCGGACGGTCCTCCTGCTGCGCAGCGAGGACGGGTCCGAAGACGGGGACGGGGGTGGGGACGGCCACGAGCGTTCCCCGCAACCCGGCCTGGCCGAACTGACCGAGCTCACCCAGCGGTTCACGGACTCGGGCGATGTGGTGGCGCGGCTGGACGCCCCGGTCGGGGAGTCGGCGGTTCCCCGGGAGGTGGCGGCCACCGCCTACCGGATCGTGGTCGAGGCCCTGACCAATGTGCGGCGACACGCTCCCGCCGCCCGCGCGGTCGACGTCACGGTGCGGAGCGAGGGGCGGCGGTTGACGGTACGGGTCCGGGACGACGGTGGTGGCGCCTCGCCGCCGTCCGGGGCGAGGCGGGGCGGGAGCGGCCTGGCGGGCCTGGCCGCCAGGGTGGAGGCGTTGGGCGGCACGCTGACCGCCGGCCGCGAGGGCGATGGTTGGCAGGTTGCGGTCGCCATACCCCTGAAGACGAGGTGACGGGCCCGGGGCCGCAGGAGACCCGCAGCGCCCGGGGATGCGACCCGGGACGTGAAGGGCGCCGCCGCAGGGGCGGAAAGGTCAGGTGGGACAGGAACGACGGGCGCGGGACAGAGTTCGCGCCGGGGGACGGAAGGAGGATCGGCCGATGAGCATCCGGGTGCTCCTTGCCGACGACGACGAGGCGATCCGCAGCGCGTACCGGATCATCCTCGACGCGCAGCCCGACATCGAGGTGGTCGACGAGGCCGCGGACGGTGAGGTGGCGATCGCCCTGGCCGAGCGCCTGCGACCCGACGTGATCCTCGCCGATATCCGGATGCCCAGGTTGGACGGTCTGGAGCTGACCCGGCGACTGGGTGGGGAGTTCAGGGTCGTCGTGGTCACCACCTTCGATCTGGACGAGTACGTGCACGAGGCGCTCCGCGCGGGAGCGGCCGGCTTCCTGCTCAAGCGCTCGGGGCCGGCGCTGCTCGCGGAGGCGGTCCGGTCCGCCGTGGCCGGGGACGCGTTGATCAGCCCGCAGGTCACCGTCCGCCTGCTCCGCCAACTCTCCGGAGGCGGCGGCGGGAGCGGTATCGGATCCGGTCTCGGAAGCGGAGGCGCGGGCGGTGCCGCAGGCCAGCGGAAGCGGCGGCCCCTGGGCGGACGGATCGCGGAAAGCGAGCGGATCGGCCCGGTCGAGGAACTCACCGCACGGGAGAAGGAGATCGCGCGGCTCGTCGCGGACGGTGCCACCAACGGCGAGATCGCGGAGCAGTTGTTCATCAGTGCCGGCACGGTGAAGAACCATCTGGCCTCGGTCCAGCGGAAGCTCGGCGCGCGCAATCGGGTCGGCATCGCAGCCTGGGCCTGGGAGAGCGGAGCCTGAGCCGCTCCGACCCATCGGGGCACGGCCGTGAGGGTGCTCCGACCCACGGCCGGAAGGCGCCCCGGCCCATGGCCTCACGGCGCTCCGGCCCACGGCTCGGAGGTGCTCCGGCCTGCGCTCGGCGAGCTTGTGAACGAAGGGTCAAGCGGGCGTTCGCAGGGCCGCCACCCCTGAGGGTGAGCCGCTATAACACGTCAACATGACGCCCGGAAATTTGCCTTCCGCTAGACGAAGTTGATATAGGAGCACGGCCCTGACCAGCCGCTTCGCAGATAAATGCGACTGCTTGTGACCATTTGACTTCTTTGCGTTGACAACTCTCGTCATGCCCACCTTCATCATGATTCACAGGGTGGCGGAGATCACAAAGATCGTCTTGAACTGCGTGTCGCAGATCACAAGCCGACGGGCATAGGATGCGCTCGTTCCAGGCTTTGTGAACTGCCTCACATGAGGTGGATCCCGGGAACTGGAACGCCGGGTTCACCGCAGTGTGACCCGACGGTTCCGATCTGCAGTCAAGGACGACTGGACGGAGGGAGCGGGGGCTATGAATGCCTACGCGCCGATCCTCGTACTCGGTGCCATCGCGGCGGCGTTCGCGGTCGGCTCCGTCGTGATGGCCTCACTGACCGGGCCCAAGCGGTACAACCGGGCCAAGTTGGAGGCGTACGAGTGCGGCATCGAACCGACCCCGCAGCCCGTGGGCGGCGGTCGGTTCCCGATCAAGTACTACCTGACGGCGATGCTCTTCATCGTCTTCGACATCGAGATCGTCTTTCTCTATCCGTGGGCGGTGAGTTTCGACGCCCTGGGGATCTTCGGACTGGTCGAAATGCTCCTGTTCATCGCCACTGTCTTCGTCGCCTACGCCTATGTCTGGCGTCGCGGCGGTCTGGAGTGGGACTGAGTCGGGGGAGGGGCCGGGCACCGGGCGTCCGCCGGACCTTGTGAACGAGCGGACAAGCCCGAACGGGTGGGCGAACCACAGGACTTGAGGGCATTGAGAGGGATCTGATGGGAATCGAGGAGAAGCTGCCGAGCGGCTTTCTGCTCACGACCGTGGAGACAGCGGCCGGCTGGGTACGCAAGGCATCGCTCTTCCCGGCCACCTTCGGGCTGGCCTGCTGCGCGATCGAGATGATGACCACCGGCGCGGGCCGCTACGACCTGGCGCGCTTCGGCATGGAGGTGTTCCGGGGTTCGCCCCGGCAGGCCGATCTGATGATCGTGGCGGGCCGGGTGAGCCAGAAGATGGCCCCGGTGCTGCGCCAGGTCTACGACCAGATGGCCAACCCCAAGTGGGTCATCTCGATGGGCGTCTGCGCCTCCTCGGGCGGGATGTTCAACAACTACGCGATCGTGCAGGGCGTCGACCACATCGTCCCGGTGGACATCTACCTGCCCGGCTGCCCGCCGCGTCCGGAGATGCTGATGGACGCGATCCTGAAGCTCCACGACAAGATCCAGCACGAGCCGCTCGGCGCGAACAGGCGCCGGGCCGAGGAGCTGGGCGAGGCGCTCGCGCTGCAGGCCACCCCGGTGAGCGAGATGCGGGGGCTGCTGCGATGAACGAGCAGGTACCCGAGACCCGCCGCGAGGGGCCGCGCCGCGAGATCCCGGTGGAGGTGGTCGGTCGCCGCCAGGGCATGTTCGGTGCCCAGGGCAGCGGCGACACCTCCGGGTTCGGCGGCCTGGTCGCCCCGGTCGTCCTGCCCGGAGCCAGCGAGCGCCCGTACGGCGGCTGGTTCGACGAGGTCGCCGACGAGCTGGAGGGAGCCCTGGAGGAACAGGGCCTCGACCCGGCCGAGGTGATCGAGAAGACCGTCGTCGATCGCGCCGAGCTCACCTTCCGGATCGCCCGCGAGCATCTGCTCCGCACCGCGCGCACCCTGCGCGACGACCCGGCGCTGCGGTTCGAGCTCTGTCTCGGCGTCAGCGGTGTGCACTACCCGGGCGACAAGGGCCGTGAACTGCACGCGGTCTACCACCTGCGCTCGATCACCCACGGCCGGCTGATCCGGCTGGAGGTCACCGCGCCGGACGCCGATCCGCGCATCCCGTCCGTGGTGAGCGTCTACCCCACCAACGACTGGCACGAGCGCGAGGCGTACGACTTCTTCGGCCTGGTCTTCGAGGGGCACCCGGCCCTCACCCGGATCATGATGCCGGACGACTGGCTGGGACACCCGCAGCGCAAGGACTACCCGCTCGGCGGCATCCCCGTCGAGTACAAGGGCGCCCAGATCCCGGCGCCCGACCAGCGGAGGTCGTACAGCTGATGAGCACCCAGCACTACGAGGAGACGAACCAGGGCGGCGCGGCCGAGGCGGGCGCCAGGGAAACCACCGAGGGCCGGGTCTTCACGGTCACCGGCGGCGACTGGGGCGAGGTGGTCGACGCCGTGGCCCGGGCCGACGACGAGCGCATCATCGTCAACATGGGCCCCCAGCACCCCTCCACCCACGGGGTGTTGCGGCTGATCCTGGAGATCGACGGCGAGACGGTGACGGAGGCCCGCTGCGGCATCGGCTACCTCCACACCGGCATCGAGAAGAACATGGAGTTCCGCAACTGGGTCCAGGGCACCACCTTCGTGACCCGGATGGACTACCTGACCCCGCTGTTCAACGAGACCGCCTACTGCCTGGCGGTCGAGAAGCTGCTCGGCATCACGGACGACATCCCGGAACGGGCCGACGTCATCCGGGTCCTGATGATGGAGCTCAACCGGATCTCCTCCCACCTGGTCTGCCTGGCCACCGGTGGTATGGAGATCGGCTCCACCACCCTGATGATCTACGGCTTCCGCGACCGCGAGCTGATCCTGGACGTCTTCGAGCTGGTCACCGGTCTGCGGATGAACCACGCCTACGTCCGCCCGGGCGGCCTCGCCCAAGACCTCCCGCCCGGCGCGGTCGACCAGATCCGCGAGGCCGTGAAGACCATCCGCTCCCGGATGCACGAGTACGACAAACTCGCCACCGGCAACCCGGTGTTCAAGGCCCGCCTGGTCGACGTCGGCTTCCTCGACCTGCCGGGCTGCCTGGCCCTCGGCGCCACCGGTCCGATCCTGCGCGCCACCGGCCTGCCGCACGACCTGCGCAAGACCGACCCGTACTGCGGCTACGAGAACTACGACTTCGAGGTCGCGGTCGCGGACGGTGCCGACTCCTACGGGCGGTTCCTGATCCGGCTGGAGGAGATGAAGCAGTCCCTGCGGATCGTCGAGCAGTGCCTGGACCGGCTGCGCCCCGGACCGGTCATGGTGGCGGACAAGAAGATCGCCTGGCCTGCCCAACTCGCGGTCGGCCCGGACGGCATGGGCAACTCCCTCGACCACATCCGGAAGATCATGGGCACCTCGATGGAGGCCCTGATCCACCACTTCAAGCTGGTCACCGAGGGGTTCCGGGTCCCGGCCGGCCAAGCGTACGTGGCGGTCGAGTCGCCCAAGGGCGAGCTGGGCGTGCACGTGGTCAGCGACGGAGGGACCCGTCCGTACCGGGTCCACTTCCGGGACCCGTCGTTCACCAATCTGCAGACGATGGCGGCGATGTGCGAGGGCGGCCAGGTGGCCGACGTCATCGTCTCGGTGGCCGGGATCGACCCGGTGATGGGAGGCGTGGACCGGTGACAGACGTCCAACTGGGGATGCCGGCACTGCCGGCCAGGCCGTACCCCGAGGAGGTGCACACCCGGCTGGCCGCCGACGCCGCGGAGCTGATCAGCCGCTACCCGGTGGCCCGGTCCGCGCTGCTGCCGCTGCTGCACCTGGTGCAGGCCGAGGAGGGCTTCGTCAGCCCGACCGGCATCCGGTTCTGCGCCGAGCAGCTCGACCTCACCACCGCCGAGGTCACCGCGGTCGCAACCTTCTACACCATGTACCGGCGCCGGCCGGCCGGCGAGTACCACGTCGGGGTCTGCACCAACACCCTGTGCGCCGTGCTCGGCGGCGACCAGATCTTCGCCGAACTCCAGGAACACCTGGGGATCGCGAACAACGAGACCACCGAGGACGGCCGGATCTCGATCGAGCACATCGAGTGCAACGCCGCCTGCGACTACGCGCCCGTGGTGATGGTCAACTGGGAGTTCTTCGACAACCAGACGCCGGACAGCGCCAAGCTGCTGGTCGACGACCTGCGCGCGGGCCGTGAGGCCGTCCCGACCCGTGGCGCCCGGCTCTGTTCCTTCAAGGAGTCCGCCCGGATCCTGGCCGGCTTCCCCGACGAGCGCCCCGGCGCCGTCGACGAGTCGGGGGCGGGCGGCGCCGCCTCGCTGGCCGGTCTGCGGCTGGCCCGCGGCGAGGCCCTGCCCGGCACCGCCGGTACCCGCGTCGTCTCCCCCCGCCACGAGGACACCCGTCGCGAGGACCCCCGCCACGACGGCGGGTCCGCCGAGGGCACCGGCCAGGAAGGGACGGAAGCGTGATGACCTCCGCCGAGCCGGCCGAGAAGCTGCTCACCCCCGTGCTGTCGGCGTTCTGGGACGACAACCGTCCCTGGACGCTCGCCACCTACCGCCGGCACGCCGGCTACGAGGGCCTCGCGGCCGCCCTCGCGATGCCCCCGGACGACGTGATCGCCCTGGTCAAGGACTCCGGCCTGCGCGGTCGCGGCGGCGCCGGTTTCCCCACCGGAATGAAGTGGCAGTTCATCCCGCAGAACGACGGCAAGCCGCACTACCTGGTGGTCAACGCGGACGAGTCCGAGCCGGGTACCTGCAAGGACATCCCGCTGATGTTCGCCAACCCGCACTCGCTGATCGAGGGCATGATCATCGCGTCCTACGCGATCCGCTGCGACCACGCCTTCATCTATCTGCGCGGCGAGGTCGTGCCGGTGCTGCGCCGGCTCCAGGCCGCCGTCGCCGAAGCGTACGAGGCCGGGCTGCTCGGCCGGAACATCCTCGGCTCCGGACTGGACCTGGACATCACCGTCCACGCCGGTGCCGGCGCCTACATCTGCGGCGAGGAGACGGCGCTGCTGGACTCGCTGGAGGGACGCCGGGGCCAGCCCAGGCTCCGTCCGCCGTTCCCGGCCATCGCCGGCCTCTACGCCTGCCCGACCGTGGTGAACAACGTCGAGTCGATCGCCTCGGTGCCGCCGATCCTGGCCCGCGGCAAGGAGTGGTTCAAGAGTCTGGGCACCGAGAAGTCCCCCGGCTTCACGCTCTACTCGCTCTCCGGCCACGTCACCAACCCCGGCCAGTACGAGGCCCCGCTCGGCATCACGCTGCGCCAGCTGCTCGACATCAGCGGCGGCGTCCGGGCCGGCCACGAGCTCAAGTTCTGGACCCCGGGCGGCTCCTCCACCCCGATGTTCACCGCGGAGCACCTCGACGTCCCACTGGACTACGAGGGCGTCGGCGCGGCCGGCTCGATGCTCGGCACCAAGGCACTGCAGATCTTCGACGAGACGACCTGCGTGGTCCGCGCCGTCACCCGCTGGACCGAGTTCTACGCCCACGAGTCCTGCGGCAAGTGCACCCCCTGCCGTGAGGGCACCTACTGGCTGGTCCAACTGCTCAAGCGGATCGAGGCCGGCCAGGGCGTCGCGGGCGACCTGGAGAAGCTCCTCGACATCGCCGACAACATCAACGGCAAGTCCTTCTGCGCCCTGGGCGACGGCGCGGCCAGCCCGATCGTCTCCTCGCTCCAGCACTTCCGGGCCGAGTACGAGCAGCACCTCGCCGAGCGTCGCTGCCCCTTCGACCCGGCCGCCTCCACCGTCTGGGCCGACGGCCCCCGCCCCGGCCACCAGTCCGCCACCGAAAGGGAGGTGCACGCGTGACGATCACAGAGCCATCCACCTCCACGGGCGACAAGGCCGCGGTCGAGCTGGTCACGCTCACCATCGACGGCGTCGAAGTGCAGGTCCCCAAGGGGACCCTGGTGATCAGGGCCGCCGAGCAGATCGGCACCCAGATCCCGCGCTTCTGCGACCACCCGTTGCTCGACCCGGCCGGCGCCTGCCGGCAGTGCATCGTCGAGGTCGAGGGCCAGCGCAAGCCGGTCGCCTCCTGCACCATCCCGGTCGCCGAGGGCATGGTGGTGCGCACCCACCTCAGCTCGCCGGTCGCCGAGAAGGCCCAGCGCGGCGTGATGGAGCTGCTGCTGATCAACCACCCGCTGGACTGCCCGGTCTGCGACAAGGGCGGCGAGTGCCCGCTGCAGAACCAGGCGATGTCCACCGGTGACACGGACTCCCGCTTCGAGGGGATGAAGCGCACCTACGAGAAGCCGGTGCCGATCAGCAGCCAGGTGCTGCTGGACCGCGAGCGCTGCGTGCTCTGCGCCCGTTGCACCCGGTTCTCCCAGCAGATCGCCGGGGACCCGTTCATCGACCTGGTCGAGCGCGGGGCCCTCCAGCAGGTCGGCACCGGCGAGGGCGACGACTTCGAGTCGTACTTCTCCGGCAACACCATCCAGATCTGCCCGGTCGGTGCCCTCACCTCGGCGGCGTACCGTTTCCGCTCCCGTCCGTTCGACCTGACCTCCTCGCCGAGCGTCTGCGAGCACTGCTCCGCCGGCTGCGCCCAGCGCACCGACCACCGCCGCGGCAAGGTGCTGCGCCGACTGGCCGGTGAGGACCCGGCGGTCAACGAGGAGTGGAACTGCGACAAGGGCCGGTTCGCCTTCCGCTACGCCCAGCAGCGGGACCGGATCACCACCCCGCTGGTCCGGCGGGACGGCGAGCTCGTCCCCGCCTCCTGGCCGGAGGCGCTGGCCCGGGCCGTCGAGGGGCTGCGCGAGGCCCGTACCGGAGTGCTCACCGGCGGCCGGGTCACGGTCGAGGACGCCTACGCCTACTCCAAGTTCGCCCGGGTGGTGCTCGGCACCAACGACGTGGACTTCCGGGCCCGCCCGCACAGCGGGGAGGAGGCGGAGTTCCTGGCCGCCGCGGTGGCCGGCCAGGGCGTCGACATCGGTGGCAGCGCCGTCGACTACGCGGCGCTGGAGGCCGCGCCGGCGGTCCTGCTGGTGGCTCTGGAGCCCGAGGAGGAGTCGCCGATCGTCTTCCTGCGGTTGCGCAAGGCCAACCGGAGCGACGGTCTCACGGTCTTCTCGATCGCCCCGCACGCCTCCCGGGGCCTGGCCAAACTGCGCGGATCGCTGCTGCCGGCCGCCCCCGGCACCGAGGCCGAGTGGCTGGCGGCGCTCGCCGCCGACGAGCCGCTCAACGACGACGCCGGCCGCGCCGCCGAACTGCTCCGCACCCCCGGTGCGGTGATCCTGGTCGGCGAGCGGGCGGCCGCCGCCCCCGGCGCGCTCACCGCCGCCCTGCGGCTGGCGCACGCCACCGGCGCCCGGCTGGCCTGGATCCCCCGCCGGGCCGGCGAGCGCGGCGCGGTCGAGGCCGGCGTGCTGCCCGGCCTGCTGCCCGGCGGCCGCCCGGTCGCCGCACCGGCCGCCCGGGCCGAGGTCGCCGCCGCCTGGGGCATGGCCGAACTCCCGGGCCGTCCCGGCCGGGACACCGAGGAGGTCCTCGCCGCGGCCTTCGGCGGCGAACTAGGCGCCCTGGTGGTGGGCGGCGTCGACCCGGAGGACCTCGCCGACCCGGCGCTGGCCGAGAAGGCCCTGGCCGCCGTGCCGTTCGTGCTCTCGCTGGAACTGCGCCCGTCCGCCGTCACGGCCCACGCCGACGTGGTGCTGCCGGTGGCCGCGGTCGCCGAGAAGGCCGGCACCTTCCTGGACTGGGAGGGCAGGGTGCGGATGTTCGAGGCCGCGCTCAAGCCGGACCAGCAGATGGGCCGTCACCTGTACCCGGACCTGCGGGTGCTGAACATGCTCGCGGACGCCATGGGCCACCGGCTCGGTCTGCCCGACGTCCGCGCCGCCCGGCAGGAGCTGGACCGCTTCCTGCCCTGGACCGGCGACCGTCCGGCCGGGCCGGCCGCCCATCCCGGTCTGCTGCCCCGCCCGGCCACCGGCCAGGCGGTCCTGGCCGGCTGGCGGCTGCTGCTCGACCGGGGCTCGCTCCAGCAGGGCGATCCGCACCTGGCCGGCACCCGGCACCCCGCGGTCGCCCGGATCTCGCCGACCACCGCGGCCGAGATCGGCGCCGCGACCGCGCCCGCGTTGCGGCTGACCGGCCCGGCCGGCTCGCTCACCCTGCCGTTGGAGATCGCCGAGGAGATGCCGGACCGTACGGTCTGGATCCCGCTCAACTCCACTCCGGGCGGCGCCTACCGGACCCTCGGCACCACCATCGGCCACCTGGTCACCATCGCCGCCGCCGAGGCCGTCGCGCCGGCCGGGACGGCCGGGCCCGAGGAGGAGGAGAAGTGACCCCGACCCCGCACCCGCTCGCCGGACACGGCCCGGCCGCCCTGGCCGAGCTCGCCGCGAACGAGACGCTCGGCTTCTTCGGCCGCGATCCGTGGTGGCTGGTCCTGCTGAAGGCGGTGTTCTGCTTCGGCTTCCTGGTCGGCACGGTCCTCGTGGCGATCGTCTGGGAGCGCAAGGTGGTGGCCTGGATGCAGCTGCGCATCGGGCCCAACCGGCACGGTCCCTGGGGCCTGCTGCAGTCGCTCGCCGACGGCGTGAAGCTGGCGCTCAAGGAAGACCTGGTGGTCAAGGGCGCCGACAAGGTGGTCTACATCCTGGCCCCGATCGTCTGCGCCATCCCGGCGTTCATGGCCTTCGCGGTGATCCCCTTCGGCCCGGCCGGCGACGAGATCTCGATCTTCGGCACCAGGACGCCGATGCAGCTGACCGACTTCCCGGTGGCGCTGCTCTACATCCTGGCCACCGCCTCGGTCGGCATCTACGGGATCGTGCTGGCGGGCTGGTCCTCCGGCTCGACCTACCCGCTCCTCGGCGGGATCCGCTCCTCGGCCCAGATGATCAGCTACGAGATCGCGATGGGCCTGTCCTTCGCGGCGGTCTTCATCTACTCCGGCTCGATGTCCACCTCGGAGATCGTCTCCTCGCAGCAGCCGACCTGGTTCGCGGTGCTGCTGCCGGTCTCGTTCATCGTCTACATCGTCGCGATGGTCGGTGAGACCAACCGCGCGCCGTTCGACCTCCCGGAGGCCGAGGGCGAGCTGGTCGGCGGCTTCAACACCGAGTACTCCTCGCTGAAGTTCGCGATGTTCATGCTGGCCGAGTACGTCAACATGGTCACCGTCTCGGCGGTCGCCTCGACCCTGTTCCTGGGCGGGTGGCGGGCCCCGTGGCCGGTCTCCACGTTCTGGGAGGGCGCCAACCACGGCTGGTGGCCGCTGCTCTGGATCACCCTCAAGATCCAGCTGCTGCTGTTCTTCTTCATCTGGCTGCGCGGCACCCTGCCCCGGTTCCGCTACGACCAGTTCATGAAGCTCGGCTGGAAGGTGCTGATCCCGGTCTCGCTGGCCTGGCTGGTGATGGTGGCCAGCGTCCGGGCCCTGCGCAACGAGGGCTACGGCTTCGGCCAGGTGGTGCTGTACGTCGGTGCCCCGGTCGGTGTGCTGCTGCTGCTCGGCCTGCTGCGGGACGTCGTGAAGCGCAAGCCGGAGCCCGGTTCCGAGCTGCCGCAGGGGGAGTTCGACCCGATGGCCGGCGGCTACCCGGTGCCCCCGCTGCCCGGCCAGCAGCTCCCGCCGGTCCCGCGCCGGCCCAGCCGCGCCCCGAAGCAACTGCAGGACGCCCTCAACGGGGCCGACCATTCCGAAGGGAGCTGAACCGAGATGTCGTCCGACCAGAACGCCCGGAACGACCGGCCCGAGCGGGCCGACAAGCCGTCCATCCTCGGACCGGCCGCCGGCTTCGGCGTGACCTTCAAGGCCATGTTCAAGAAGCGGCTCACCGAGCAGTACCCGGAGCAGAAGAAGCCCACCGCCCCGCGCTTCCACGGCCGCCACCAGCTGAACCGGCACCCGGACGGTCTGGAGAAGTGCGTCGGCTGCGAGCTGTGCGCCTGGGCCTGCCCGGCCGACGCGATCTACGTCGAGGGCGCGGACAACCGCGAGGACGAGCGCTACTCGCCCGGTGAGCGGTACGGGGCGGTCTACCAGATCAACTACGCCCGCTGCATCCTGTGCGGGCTCTGCATCGAGGCGTGCCCGACCCGCGCGCTCACCATGACCAATGAGTACGAGCTCGCGGACTCCTCCCGCCAGGACCTCATCTTCACCAAGGAGCAGCTGCTGGTCGGCCTCTCCGAGGGCATGGTCGACAGTCCGCATTCGATCTTCCCCGGTGCCGACGAGGGCGCCTACTACCGGGGCGAGATCACCGCGGCGGCGCCGGGCACGGTCCGTCAGGAGCCCACCGAGCGGGAGAAGGAGGCCCAGTCGTGAGCGCCGCCACCTCGCTGAACCTCGCGGCCGTGACGGGCGCGACCTCCACCGGTGAGGCCGTCCAGTTCTGGGTGCTCGCGGTGATCGCCGTCGGTGGAGCGCTCGGGACGCTGCTGATGCGCAAGGCGGTGCACAGCGCGCTCTGCCTGGCGGCCACCATGCTCGCCCTGGCGGTCTGTTACATGGCCCAGGGCGCGGTGTTCCTGGGCGTGGTGCAGATCGTGGTCTACACCGGCGCGATCATGATGCTCTTCCTGTTCGTGGTGATGCTGGTCGGCGTGACCAGCGCGGACTCGCTGAAGGAGCAGCTGAAGGGTCAGCGGTTCGCCGCCGCGCTCTGCGGCCTGGGCTTCGGCGTGCTGATGGTCGCCGGGATCGCCAACGCCAAGCTGGACACCTTCGCCGGTCTCGGCGAGGCCAATGCCGAGGGCAACGTCCAGGGCCTGGCCCGGCTGATCTTCACCAAGTACGTGTGGGCCTTCGAGGTCACCGGGGCGCTGCTGATCACGGCCGCGATCGGGGCCATGGTGCTGACCCACCGCGAGCACGTGAAGGCCCCGAAGACCCAGCGCGAGCTGGCCGCCCAGCGGGTCGCCGACAACATCCAGGTCCCGCCGCTGCCCGCACCCGGCATCTACGCCCGGCACAACGCGGTGGACATCCCGGCGCTGCTGCCGGACGGCTCGATCGCCGAGGACTCGGTGATGGAGACCCTGCGCGAGCGCGGCCAGATCCGGGACGTCAGCCAGGAGATGCTGGCCCGGATGGCCGAGCTGGAGTCCACCACCGCCGACTGGCTGGGCCGCCCGCCGTCCGAGCGCCCGCCGGGGACCGGCCCGCGCAAGGCCCTGGAGCCGGTGGCCGCCAACCGCCCGGCGCCGGCGAACCGCCCGGCGTCCGACCACGACGAGGAGGGGGCGGAGTGAATCCGGTCAACTACCTCTATCTCTCCGCCCTGTTGTTCACCATCGGCGCCTCCGGCGTACTGATCCGGCGGAACGCGATCGTCCTGTTCATGTGTGTCGAGCTGATGCTGAACGCCTCCAACCTGGCGCTGGTCACCTTCTCCCGGATGCACGGGAACCTGGACGGCCAGATCATCGCCTTCTTCACCATGGTGGTGGCGGCGGCCGAGGTCGTGGTGGGCCTCGCGATCATCGTCTCGATCTTCCGGACCAGGCATTCCGCTTCGGTCGACGACAGCAACCTGATGAAGCTGTAGGCGGAGGACCTCGGTGAACTCTCTCATTCCACTGCTGGTCGCGGCCCCGCTGGCCGGTGCCGCCCTGCTGCTGCTCGGCGGCCGGGCCTTCGACCGCATCGGCCACTGGCTGGCCACCGCGCTCGCCGCGCTCTCCTTCGGCTTCGGCCTCGCGCTGTTCTCGGACATGCTGGGCCGGGACGCGGAGGACCGCGCCCTGACCAAGCACCTGTTCAGCTGGATCCCGGTGAACGGCTTCCAGGCCGACATCTCCTTCCGGCTCGACCAGCTCTCGATGACGTTCGTCCTGCTGATCACCGGCGTCGGCACCCTGATCCACCTCTACTCGGTGGGCTACATGGCGCACGACGAGCGCCGGCGCCGCTTCTTCGCCTATCTGAACCTCTTCCTGGCGGCGATGCTGCTGCTGGTGGTGGCCGACAACTACCTGCTGCTGTACTTCGGCTGGGAGGGCGTGGGCCTCGCCTCCTACCTGCTGATCGGTTTCTGGCAGCACAAGCCGAGCGCCGCCACCGCCGCCAAGAAGGCGTTCATCGTCAACCGCGTCGGCGACATGGGCCTGTCCATCGCGATCATGCTGATGTTCGTCGAGTTCGGCTCCTTCGCCTTCGAGCCGGTGTTCGGCGCCGCCGGCAGCGCGAGCGAGGGCAAGCTGACCGCGATCGGCCTGATGCTGCTGCTCGCCGCCTGCGGCAAGTCCGCGCAGGTGCCGTTGCAGTCCTGGCTCGGGGACGCGATGGAGGGCCCGACCCCGGTGTCCGCGCTGATCCACGCGGCCACCATGGTCACCGCCGGCGTCTACCTGATCACCCGCTCCGGGGCGATCTTCAACCTGGCGCCGGACGCCCAGACCGCCGTGGTGGTGGTCGGCGCGGTCACCCTGCTCTTCGGCGCGATCGTCGGTTGCGCCAAGGACGACATCAAGAAGGCGCTGGCCGGCTCGACCATGTCGCAGATCGGCTACATGATCCTCGCGGCCGGTCTCGGCCCGATCGGTTACGCCTTCGCGATCATGCACCTGGTGACCCACGGCTTCTTCAAGGCGGGGCTGTTCCTCGGCGCCGGGTCGGTCATGCACGGCATGAACGACGAGGTGAACATGCGTCACTACGGCGGCCTGCGGAAGTACATGCCGGTCACCTTCGTCACCTTCGGTCTCGGCTACCTGGCCATCATCGGTTTCCCCGGCCTGTCCGGCTTCTTCTCCAAGGACAAGATCATCGAGGCGGCCTTCGCCAAGGGCGGCACCGAGGGCTGGATCCTCGGCCTGTGCACCCTGACCGGCGCCGCCGTGACCGCGTTCTACATGACCCGGGTGATGATCCTGACCTTCTTCGGCGAGAAGCGCTGGCAGCCGGACGCCGAGGGCCACGACCCGCACCCGCACGAGTCGCCGAAGACCATGACCGTCCCGATGATCGTGCTGGCCTTCGGCTCGGTCTTCGCCGGCGGGCTGTTCGCCTTCAACGACTCGTTCCTCACCTGGCTGGAGCCGATCACCGGGCACGACGAGGGGAACTCCCCGCTCGCTCCGCTGGTGGTCACCCTGCTCACCAGCGCCTGCATGCTGGTCGGCGTCGCGCTCTCGTACCTGATGTACGGCCGCTCCGCCGTCCCGGTGGTGCCGCCGTACGGCTCCCCGCTCACCCGGGCCGCCCGCCGGGACCTCCTCCAGGACGACTTCAACCACGCCGTCCTGGTCCGCCCGGGTTCGGCGCTGGCCGCGGCGCTGGTCTACTTCGACAGCCGCGGCCTGGACGGTTTCGTCAACGGCCTGGCGGCGACCATCGGCGGTGTCTCCAGCCGGCTGCGGCGGATCCAGAACGGCTACGTCCGCACGTACGCGCTCTCCATGTTCGGCGGCACGCTGGTGCTGGTCGCCACGACTCTCCTGATGAGGTCCGTCTGATGCACCCGGATTACACACATCGTGGGGAGGCCGAGGCATGAGTGTCCTCCTCACCGCCACCTGCGCCGTTCCGGCGGTCGGCGCGGTGGTCACCGCCGCCCTGCCCGCCGGCTCCACCGAGGCGCGGCGGCGGAACACCAAGATCGTGGCGCTGGTCTTCTCCGCCGCCACCCTGGCCCTGGCCGTCGCGGTGGCCGCGCGGTTCGACCCGGACGGCGCCCGCTACCAGCTGACCGAGTCCTACAGCTGGATCCGATCCTTCGGCATCACCTTCGCACTCGGGGTGGACGGCATCGGCGCCGTGCTCGCCCTGCTCACCGCCGTCCTGGTCCCGGTCGTGCTGCTCGCCTCCTGGCACGACGCGGACCCGGCCGCCGCGGCCCCGGAGGGGTCGTTCGAGAACAGGCGGCGCACCCAGGCGTTCTTCGCCCTGGTGCTGGCGGTGGAGGCGATGGTGATCGTCTCCTTCTACGCCACCGACGTCTTCCTCTTCTACGTCTTCTTCGAAGCCATGCTGATCCCGATGTACTTCCTCATCGGCGGCTTCGGAGACCGGGCGGGCGGCCCCGAGTCCGCCCGCCAGCGCTCCTACGCTGCGGTCAAGTTCCTGCTCTACAACCTTCTCGGCGGCCTGGTCATGCTGGCCGCCGTGATCGGTCTGTACGTGATCGCGCAGGACCAGGGCCTCGGTACCTTCGACCTGCAGACGCTCACCTCGGCGGTCGCCGACGGCCGGCTGCAGCTCGGCGGCACCGCGGAGAAGGCGCTCTTCCTCGGCTTCTTCTTCGCCTTCGCGGTCAAGGCCCCGCTGTGGCCGCTGCACACCTGGCTGCCGAACGCGATGGGCGAGGCCACCGCGGGCACCGCCGTGCTGATCACCGCCGTGGTGGACAAGGTCGGCACCTTCGCGATGCTCCGCTTCTGCCTCGGGCTGTTCCCGGACGCCTCGAAGACCTTCGCCCCGGCGATCCTGGTCCTCTCCCTGGTCGGGATCGTCTACGGCGCGCTGCTGGCCATCGGCCAGAAGGACATCAAGCGGCTGGTCGCCTACGCCTCGATCTCGCACTTCGGGTTCATCATCATGGGCATCTTCGCGATGACCAGCCAGGGCCAGAGCGGCGCCACCCTCTACATGGTCAACCACGGCATCTCCACCGCCGCGTGGATGCTGGTGGCCGGCTTCCTGATCTCCCGTCGCGGTTCGCGGCTGATCGCCGACTACGGCGGCGTGCAGAAGGTCGCCCCGGTGCTCGCCGGGACCTTCCTGATCGGCGGGCTGGCCACGCTCTCGCTGCCCGGCCTGGCCCCGTTCGTCAGCGAGTTCCTGGTCCTGGTCGGCACCTTCAGCCGGTACCCGGCGGTGGGCATCGTCGCCACCTTCGGCATCGTGCTCGCCGCGCTGTACGCCCTGCTGCTCTACCAGCGCACCATGACCGGCCCGGTCAAGGAGGAGGTGCGCGGCATGGAGGACCTCAAGGTCCGCGAACTCGCCGTGGTCGCCCCACTGGTGGCACTGACCGTACTGCTCGGTGTCTACCCGAAGCCGCTCACCGACCTCGTCAACCCGTCGGTGAACGCCACCCTCTCGCAGGTGCACCAGACCGACCCGGCACCGGCGCACCCGGTGTCCGCCGACCACGGGACCGCCCAGGACGGGACCGCCCGCTCAGGAGGTGAGCACAAGTGAGCAGCACCGGATGGCTCGCCGCCGCCGGCGGCAGCACCCAGAGCATCCCCGCGCCGCACATCGAGTACGGCCAGCTGTCGCCGATGCTGGTGGTGTTCGGCGCCGCGGTGGTCGGCATCCTGCTGGAGGCGTTCCTGCCCCGGCGGCTGCGGCACTGGGCCCAGGTCGTGACCGCCCTGGTCGGCCTGGCCGGCGCCTTCGTCGCCGTCCTGGTGCTCGCCGCACAGGGCTACGGCACCACCAAGGTCGAGGCGGTCGCGATGGGCGCGGTCGCCCTGGACGGCCCGACGCTGTTCCTGCAGGGCGTGATCCTGCTGGTCGCGGTGGTCGCGGTGCTGACCTACGCCGAGCGCCGGCTGGAGCCGAAGGCCGGCGGGGAGCCGGCCGACGCCTTCGCCGCGCAGGCGTCCGCCACCCCCGGCGGCGAGCAGGAGCGCAGCGCGATCCGGGCCGGCTTCACCACCAGTGAGGTCTTCCCGCTCACCATGTTCGCGGTCGGCGGCATGCTGCTGTTCCCCGCCGCCAACGACCTGCTGACCATGTTCGTGGCGCTGGAGGTCTTCTCCCTCCCGCTCTACCTGCTCTGCGCGCTGGCCCGGCGCCGCCGGCTGCTCTCCCAGGAGGCGGCGGTCAAGTACTTCCTGCTCGGCGCCTTCGCCTCGGCGTTCTTCCTGTTCGGCACCGCGCTGCTGTACGGCTACGCGGGCACGGTGCGGCTCGGCGAGGTCGCCGACGTCATCTCCGGCAACGCGCTGCTCACCCCGGCGCTGGTCTCCTCGACCCAGAACGACGCCCTGCTGCTGACGGGCCTGGCGATGCTGACGGTCGGTCTGCTGTTCAAGGTCGGCGCGGTGCCGTTCCACTCCTGGACCCCGGACGTGTACCAGGGCGCGCCGACCCCGGTCACCGGCTTCATGGCGGCCGCGACCAAGGTGGCCGCGTTCGGCGCGGTGCTGCGGCTGTTCTACGTGGCCTTCCCGGCGCTGCGGCTGGACTGGCGGCCGGTGCTCTGGGGGGTGGCGATCCTCACCATGGTGGTGGGCGCGGTCCTGGCCGTCACCCAGCAGGACGTGAAGCGGCTGCTCGCCTACTCCTCGATCGCGCACGCCGGGTTCATCCTGACCGGTGTGATCGCCAGCAACCGGCAGGGCGTCGGCTCGGTGCTGTTCTACCTGCTGGCCTACTCCTTCGTGACCCTCGGCGCCTTCGCCGTGGTCACCCTGGTGCGCGACTCCAAGGGCGAGGCGACCCACCTGTCCAGCTGGGCCGGTCTCGGCCGGCGTTCCCCGCTGGTCGCGGCGGTGTTCGCGCTCTTCCTGCTGGCCTTCGCGGGCATCCCGCTGACCTCGGGCTTCACCGGCAAGTTCGCGGTCTTCCAGGCCGCGGCGGCGGGCGGCGCCACCCCGCTGGTGATCGTGGGTGTGCTCAGCTCGGCGGTGGCGGCGTTCTTCTACGTCAGGGTCATCGTGCTGATGTTCTTCTCCGAGCCGCAGCCGGGCGGCCCGACCGTCGCCGTCCCGAGCGCCTTCACGGCGACCGCGATCGGTATCGGTGTGCTGGTCACGATCGGGCTCGGACTGCTGCCGCAGTACTTCCTCGATCTCGCCTCGAAGGCCGTGTTCTTCGTCGGCTGACCGTCCGCCGCCGGCCCGGCCGAACGCCCCGGCGACGGTCCGGTCCGACCGCTCCGACGACCGTCCGGGTCGCGCCCCGCGCGCGGCCCGGACGCTTCGTTCGGGCATCCTCGCTGGCCAGCGGGGACGCCCCGCGCATGACAGAGCCGCACGCCCGTGCAGTGATCCACTCGCGACCGGATACCCTGCCTGTATGGCCAGCGGCGGCACTCAGGGACCGGGCCGCTAGATCGACCAGGGACAGAGGAGTGGTCTTCGTGACCGTCGTGGGACCCTTTGGGCTCAGCGTGCAGGACCGCGATCTGACCCGTGACGTCCAGGCCGGGATGGACGCGGTCGAGATCGCGCTCGCCGCGGCCGTCAAGAGCGACGTCCCCTTCATCACCGTCACCGCCAGCCATCTGATGGCCGCGGGCGGGAAGCGCTTCCGTCCGCTGCTGGTGCTGCTGTCCGCCCAGTTCGGCGACGCCGGCGCGACCGGCGTGATCCCGGCCGCCGTCGTGGTCGAGCTCACCCACCTCGCCACGCTGTACCACGACGACGTGATGGACGAGGCCCCGGTCAGACGCGGCGCCCCCAGCGCCAACTCCCGCTGGGACAACTCGGTCGCCATCCTGACCGGCGACTTCCTCTTCTCCCGTGCCTCCCAGGTACTGGCCGACCTCGGCCCGGAGGCGGTCCGGCTGCAGGCCGACGCGTTCGAGCGGCTGGTCACCGGCCAGATCCTGGAGACGGCCGGCCCCGGTCCGGACGACGACCCGCTGGACCACTACCTGAGCGTGCTGGCCGGCAAGACCGGTTCGCTGATCGCCGTCTCCTGCCGGATAGGAGCACTGGCCGCCGGCGCCGAACCGTGGGTGATCGACATCCTCAGCTCCTTCGGCGAGCGGATCGGCATCGCGTTCCAGCTGGCCGACGACGTGCTCGACATCGCCAGCGACGGGCACGAGTCCGGCAAGACCCCCGGCACCGACCTGCGCGAGGGCGTCGAGACCCTGCCGACCCTGCTGCTGCGGCAGATGGCGGCCGACCCGTCCGACCCCGCCGACACCCGGCTGCGCGAGCTGCTCCACCAGGACCTCGCCGACGACGAGCTGCACGGCGAGACGCTGCGGCTGCTGCGCCGCCACCCGGCGCTGGAGCACGCCCGCCGGGAGACCCTGCGCCACGCCGAGGAGGCCCGCGCGATGCTGGACCCGCTGCCGGACGGGCCGGCCAAGGACGCGCTCCAGGCGCTCTGCGACTCGGTGGCGATCCGCACCATGTGACGCTCGCGGGTGGGCGGCGCGAAGTGCCGTCCGGCGCAACGGCGGACACCCGGATGGGGGAGACTGACACCCGTCAGCACCGTGTCCGCAGCTCCGCCCATCCGGAAGGCCGCCATGCTTCGCGTCGTCATCGCCGAGGACTCCGTACTGCTGCGGGAGGGTCTGACCCGGCTGCTCACCGACCGGGGCCTGGAGGTCGTGGCGGGCGTCCCGGACGGTGACGCGCTGATCAGCACCATCCACGACCTGGCCGCCGCCGACGCGCTGCCCGACGTGGTGGTCTCGGACGTGCGGATGCCCCCCACCCACACCGACGAGGGCCTGCGGGCCTGTGTCACGCTCCGCGGCCGGTATCCGCAGCTCGGTGTGCTGGTGCTGTCGCAGTTCGTCGAGGAGCGCTACGCCTCCGAACTACTGGCCGGATCCACCCGGGGCGTCGGCTACCTGCTGAAGGACCGGGTCGCCGAGGTGCGCGAGTTCGTGGACGCGGTGGTCCGGGTGGCCGAGGGCGGTACCGCGCTGGACCCGGAGGTCGTCCAGCAGCTGCTGAGCCGCAGCCGCAAGGGCGATGTGCTGGCCGGACTGACCCCGCGCGAGCGCGAGGTGCTGGGGCTGATGGCGGAGGGCCGGACCAACACCGCGGTGGCCAAGCAGCTGGTGGTCTCGGAGGGCGCGGTGGAGAAGCACGTCAGCAACATCTTCCTCAAGCTGGGCCTGGCGCAGAGCCCCGGGGACCACCGCCGGGTCCTCGCCGTGCTGACTTATCTGAATTCCTGACCGGCTCGCCGACGGGTTGCGCGCAGCCTGTATTCGTATTCGAACCAACCTTCCCCGGCCGGGTACGGTTCCGGTCGTCCACGGTGTTGTTTATGGGTGCGGCGGTGATTTTCCGCCGCATCGGGGAGTTCCGTCCAAGGCAATCCTTACCCGCATAGGATGCGAGAGGTGCACCAGGCGGACGGGGCACACGGCTCACGCCCGCGGCTGGTGCCCACGAGGAGGTCCGCGGCAGTGACCAGTCAGGTCGATCAGTCAGAAGCAGTGGACGGCTCGGACGGCGACGAGGGCCGGTCCGGGCCCGGCGGGGATCGCTCCGACCCCGCTGTGCCGGTCGGTCCGCAGCACCGTGGCGCCAAGCCGATCCGCAGGCTGGACCGGGTGATCATCAGATTCGCCGGAGACTCCGGCGACGGCATGCAGCTCACCGGTGACCGCTTCACCTCGGAGACGGCGTCCTTCGGCAACGACCTCTCCACCCTGCCCAACTTCCCGGCCGAGATCCGCGCTCCCGCCGGAACGCTGCCGGGTGTCTCGTCCTTCCAACTCCACTTCGCCGACCACGACATCCTGACCCCCGGGGACGCGCCCAACGTCCTGGTGGCGATGAACCCCGCGGCCCTCAAGGCCAACCTCCCCGACCTGCCGCGCGGCGCGTCGATCATCGTCAACACCGACGAGTTCACCAAGCGCGCGCTGGCCAAGGTCGGCTACGGCGCGGACCCGCTGGGGGACGGTTCGCTGGAGGGCTACCACCTGCACAAGGTGCCGCTCACCACGCTGACCCTGGAGGCCCTCAAGGAGAGCGGCCTGGCCCGCAAGGACGCCGAGCGGGCGAAGAACATGTTCGCGCTGGGCATGCTCTCCTGGATGTACCACCGCCCGACCCACGGCACCGAGGCGTTCCTGCGCACCAAGTTCGCCAAGAAGCCGCAGATCGCCGAGGCCAATATCAGCGCCTTCCGGGCGGGCTGGAACTTCGGCGAGACCACCGAGACCTTCGCGGTCTCCTACGAGGTGCCGCCGGCCAAGCTGCCGCCGGGCCGCTACCGCAACATCTCCGGCAATCTGGCGCTGTCCTACGGTCTGATCGCCGCCTCCCGCCGCTCGGGGCTGCCGCTCTACCTGGGCTCCTACCCGATCACCCCGGCCTCGGACATCCTGCACGAGCTGAGCCGGCACAAGAACTTCGGCGTGCGCACCTTCCAGGCCGAGGACGAGATCGCCGGCATCGGCGCGGCCCTGGGCGCGGCCTTCGGCGGCGCGCTCGGCGTGACCACCACCTCCGGCCCGGGCGTGGCCCTGAAGAGCGAGACCATCGGGCTCGCCGTCTCGCTCGAACTCCCGCTGCTGGTGGTGGACATCCAGCGCGGCGGCCCGTCCACCGGCCTGCCGACCAAGACCGAGCAGGCCGACCTGCTGCAGGCGATGTTCGGGCGCAACGGCGAGGCCCCGGTGCCGATCGTGGCCCCGGCCACCCCGGCCGAGTGCTTCGACGCGGCGCTGGAGGCGGCCCGGATCGCGGTCGCCTACCGCACCCCGGTCTTCCTGCTCTCGGACGGCTACCTGGCCAACGGCTCGGAGCCGTGGCGGATCCCCGAGGTGGACGAACTTCCCACCATCGAGCCGGACTTCGCCACCGGCCCGAACCGCGAGGACGGCGCCTTCTGGCCGTACCTGCGCGACCCGCAGACCCTCGCCCGCCCCTGGGCGGTGCCCGGCACACCCGGCTTGGAGCACCGGATCGGCGGCATCGAGAAGCAGGACGGCACCGGCAACATCTCCTACGACCCGGCCAACCACGACTTCATGGTCCGCACCCGGCAGGCCAAGGTGGACGGCATCGAGGTGCCGGACCTGGAGGTCGACGACCCGTCCTCCTCGCCCGGCGACGGTCAGGAGGGATCCACCGGCGGGGCCCGGGTGCTGGTGCTCGGCTGGGGTTCGACCTACGGCCCGATCACCGCGGCGGTCCGCCGGGTCCGGGCGGACGGCGGCCGGGTCGCCCAGGCGCACCTGCGCAACCTCAATCCCTTTCCCGCCAATCTCGGCGCGGTGCTGCGGGGTTACGACAAGGTCATCGTCCCCGAGATGAACCTCGGCCAGCTGGCGCTGCTGCTGCGGGCCAAGTACCTGGTGGACGCGCAGTCCTACAACCAGGTGCGCGGACTGCCCTTCAAGGCGGCGCAGTTGGCGGACGTGCTGTGGGCGGCGATCGGCACCCTGGACGAGGAGGACAACCGATGAGCCAGCAGTTCCCCTCGCTGAAGCTGGTCCCGAAGGCCGAGGCGCCGCAGAGCGCCAAGGAGTTCAAGACCGACCAGGAGGTCCGCTGGTGCCCCGGCTGCGGTGACTACGCGATCCTGGCCGCGGTACAGGCGTTCATGCCCGAGCTGGGGATCAGACGGGAGAACACCGTCTTCGTCTCCGGTATCGGCTGCTCCTCCCGTTTCCCGTACTACATGAACACCTATGGAGTGCACTCGATCCATGGCCGGGCACCGGCGATCGCCACCGGACTGGCCTCCTCCCGGCGGGACCTCAGCGTCTGGGTGGTGACCGGCGACGGCGACGCGCTGTCGATCGGCGGCAACCATCTGATCCACGCGCTGCGCCGGAATGTGAATCTGAAGATCCTGCTGTTCAACAACCGTATCTACGGCCTGACCAAGGGGCAGTACTCACCGACGAGCGAGATCGGCAAGATCACCAAGTCCACCCCGATGGGTTCGCTGGACGCCCCGTTCAACCCGCTCTCGCTGGCCATCGGCGCGGAGGCCACTTTCGTCGCCCGGACCATCGACTCCGACCGCCAGCACCTCCAGTCGGTCCTGCGGGCGGCGGCCGAGCACGAGGGCACGGCGCTGGTCGAGATCTACCAGAACTGCAACATCTTCAACGACGGCGCCTTCGAGGTGCTCAAGGAGCCCGGCACCCGGGACGAGGCGCTGATCCGGCTGGAGCACGGCCGGCCGATCCGGTTCGGCACGGACCTGGCCCGGGGCGTCTTCCGCGGCGCCGACGGCGAACTGACCGTCGGTGAGGTCACGGCCGACAACGAGTCGGCGGTCCTGGTCCACGACGCCCGCGCGGCCGGCCCGGCGACGGCGTTCGCGCTGTCCCGGATCGCCGACGCGGACACCCTGCACCACACCCCGATCGGGGTGCTGCGCGAGGTCCGGCGACCGGTGTACGACGAACTGATGGCCGACCAGCTGGACACCGCCGTCGCCGACCGGGGCGAGGGCGATCTGGCGACACTGCTCGCGGGCGGTGACACCTGGACGGTCGACTGACCCCGGCCGCCCGTCCGACCGGCAGGCACAGCGGCGCCCCCGACCGTCCAGGTCGGGGGCGCCGCCGTTTCACAGTGCTGTCGGTGCTGTCGGTGTCGCCGGTACCGCCGGCGGGGCCGAAGCCGGCGCCGCGGTCAGTGCTGCTGCTCCGCCCATTCCACGAGCTGGACCACGACCCCGTTCGGGTCGGTGACCTGGAAGAGCTTCTCGCCCCAGGGCTCCTCGCGCAGCGCCATGGTGATCTCCACCCCGGCGGCCCGCAGCCGGGCCTCCTCGGCGGCCACGTCGCCGACCACGAAGGCGAGGATCAGTCCGGCGGCGACCTGGTCGCGGAACCCCTCGGGCAGGACCTCGGTCCCGCGCCGCAGGAAGACCACGTTCACCCCGGCGCTCCCGTGTCCGAGCGACGCGAACCCGTCCGCCGCCATCTGCTCGGCGAACCCGAAGTGCTCCCGCAGGAACGAAGCGGACGCCTCGACGTCCTCGACGGTGAGTGAAACGGCGGAGGAAGTGATCTGCATGCCTGGTGGCCCTCTCGTCGACTGGTATCCCGTACGCGGTACACTATACATAGTACGGAGAATAGGGCCACAGTGATCCCGGTCACAGGCGGAGCGCGTCGGAAGCGGGGCCGGTCCAGCCGGTCCAGCCGGTCCAGCCGGTCTAGCCGTCCAGTCCGGGCAGGGTGTCCTGGTCCACCTCGTGGCGGGCGACCCGCTCGGCCGGGTCGCGGCACTCGGGGCCGAGGCGCAGGATGCGCGACTCCGGATCGTGCAGCGGGCGGTGGCAGCGGCGGCAGGTGACCCGGGGGCGGAGCACCTCGCGGGTGTCGGTGCCCGGCAGCGGGTCGGGGCCTGCGGCGGGGTCGGAGGCGGGGCCGGCGGTGGTCATGGCTCCGACCGTACCGGCGGCCCGCGCCGGCCCCGGCGTGAGGGAACGTGAAAGGATCGGCCCATGGCCAGTGACCGCAGCAGTGCCGGGGATCCGGCCCGCACGCTCGCGCTGCTCTGGGGCGTGTCGGCGGAGGAGAAGCCCGGCCGGCGCGGGCCCCGGCAGGCGAAGTCCCCGGCGGAGATCGCCGCCGCCGCGATCGCGATCGCGGACGCCGAAGGGGTGGACGCCGTGACCATGCGGCGGGTCGCCCAGGAGTTGGCCGTCTCCCCGATGGCGCTCTACACCTATGTGCCCGGCAAGGCCGAACTGCTCGACCTGATGCTGGACACCGTCTACGCCGCGATGCCCCGTGCCGTCGCCGCCGACGCGGGCTGGCGGGCCCGGGTCGCCGCCGTCGCCGAGGACAACCGCGCGCTCCACCGGGCGCACCCGTGGATCGCCTCCGTCGCCACCAGTCGTCCACCGCTCGGCCCGGGCGTGATGGCCAAGTACGAGTACGAGCTGCGCGCCTTCGAGGGCACCGGCCTGTCCGACGTCGATCTCGACGCCGCGCTCACCCACGTGCTCGGCTTCGTGCAGACCTGTGCGCGGATGGCCGCCGACGAGCGCGCGGCGCGGCAGGACAGCGCGATGACCGACGCCCAGTGGTGGGAGGTCAACGCCGAGCTGCTCGCCCGGGTCTTCGACCCCGACCGCTTTCCCGTCGCGGCCCGGGTCGGCACCGCCGCCGGCGAGGCGCACGGCGGCGCGTACGACCCCGACCACGCCTATGTCTTCGGTCTGGCCCGGGTACTGGACGGCCTGGCGGCGCTGATCACGAGCGCGTAGCGCGCCCGTCGTACTCCTCGCGGGCGTCCTGGACGGCTGGCATCCGGTTCTCCACCCAGTGCGCGAGGGCCGACACGAAGGTGGCCGCCTCCTCGCCGAGCGGAGTGAGGCTGTAGTCGACCCGGGGCGGGATCACCGGGTGGGCCTCGCGGAGCACGAAGCCGTCCCGTTCCAGGGTCTGCAGGGTCTGCGCGAGCATCTTCTCGCTGACGCCCGCGACCCGGCGGCGAAGTTCGCTGAAGCGGTAGCCGCGCTCCTGGAGGGCGGCCAGCACCAGCACCCCCCAGCGGCTGGTGACGTGCTCCAGTACGCCCCGGGAGGGGCACATCCGGTCGTAGACGTCGGGCTTCCGGTCGAGCAGGGGCGAGCCCTGGGTCATTACCTCCATGTCAGTACCCTACTTTGAAGTGCGTACTTTCCAAAAGTTAGTGCAGTTCCTAGGGTGAGTGTCGAAGGCAATCGCGACATCACGAGGAGCAGGACATGTACGTCGTCACCGGAGCCACCGGACAGCTCGGCCGCCTGGTCGTGGAGGGGCTGCTGGCAGCCGTTCCGGCGAACGAGATCGCGGTGGTCGTGCGTTCCGCCACCAAGGCCGAGGAGTGGGCGAAGCAGGGCGTGCGCGTCCACGAGGCGGACTACAACCGCCCCGAGACGCTCGCCGGGGTCCTCGCCGCCGGCGACCGGGTGCTGCTCATCTCCGGGAACGAGTTCGGCCGCCGGACGGCCCAGCACGGCGCGGTGATCGACGCCGCGAAGACCGCCGGGGTCGCGCTGCTCGCCTACACCAGCATCCTGGGCACGGCCACCTTCGGCCTGGCCGACGAGCACCGGGCGACCGAGGAGGTGCTCACCGGCTCCGGCCTGCCCTACGCCCTGCTGCGCAACGGCTGGTACACCGAGAACTACCTCGGTGACGCCGCCGGCACGGTCGAGCGCGGCGCGGTGGTCGGCAGCACCGGTACCGGCCGGGTGGCCACCGCCCCCCGCCGTGACTACGCCGACGCCGCGGTCGCCGTCCTGGTCGGCGAGGGCCACGAGAACCAGGTCTACGAGCTGAGCGGCGACGCCGCCTGGGGTCTGTCCGAGCTGGCCGCCGAGCTGGCCCAGGTCTCGGGTCGTCCGGTCGAGCACCGGGACGTCACCCCGGCCGAGCACCGGGAGGTGCTGATCGGCGCGGGCATGCCGGAGGGCTACGCCGATGTGTTCGTGGACGTGGACGCCGGTATCGCCCGCGGCGAGCTGGCCACCGCCCCCGGCGACCTGGCCCGGCTGATCGGCCGCCCGACCGTGCCGCTGGCCCGGACCGTCCGGACCGTCCTGGGCGCCTGATCCCCGCTGCCCGGCACCCCCGGCCCCGCCGCACCGGCCCCGTCACCTGCGGCTTCCGGCCCGACCCGGCCCCGTCCGCGACGGTCCGCCGCGGACGGGGCCGGGGCATGTCATGACCAAAAACCGAATACGGAGATGACAGGCGCCTTCGCGCCCGCTACCGTCGGCTCGACACTCGCGCGCGGAGGGCAGGCGGTCCATGCCAGACACAACCCAGCAGGAGGCCGGCCGCGGCCTCTGGTGCGGATTCGCCGCCTACGGCATATGGGGGCTCTTCCCCCTGTTCTGGCCGTTGCTGGAGCCCGGCGCGGCCGACGACATCCTGGCCAACCGGATGGTCTGGTCCCTGGTCGCCGTGGTGCTGATGCTGGTCGTCCAGCGGCACTGGGGCTGGATCCGCCCCCTGCTCCGCCAGCCCCGTCGGCTCGCCATGCTGGGCGCCGCCGCCACGGTGATCTCGATCAACTGGGGCGTCTACATCTGGGGCGTCAACACGGGGCACGTGGTGGAGACCAGCCTCGGCTACTTCATCAACCCGCTGGTCACCATCGCCTTCGGCGTGCTGGTGCTCAAGGAGCGGCTGCGCCGGGCCCAGTGGGTGGCGGTCGGCATCGGCGCGCTCGCGGTGGTGGTGCTCACCATCGGCTACGGGCGGCTGCCGTGGATCGCGCTCACCCTGGCGTTCTCCTTCGCCACCTACGGGCTGCTGAAGAAGAAGGTCGGGCTGAGCGGGCTGGAGAGCCTGGCCGCCGAGAGCGCCTTCATGTTCCCGTTCGCCCTCGGTTACCTGGTGTACCTGGAAGTCGCCGGCCGCGGCACCTTCGGCCACACCGCGCCCGGCGAGTACGGCTGGGGCCACACCGGACTGCTGGTGCTCAGCGGGGTGATCACCGCCGTCCCGCTGCTCCTCTTCGGCACGGCGGCCGTCCGGGTGCCGCTGAGCGTGCTCGGGCTGCTCCAGTACCTGGCGCCGGTGTTCCAGTTCCTGATCGGCGTCACGGTCTTCCACGAGTCGATGCCGACCGCGCGCTGGGCCGGCTTCACCCTGGTGTGGGCCGCGCTCGCGGTGCTCACCTGGGACGCGCTGCGGCGGGTCCGGGCCGACCGGGCCCGGAGCTCCGCCGCCGCTGTCGCGACCTCCGCCGCCGGGGCCACCCCCGCGACCGCCGCCGCGGCGGCGGCCGGACCGGCCGACACCGTGCCGGTCAGGCCGTGATGTCCCGCGAGGTGAACCGGGACCAGGCCGCCGAGCCGAACACCGCCACGTAGGCGGCCTGCAACCCGAAGTTCTTCAGCACCCCGTCCCACTCCATCGGCTCCCGCAGCAGATCGCCGAAGGTGAGCCAGTGGTGGGTGAAGAGGAACGGCTGGATGGCGTGCAGCTGCGGGAAGCTGTCCAGGATCTGCACCGTGATCACCAGACCGACCGTCGCCGCCATCGCCGCGATGCCGCTGCCGGTGAGAGTCGAGATGAACAGGCCGATCGCGACCAGACCGGCCAGTGACACGGCCACCACCCCGGCCACCAGGACCGTGCGCAGCAGCGCCGGCCCCAGGCCGATGGTCTCGCCGGAGATCAGCGTGACATCGCCGACCGGGAACAGCGCCGCCCCGGTGACAACGGCCGCGACGGCGACGGTGACGGTCGCCGCCAGGCAGAACACCAGCCCGGCGGTGAACTTCGCGGCCAGCAGCCTGGTCCGCCCGGCCGGAGCCACCAGCAGGTAGCGCAGGGTACCGGTGGCCGCCTCGCCGGCCACCGAGTCACCGGCGACCACACCGACGGTCATCGGAAGGAACACCGGCAGCGCCACCGCGAGGGCGGTGAACACCAGGAACAGGCCGTTCTGGGTGACCTGGGCGATGAACGCCGGGCCCTCGCCGCCGCGCGGCCCGTCCGTCTCGATCCGGACCACCACACCGATCAGGACCGGCAGCAGGGCCAGGATCCCCAGCAGCACGATGGTCCGCAGCCGGCGGAAGGTCAGCAGCAGCTCGTTGCGGAACAGCGCCAGGAACCCGGCCGCCGTCTGCGGGCGCCGTCCGGGCGCCGCCGCCACCGCGACCGCCGGTACCGTCCCGCCCGGCACCGCTTCGCCCGGCGCCGCCCCGGACGGCACCGCCTCAGCCCGCGACATCGAAGCCCTCCCCGGTCAGCGCCACGAAGGCGTCCTCCAATGTGCCCCGCTCCACGCCGAAGCCGTGGACCCGGACCTCCGCCGCGACCAGCGCCGCGCAGAGCCCGGGCAGCGCGTCCTCGGCGAGCGCGCCCAGCTCGCCGTCCACCCGGTTCTCGGCGATCCGGAGCTCGGTGACCTTGTGCGCGAGCAGCACCTCGCCGGCCCGGTGGGTGTCCGGCGTCCGTACGATCAGCCGGCCCCGGGCCCGGGCGGCCAGCTCGGCCACGGTGCCCTGCACCAGCAGCCGGCCGCGCGACATCACGGCGGCATGGGTGCAGACCTGCTCGATCTCGTCCAGCAGGTGCGAGGAGAGGAAGACCGTGGTGCCCTCGGCCGCGACCTCCCGGATCAGCGCCCGGATCTCCCGCATGCCCTGCGGGTCCAGGCCGTTGGTGGGTTCGTCCAGGACGAGCAGCTCGCGCGGCTGGAGCAGCGCCGAGGCCAGGCCCAGTCGCTGCTTCATGCCCAGCGAGTAGGCGCGGGCCTTCTTGCCGGCCGCTGCGGTCAGCCCCACCCGGTCCAGCGCCTCGGCCACCCGCCGCTGCCTGGTCCGGGGGTCGGCGGTCGGGTCGGCGGCGTCGAACCGGGCCAGGTTGTCCCGGCCGGAGAGGAAGCCGTAGAGCGCGGGCCCCTCGATCAGCGCGCCGACCCGGGGCAGCACCGAGGACACCGACTGCGGCATCGGCTCGCCGAGCACCGAGGCGACCCCGGAGGTCGGGGCGATGAGCCCCATCAGCATCCGGATCGTGGTGGTCTTGCCGGAGCCGTTGGGACCGAGGAAGCCGAAGACGGAGCCCCGGGGGACGCTCAGGTCCAGCCCGTCCACGGCGAGCTGGCCGCCGCGGAACCGCTTGGTCAGGCCCCGGGTACTGATCACGTCGTCGGACCGGTGGGAGCCGGACCGCTGGGAGTCGGACCGGGGGGAGGTCGAAGCGGCACGGGGGGCCGGGCGCGTCACCGCACCCGGCCCCCCGGCCGGCTCCGTAACGTCCCCCGTTACGGAAGCCTGGGTCACTACTTCACCCCGGCCGCACTCTGCAGCACCGGCAGCGTCACGGCGCCCGCGAACACCCGGCCGTCGTCGGTGACGAGCACGTTCAGCACCTTGGTGCTGATCAGCGAGCCGCCGGCGACCGGCTTGCCGAGCGACTTCACCAGCGCGAGCGGGTTCTGCAGCTTGCCGCCGCCGCCCGGGCCGTGCCCGCCCTTGCCACGCGGACCCTTGGCCTCGGCCGCGACGAACACGTCGTCGGTGGGCAGCTTGGCGGAGAGCACCGCCGTCCAGCCCTCGCCGATCACGTTCAGCCCCTCGGCGGCGGCCTTGGCCTCCTCCGGGGTCACCTCGGCGCGCGGGGCCGGGTCGGCCTTGCGCTCCGTCACCTTGGCGCCCTTGGGCAGGGTGAACTCGAAGGTCTTGGCGGCCGGCGCGGCGAACGAGACCTCGGTGAAGTGCACGTCCAGCACCGTGCCGCCGTCCGTGCCCTTGACCACGACCGACAGCGGCACGCTGTTGTCGGCGGCCACCGCGATCCGGACCTCGCCGATCGTCGAGCCGGACCCGGCGGGCTTCACGCTCAGCCGGTACGCCTTCTGGTCGGCCACGTTCACGGTGCCGTCCACGGTGACGGTGGTGGTGCCCGCGCTCGCGGTCAGGAACTGCCGGGCCGCCTCCTGCGGAGTGGTCGGCACCCCGGTCAGCGGGCTCTTGCCCGGGTGGCCGTCCGCCTTCGCGTCCGGCCGGGCCCCGGTCAGGTGCACGGCCTCATTGGTGCTGCTGTCCCACGTCCAGACCTGGTCGCCGTTGCGGATCATCTCGTAGCCGGCCAGCTGCTCCTGGAGGCCGATCCGCTGCCGGTCCGGCCCGTCCACCGCGACCCGCAGCCGGTGCTCGCCACCGAGCAGGCCGGTCAGCTTCGCCTCCGGGGCGGCGCCCGAGGACCTGCCCCCGGAACCACCGCCCGGGGCGCCGCCGAGGCCGCCGGCCGCGGCGCCCAGCAGCTGGCTCGGCACCCCGAGGTCGGCCGTGACCGACACCGTGCCGGTCAGCGTCTCGGCCTGGGAGCCCAGCACCTTCGCCACCAGCTGCTCCGCCGTCAGCGCGGGCAGCTCCGGCGGCGAGGTGTCCGCCAGCGCCGGTACCAGCCCCACACCGGCGGCGATCGCGGCCGTGACCGCCAGCGGCACCGCGACGCGCACCAGCGTGCGTCGGCGGGACCGGTAGGGAGCCCCGTCCTGCCACTCGTCCGCCGGGCCGCCGCCCGCGGTCGCCCTGTCGTCCGTCATCCGTCCAACCCCTCCGTCAGTGACCGACTGTCCCTGGGTATCCATTAGACGGTCCCGCGTCGCCCGCGTCATCGCCCTGCAGGGTTGGATCCGGCTCGATCTCGCGTCGCAGCCGACCCTGAGGACCCCTCAGGGTCGTCTCCTCCGAACGTACGAGGAACGTACGTGAACTGGCGTAGGGTCGCGGCATGGACGCATCCAACTCTCCGACCGCCAACGCGATGCGCCGCGCCCTGCGCCGCGCCCGGGACGGTGTCGCGCTGGACGCGACCGAGGCGGCGGTACTGCTCCGGGCCAGGGGCGAGGACCTGCGCGACCTCTGCGCCAGCGCCGCCCGGGTCCGTGACGCCGGCCTCGAAGCGGCCGGCCGCCCCGGCGTCATCACCTACTCCAAGAGCGTGTTCATCCCGCTCACCCGGCTCTGCCGGGACAAGTGCCACTACTGCACCTTCGTGACCGTCCCCGGCAAACTCCGCCGGACCGGCCACGGGATGTACATGTCCCCGGACGAGGTGCTGGAGGTCGCCCGCAGGGGCGCCGCGCTCGGTTGCAAGGAAGCGCTCATCACCCTCGGCGACAAGCCCGAGGACCGTTGGCCCGAGGCCCGCGAGTGGCTGGACGCGCACGGCTACGACGACACCGTCGCCTACGTCCGCGCCATGTCGATCCGGATCCTGGAGGAGACCGGGCTGCTCCCGCACCTCAACCCCGGGGTGCTGAGCTGGACCGACTTCCAGCGGCTCAAGCCGGTCTCCGCCTCGATGGGGATGATGCTGGAGACCACCGCCACCCGCCTGTGGAGCGAGCCCGGCGGCCCGCACCACGGCTCGCCCGACAAGGAGCCGGCCGTCCGGCTCCGGGTGCTGGAGGACGCCGGCCGCAGCTCGGTGCCGTTCACCAGCGGCCTGCTGATCGGAATCGGCGAGACCTACGAGGAGCGCGCCGAGTCGCTGTTCGCGCTGCGCCGGGTCTCCCGCGCCTACCACGGCATCCAGGAACTGATCCTGCAGAACTTCCGGGCCAAGCCGGACACCGCGATGCGCGGCATGCCGGACGCGGAGCTGGACGAGCTGGTCGCCACCGTCGCGGTGGCCCGGCACATCATGGGCCCCTCCGCCTGCCTGCAGGCCCCGCCGAACCTGGTGGACGGCGAGTACGAGCGGCTGATCGGGGCCGGTGTCGACGACTGGGGCGGCGTCTCCCCGCTGACGCCCGACCACGTCAACCCGGAGCGCCCCTGGCCCCTGGTCGAGCAGCTGGCCGAGCGTTCGGCGGCGGCCGGGTTCGAGCTGCGCGAGCGGCTCGCCGTCTACCCCGAGTACGTCCGGCACGGCGAGCCCTGGCTGGACCCGCGAGTGCTGCCGCACGTCCGGGCACTGGCCGACCCGGAGACCGGTCTGGCCCGCCCGGACGCGGTGGTCACAGGACGCCCCTGGCAGGAGCCGGAGGACCTGCCGGAGTCCTACGGCCGCACCGATCTGCACAGCGCCATCGACACCGAGGGCCGCACCGGCGACCGCCGGGCGGACTTCGAGGACGTCTACGGCGACTGGGAGGTGCTGCGGGAGCAGGCGGCCTCGGCCGTCCCCGGTCCGACCGGCGCCCCGGAGCGGCTCGACGGCGAGGTGCGGGCCGCCCTCGCGGTGGCGGCCGACGACCCGACCCGGCTCACCGACGAGCAGGCGCTGGCGCTGTTCCAGGCGGACGGCCCGGCCCTGGACGCGCTGTGCCGGATCGCCGACGCCGTCCGCCGGGACACGGTCGGCGACGTGGTCACCTACTGCGTCACCCGGAACATCAACTTCACCAACGTCTGCTACACCGGCTGCCGGTTCTGCGCCTTCGCCCAGCGCCGCACCGACGCCGACGCCTACAGCCTCTCGCTGGACCAGGTCGCCGACCGGGCCGCGCAGGCGTGGGAGGTCGGCGCCACCGAGGTCTGCATGCAGGGCGGCATCCACCCGGACCTGCCCGGCACCGCCTACTTCGACATCGCCCGCGCGGTGAAGGAGCGGGTTCCCGGGATCCACGTGCACGCCTTCTCGCCGATGGAGGTGGTCAACGGCGCGACCCGGACCGGCCTGTCGATCCGGGACTGGCTGCAGCGGGCCAAGGAGTCCGGCCTGGACACCATCCCGGGCACGGCCGCCGAGATCCTGGACGACGAGGTCCGCTGGGTGCTCACCAAGGGCAAGCTGCCGGCCGCGACCTGGGTGGAGGTCGTCAGCACCGCGCACGAACTGGGGATCCGCTCCTCCTCCACGATGATGTACGGGCACGTGGACACCCCCGCGCACTGGGTGGGCCACCTGCGGCTGCTCGCGGAGATCCAGCAGCGCACCGGCGGCTTCACCGAGTTCGTGACGCTGCCCTTCATCCACACCAACGCCCCGGTCTACCTGGCCGGGATCGCCCGGCCGGGACCGACCGCGCGGGACAACCGGGCGGTGATCGCGATGGCCCGGTTGCTGCTGCACCCGCACATCCCCAACATCCAGACCAGCTGGGTGAAGCTGGGCGCCGAGGGCGCGGCGGAGATGCTCCGCTCGGGCGCCAACGACCTCGGCGGCACGCTGATGGAGGAGACCATCTCGCGGATGGCAGGTTCGGCGTACGGCAGCTACAAGTCGGTCCGGGACCTCCGGGCGATCGCCGAGGCGGCCGGGCGGCCGCACCGGCAGCGCACCACGACCTACGGGGAGGTGCCGGCCGAGCGGCTCGCCGCCGCGCTGGCCTCGGACGGGCACCTGCCGGACCTGCTGCCGCTGGTCGACTAGGGCGGAGGGCCGCCACCTGCGCCGGGACGAAACCCGCGGAGTCCGGCGGGTGGCGGAACATCCGGTGGTGATCCGGTGGAGCGGGAACCCTGCCGGGCTGTTCGGGCATTCGAATACAGTGCGAGGGCGCGCGACCGGCCGTGCGTCGCGCGTCCCTCCCGCTCCCGGACGAAAGGCGCTTGCCGTGATGCCACTGTGGTCCCGCGCCCAGCAGCAGGACTTCCGCAGCCGGGTGCGGGGATGCCTGCTCGGCGGGGCGATCGGGGACGCACTCGGCGCGGGCGTGGAGTTCGAGTCCCTGGAGAAGATCCGCGCCGCGCACGGCCCGCTCGGTGTCACCGGGTACATCCCCGCGTACGGGCGACTGGGCGCGGTCACCGACGACACCCAGATGGTGCTGTTCACCCTCGACGGGCTGATACGCGCCCACATCCGCCGGGACACCGGCAGCTGGCACCCGCCCACCGACGTCCACCGCGCGTATCTGCGCTGGGCCGTCACCCAGCGGGACTGGGGCCCCGACGAGCGCCGGGCCGACCTCGGCTGGCTCGGCCGGGAGGAGTGGCTCTACGCGCAGCGGGCGCCGGGCCAAGCGTGCCTCTCCGGTCTCTCCGGACCGGACGCCGAGCGGCTGGGCACCCTGGAGGCGCCGAAGAACCCGCACTCCAAGGGCTGCGGCACGGTGATGCGGGCGGCGCCGTTCGGGCTGCTGACCACCTGGGAGCCGGGCCTGGTGTTCCAACTGGCGGTGGAGTGCTCGGTACTGACCCACGGCCATCCCACCGGTTACCTCTCGGCCGGCGCGCTGGCGGTGATCGTCCAGACCGTGGCCCGGGGCGGCACCCTGGAGGAGGGCGTGCACCTGGCGCTCGCGCTGCTGTCGGAGCGGCCGGCGCACGAGGAGACCACGGCGGCGCTGCGGGCCGCGCTGGACGCGGTGCGAGCGGGGGAGCCGTCCGCCGAGCGGGTCGAGGCGCTGGGGGAGGGCTGGGTCGCCGAGGAGGCGCTGGCGATCGGGGTGTACTGCGCGCTGGTCGCGCACGACGTCCGGTCCGGGCTGCTGCTGGCGGTGAACCACTCGGGGGACAGCGACTCCACCGGCGCGGTCTGCGGCAACCTGCTCGGCGTCCTGCACGGTGACACCGCGTTGCCGCCCGGTCTGGTGGCGGGTCTCGAAGGGCGCGGGGCGCTGCTGGAGCTGGCCGACGACTTCGTCCTGGAGCTGATGCACGGGCCCGAGCTGCACAGCCGGGACACCGCGGAGGGCGCGGCCTGGGCGGCCCGGTATCCGGTGTTCGGCTGATCCTCGGCCCGGTTCCGCTCCGTCCGGTACTGCTGGACCCGGTCCTGCGGGGCCCGGTCCTGCGGGGCCCGGTCCTCGGCCGGTGGCCCACGGGGTGGGTGCCGGTGGCGGGCCTCCGGACGCGCGGATGCCCGTAGCGGTGGCCGCCGCCCAGGGGGAGGGCGACGGACACCGCTACGGGCACCTGGGCCGGGAGCCGGCACGGGGCCGGTCAGGGACTGCCGAACGCTCCGGCACCCGCGGCGGCGGCGAACGCGTTCCAGGCTTCGGGGGAGAAGCGCAGCTGCGGCCCCTCCGGGTCCTTGGAGTCACGGACGGCCACCTGGTCGGCGGCCGGCACCCTGATCTCCACACACGCGCCGTTGCCGCCGCTGTGACTGCTCTTGCGCCAGCTCGTCCTGTTCTCGAAGGTGGTGCTCATCGGTGGTATCCCTCTTCAATGTCGGCTATCAGTGAGCGGGTCTCCGCCACCCCGAGCGCGGCCGCCCGCAGGTGGTCGTAGAGACTGGTATAGCGGCGCACGTCGGCCTCCTTCTCCAGGTAGAGATCGCTCGTCACCCCTTCGAAGTAGACAACCGTCGAATCGGCTGACTCCGGGAACTCCAGCAGGGAGAATGTCCCGGTCATTCCGGGGTGGGCGCCGTGCGAGAACGGGATGACCTGGATGGTGATGTTGGGGCGCTGGCTCAGTTCGAGCATGTGCTTGAGCTGGTGGGCCATCACTTCCTTGCTGCCGACCTCGCGGCGCAGCACCGCCTCGTCTATCACCGTCCACAGGCTGCCCAGCGGGTTCTCGCCGTTGACCCGGTCCTGGCGCTTCATCCGGACCTGCACCCGGCGTTGCACGGAGAGGGCGTCGGTGTCCGGCTGGGTGCCCTCGACCACGGCCTGGGCGTACTGCTCGGTCTGCAGCAGCCCGGGCACGAAGGAGGACTCGTACGCGCGGATCGACGACGCCTCGGCCTCCAGCCCGATGTAGACGCTGTAGGGGGTGGGCATGTCGTTGAAGTCGTGCCACCAGCCGCGCTGCCGGGACTCCCGGGCCATCTCCATCAGGCTGGCCCGCATCGCCTCGTCGGCGACGCCGTAGACGTCGCACAGGTCGCGGACGTCGCGCTGGCTGATGCTGCGGCGGCCGTTCTCCAGTCGGCTGATCTTCGACTGGGAGACCATCAACCGGCCGGCGACCTCCTCCGCGGTCATCCCGGCCGAGTCCCGGAGCTTGCGCAGCTCCGAGCCCAGGCGTCGACGACGCACCGTGGGATTGATGTTCGCGGACACGTCGACCTCCGGTAGGACCTCTGGTGATCGTTGGAACGGAAGTCCTCGGAACACGGTGGAAATCTGGATCAACCCCCTGACGTTGAGCAGCATGTCACCCCGGATCAGGTCGGCGCCGGGAAATCGCAGGAGCGCAGTAGAACAGATCATCGGAAAAGCGCTTCGGCGAGACAGCGGGCACCTCCGAGTGGTAGAGGCGCCACGGCCCGGGTCCGGCGGTGGTGCGGGCGGTGCGACGGATGCGGTGCGGATGCGGCTCGGGGCCGCGCAGGTGCTGGTGGCACGTGCGGGGGCGGTATGCGGCCGGGGGTCCGGGTGGGGCCGGACCGACGCGGGGGACGGCGGAGGGGCGGTCGCCCGGCGACTTCCGTCGCGGGCGACCGCCCCTCCTCACTGCTGGGTGGTGCCGGTTGCTCGGCGCCCCGGCGGGGCGTGAGCGGTCAGCTGCGCGCTGCCGTTCGCGCTGGTGCGCGCTCGGCGCGCGGGGTGGTTCTGGTGCCCGTGGGACCGCGGGCCGAGCGGTGGGTCCGGATGGGGGTCCGGGCCCCGGCCCCTGTGTGGGCCCCGGTGCGGGCGCCGGTGCGGTACCCGGCGGGTGTCCGGCCTCGGCGGGAGCCTCAGCGGACACCGACCCGGGATGCCGCGACCCGGCCGCCGCCGCTGCCGCGCCCAGCCGTCGAGCGCGGACCGGCCCGGCCTCCCGAGCCCGACGGCGCCGGAGCGGTCTGGGAGGAACGGTTCTGCTGGCTCGGCAGGCCGTTCTGTACGTCCATCACGGCGTGCGCGACCATCCCGCCCAGCGGGTCGTAGCGGATCAGATCGCGCAACCGGGACCGTGAGGACCGGCCCTCGTTGCCCGGGTACAGGTGCTTGCCCAGACCGACCGAGTGCGCCAGGGCGGCGAGCGCGGCCGTCCGTGGGTCCGGCGGCACGCCGGTGCGGATCGCGGTGTCCAGCCGCTGCTTGATCGCGGCGTTGGTGCAGTCGTCCGACGCCTGATAGCGGATCGTCGGCAGCACCCCGCACACCTGACCGGGCACGGCGGTCACCATGCCGCAGCGCTCCAGGTGCGCCAGGTAGGTCTGCCGCAGCCCCAGTCGGGGTCCGCCGATCCAGTGCGCGGCGCGGACCGGGCTGCCGCGTCGCCGCAGCAGTTCGAGCGCGTGGTCGAGTGTGGGGTCGCCGGTCGGCCGTGGGAGCACCACGGCGATTCGGTCACCCTCAGGAACGATCCGTCCGGCCAGGGACAGCTCGACGAGCTGTGCCCCGGCGAGTCCGAGGTCGAGGGTCTGCGGCTGCGCCGTGGTGCCCGTGGCCGGGTCCAAAGCGAGCAGCAAGAGCTCCTCGGGAACAGTTCTGCGGCTCTTGCCCATCCAAGCCTCCCCGCGTGGATGGGAAACAGCGTGACGCCTCTCACACGGGCTTGTCGAGTACGCCTCCGAATCGTGACCTTGCGATCGACCGGGGGAACCGCCCGTGGCGGGCCCGGCGTCTGACCGTTGAACAGGCCGCGGTGCGGCCGTGCCGCGCCAATAACCGCCGGTCGGGCGGGGTGTGGGCGACCGGATCGGTCGCCGGTGGCGGAGACTGTACAGGTACACGGGGCGGGGTACCGGCTTCCCGAAATCGGGTCGGCCGGTGCCCCGCCGGGCGTTGAGGAGGCTGGGTTACGTGGGCGAGTCCCCCGACAGGGTGCTGCGGGACGGCGAGCGGGTGCGGGAGCGGGACGGCGAACCGGCCGGGTCCGCCGCGGTCCGGAAGGCGGCCGCGCCGACGGCGGACCGGGCGGCGGGCGAGGAGGTGCGCCCGGAGCCGGGCGGCACCACCGGTCCGGCCGCCGAGGCCGCGGAAACCGTCGGCGCCCCGTCCGGCGACACCCCGTCCGGCGACTCGGGCGAGGCCCCGAAGGACGCCGCAGCCGACACCGCGGACGACACCGCCGACACCGCGGACGACACCGCGTCCGGCGCCCCGGGTGCCGCCGAAGAAGCCGCCGACGGCGGATCGGTCCGGCCGCCCAGGCCCGCCACGGTGCAGCTGCGCGTCCGGGATTCGGACACCCGGACGACCGCGCTGCGGATGCCCGTGGACCAGGCGACCACCGCGCTGCGGATGCCGTCGGACGACGCCACCACCGCGCTGCGCCTGCCCTCCGACGACGCCACCACCGCACTTCGCCTGCCGGACCGGCCGCGCGGGCCGTCGGGGGCCACCGCGATCGGTCCGGCCGAGCGGGCGGAGGCGGCCGACGGGGCCGGGTCCGACGCGTCGGACCGCCCGACCGGCACCGACCCGCGTCTCGCCATTCGGACGGCACCGACGACGGCCGGGCCGGTCGGCGCCGCCGGTCGGACCGGGGCCGGGGCGAAGGCCGGAGCGGAGGCCGAGGCCGAGGGCGGGACCGAGGAGGGGAGCGCGACCGAACCCGCCGGGAGCGACACGGGGGCCGACGGGCAGCCGGCGTCCGCGACCGCCCCGGCACCCGCGCCCGCGTCCCCGGCGACGGCCGAACCGGCCGGCCAAGGGGCAGCGGCGGAACCGGCGGAACCGGCCGCCGGGGCGGCCAAGGCCGCCCGGGCGGAGAAGTTCGAGAAGCGGCAGGACACCGAACGAACGCGGATGCTGCGCCTCCCCGCCGCCGCGGACACCGTCCCGAAGCCGCCCGCGCCCGAACCGCTGCCCGAGCCGGAGCCCGGGCCCGCGCCGACCCCGGAGCCGCGCCCCGCGCCGGTCCCCGCGCCGCCGCCCGCGCCCGAACCGCTGCCCGAGCCGGAGCCCGCGCCGCTGCCCTTCCCGGAGTCCACCTCCGAGGCCATGGACGTGCTGGCCACGCTCAACGGACGGCCGGTCTCGCCGCTGCGCCGCGTGCTCAAGCGGATCACCATCTGGACGATCTTCCTCGCCGTCGTCCTCGGCGCGGTGGTCACCGCCCAGCTGCTCCGGCCGCTGCCGGACAGCAAGGTGCGGATGACCGCCGCCGGCGGCTTCGGCTTCGCCGGCGACCCGCTGGACCTGGCCTGGCCGGCCAAGGGCCAGTCGGCCGCCGAGGTGGTCGGGGTCGGCAGTCTGGGCAGCTCGGGCCCGGAGACACCGGCCTCGATCGCCAGTGTCACCAAGGTCATGAACGCCTACCTCATCCTCCAGGCCCACCCGCTGAAGAAGGGCGAGGGCGGCCCGAAGATCACCGTCGACAAGCAGGCGGCCCAGGAGTCCGGCAACGTCGACGAGTCCCGGGTCACGCTCACCGAGGGGCAGCAGCTCAGCCAGTACCAGGCGCTGGAGCTGCTGATGCTGCCCTCCGCCAACAACGTGGCCCGGCTGCTCGCGCGCTGGGACTCCGGATCGGAGGAGGCGTTCGTCAAGAAGATGAACGACACCGCCGCCAGGTTCGGCATGACCAACACCACCTACACCGACCCGGCCGGCTTCAACGCCGAGACCAGGAGCACGGCCAAGGACCAGCTGAAGCTGGCCGAGCAGGTGATGCAGGACGAGATCTTCCGGCAGATCGTGTCGACCGCGGACACCACCTTCAACAACCAGAAGATCCCCAACACCAACACGCTGATCTCGCCCAAGAACGGCATCATCGGCGTCAAGACCGGCTCCAGCACCCCGGCCGGCGGCTGCCTGATGTGGGCCGCGTTCAAGGACGTCGCCGGTGTGCGGCGACTGATCCTCGGTGTCACCCTGGGCCAGCCGCCGACCGCCGCCGAGCCCAGCATCCTCAAGGTGGTGCAGACCGTCAGCGCCAAGCAGATCCAGGCGGCCCAGAACGGGCTCACCGGTCAGACCCTGGCCAAGCAGGGCGACGTGGTCGGCCGGGTCGACGACGGCCTCGGCGGTTCCGTCCCCGTGGTCGCCGCGCAGGACCTCTCGGTGGGCGGCTTCCCCGGCATCACCGGCACCCTGGTGCTGGACCCGCTGAAGGTCGGGCACCGGGTGGCGGCCGGGACCCAGGTCGGCGTGCTGCGGGCCGGTGAGGGTGCCGACAAGGTCGAGGTGCCGGTCGTGCTGAAGTCCGACCTCGCCCCGCCGTCCATCCTGGACCGGCTGACCCGGGCCCTCTGAGGCCCGTCGCCCGGGCCCTCCGTCCCGGGGGCACTGCCCGGGCCCGTCGCCGGGGCGGTCCGCGCTCAGAAGCGCGGACCGCCCCAGCGGCCCGGCTCGGTGCGCGAGCCCAGGAACTCGGCGATCGTCTCCTCCTCGGCCAGTACCCGGCCCAGCGCGATCGCCAGCGTCACCCCCGTGAACACCACGATCAGCCAGGACAGCGCGGTGAACACCACGCCGTAGGGACCGAACTGGCCGATGCTGCGGCCCATCGCGCCCGGCAGGTAGACCCGCGAGGCCACCCCGACCCCGACCACGGCCACCCCGGAGAGCAGCGCCCCGGGCAGCAGCGGCAGCCAGCGCACCCGGCCGCCCAGCAGCAGGTGCTGGGTCCACCACCAGAGGGCCGTCGCCCCCAGGAAGGTGAGCGGGAGGCCGAGCCAGGCGCCCAGACCGAAGCCGTCCCGGACCGGGGTCTGGCACACCAGGCAGACCAGCCACACCAGCAGCCAGACCAGCCAGCGCCAGGCCGCGACCCTGGTGCCCGATTTGGGCAGCTCCCAGCAGCGCTCGCACACCCGTTGCATGGCCCGGCTCAGCGCCGTCGCCGAGAGCAGGGTCACCACCGCGCCGATCACCCCGAAGCCGGTGTCCTCCTGGTGGCCGGTCCCGAGCAACTGCTGGACGGAATCGGCGGCCGCGCCCTGGAGTCCCAGCTCCTTGCGCAGCGAGTGCACCAGACCGTCCCGGACGGCCGCGGGCGTGAACACCGAGACCACGAACAGCGCGGGCAGGGCGCTCAGGAAAGCCTGCGCGGCCAGCCGGGTGGCGCAGTCCAGCAGGTTCACCCGGAACAACTGGCGCAGGGCCCGGCCCACCAGCGGGACCTGGTGCGGCAGCTCGCGGGCGGAACCGGCCAGGGCCGTCGACCGCTGCTTCCACCGGTCCCTCCGCCGGGGCGCCCGATCCTCCGGCCGAGGAACCGGCCGCCCGGGAGGTGGCTCGCTCGGCTGCTCGCTCACGGACGGTCCTCCCGACCTGGTCGCCGTGATCCATCGTCGCCCGGGTCCCGGCGGGCCGCATCCGGGCCGCGCCGCGGCGCGCGGGTGGTTGCCCGCGCACCGGGGGAGGGGACGGCCGGGGCGCGGGTCAGCGTCCGGCGTCGGCTCCTTCCAGCAGCGCGAGCGTCATCCCGCCCAGCGGGGTCACCTGCTGCGGCGGGCCGAACCGGCCCCGCAGGGCGGCCGCCTCGTCGCCGGGCAGCTCGGCCAGCGGATCGGTGGTGTCACCCAGCACGACCAGCCAGGTGCGGGTCCCGGCCCCGGTGCAGTCCGCGGGCCGCGGGCACGGTATCGGGAAGAGGTCCCCGGCCGTGACGGCGCCGCTCGCCACGAACAGGGGGTACGGCCGGACCTCGTTCGGCAGGTAGTAGGAGACACCGGGGCCGACCATCGACCACGCCTGGTCACCGATCGGCGCGGCCAGTCCGTCCCCGGGCCGGTAGCCGGCCGCGATCAGCCGGGCCACCGCCTGGTAGGGCTCCTTGGACTGCGCGTGCGACCCCGGGTAGCGCACCAGCGACTGCCGTGGCAGCGCCGCCGCACCGGCCACCCCCACCACGCCGACCGCGAGCACCAGCCCCGCCACCCGCAGCCCCGGTCGGGTCCGGCCGGGCTTGGCCGCCGCCGTCACCACCGCGTACACCGCGCCGACCCCGCAGCCGGCCAGCGCGGCCCAGGCGGGGACCGTGAACAGCAGGTACCGGTCGAGGAAGTAGGAGGTGGAGCCGCGCGAGAGCAGCCAGACCGCCAGTACCGGCAGCACCGCCAGCAGCAGCAGTCGCAGCGCCGGACCGCGCCGTCCGGGCAGCACCAGGGCCAGCACCGCCAGCACCAGGAAGACGTGGAACACCCGGGCCGATCCGAACAGCGGCTCGCCGAAGTGCCACAGCTGGTCGACGCTCGGTCGGGCGAGCCAGCCCAGCTGCCGCTCCGACTGCTGGCGGCCGAGCAGCGCGACCGGCAGCACCGCCGCGACCAGGGCGGTGAGCACCAGCGCAAGCCGGCCGAGCAGCCGCCGCAGGTCCGGCCCGCGGCTCCCCCACAGGTGGGGCGCGACCAGCGCCGCGTGCCCGGCGAGGGCGCTCAGCGAGACCAGGTGCGCGGCGCCGGCCAGGGCCATCGCCAGGCTGTACGCGGCCCACCGCCACGGCGTCGACCGGTCCAGCGCGCGCAGCAGGAACCAGGTGGCGGCGGCGACGGCGCAGGTGACCAGCGCGTAGGAGCGGGCCTCCTGGGCGTACCGGGAGACCAGCGGGACGGTCGCGAAGAGCAGCCCGGCGGAGGCGCCGGCGACCCGGCCGCCGAACAGCCGGGCGGTGGTCAGCGCGGTGAACGCCGCCGCGCCCGCCATGGCCAGTACCGAGGGCAGCCGCAGCGCGATCGCCGAGTCGCCGAACAGCGTGATCCAGCCGTGCAGCAGGACGTAGTAGGTGCCGTTGCTGGCGTCGACGTGCTGCAGCATCCGCAGCAGTTCACCGAGCGGGCGGACGGCGGACGTCCAGCTCGCCACCTCGTCCCGCCACAGGGTGGGGGTCGCCAGCCGGTAGCCCCCGACCACCAGCATCACCAGCGCCGGGGTCAGCCAGGTCGCCGGCCCGGCCGCCCGTGCCGTCCGGCGGACGGATCTCTCGTACCACCGCTCGCCCGCCACCATCTGCCGCCCCCGCCTCCGTCTCCGGCCGGACGGCCCCGGGGCCGAGGGCCGCCGAGTCCCGTCCTCCCAGGCTAACCGGCGCTCCTTCCGCAGGCCGGGCCGCCCCCGGCCCCGCTGACCCACCGTCGGCCCGCCCGCCCCGGGACCCGTCCCCGTCCAACCGTCCCCGCCGATCCGCTAGGCTGTCAGCGGTCTTCCCCGCCTCAGTAGCTCAGGGGATAGAGCACGGCTCTCCTAAAGCCGGTGTCGCAGGTTCGAATCCTGCCTGGGGCACAGCGCCGGTTCCGGCGGAAGACGTAGGACGTGGGCCCCCTCGGTTTCGACCGAGGGGGCCCACGGCGTTCCCGGGAGAGCGGTGGTCAGCCGGCGCGCCGGGCGGTCCGGTCGCCCGTGGGCCCGGGCCGGCTCGCTCAGCGTGCCCCGGCCCCGGCCCCGGCCCCGGGGCCGCGGACCCGACCCTTCGTGCCGCGGGCTGGCCGACACCGAGGCTGTTCGTCGCAGAGACCGAGGTGGGGGCTGCGGGGGCCATGGGCGCTTGGCGTCCATCTCGGCAGGCTCGGCCGAACCGACTGTTCGGACTGTGCCTCGCCGGCAACGCTGCCGGTCACGAAGTGTCGGCCCCGCGCACGCGGGGATGGTCCCGAGTCCACGTTCGGCTGGATCGGCCGGCGCCCGTCGGCCCCGCGCACGCGGGGACGGGTCGCTTCGTGCCCGCCGGCCCGCGGTCCGCCGTGCCGCGGGCGTGCCATTACGGGCGGGGAGTACGGGTGGTGGTGAGGGCTTGCGATGCACCGCACCTCTGTCGGTACGGGTCAGGGCAGGTCAGCGACGACTGTGCTCCTGAAGCCGGTGTCGCAGGTTCGAATCCTGCCTGGGGCACAGCGCCGGTTCCGGCGGAAGACGTAGGACGTGGGCCCCCTCGGTTTCGACCGAGGGGGCCCACGGCGTTCTCAGCCGGCGCGCCGGGCGGTCCGGTCGCCCGTGGGTGGGGAGGGCGGTCGGTGTAGGAAGCCGTCGGGCCGGTCGGGGACGGGGCGGTCCGAGGGAGCCTCGCCGAGGTCGTCCCCGGGACCGTCGGCGAGGTCGTCCGGGAGGTCGTCCGAGGGGCTGGTTCCGCGGGGCGGGTGGGGTGGGGAGACGAGGACCCGCTGGACGCGGGGGCGGGTGCGCCAGTCCACCCGGCGGAAGTCACGGGCGAGGGCGCCGGGGCGGGCGAGTTCGACGAGGACGGTGACGGCGCCGAGGACGATGCCGGCGGCGAGCCAGCCGGCCAGCACGTCGGTGGACCAGTGGAGGCCCAGGAAGATCCGGGAGGCGCCGATCGCGAGGACGGTCAGCGCGGCGGTCGTGCAGGCGGTGGCGCGGCCGGCGCGGCGGGCCCGGGGCCAGAGCAGGCCGACCAGCACCGCGCAGGTGATCACGGAGGCCATCGCGTGCCCGGAGGGGAAGGCGGGGCCGTCGGCGTGCGCGACCGGGTCGGAGAAGGCCGGACGCTGGCGGCCGAAGGAGAGCTTGAGCACCCATTGGCCGCCCCAGCCGATCAGGGTCTGGGCGGCGACCCAGCCGGCCAGGGTCCGGGCGCCGATCAGCCAGAGCCAGAGCGTGACGGCGCCGAGCACGCCGCGCATGGTGATCGTTCCGCCGATGTCGGAGAACATCTGCACCGAGGCGGTCCACACGGTGTGATCGGCCGCGTAGCGGTGCAGATCGCGGGTCAGCTCGCGGTCGAACCAGGCGAGCGGGCCCCAGCCGGTCTGCACCAGGGCCGCGAGGGCGGCGAACAGTCCGGCGCAACAGACCGCGAGTGCCGCGTGCCGGAGCAGGTGGCGATCACGCGCGGTGATGGCGGGCGAGCTGTTGGTCAGGTGCATGGCTGACACCTTCCCAGCCGCCTGTGCCGAGCGCGCGCTGCGGTGATAGCGATTTGGCATCTTTTGTGCGGAGAACCTGCGTGCGCCGGTGCGGGGGCGCGGCTCTGCGCGGGAACGCGCCCGGCGCCGGCGGGGTTGTGCCTGACGGGGGCCGTGCGCGGGCTGCGCCGGAACGGTCCCGAAGCGGCACCCGCGGTGCCCGCTCGCTCACTCTCCGTCCAGAATCGGGGGGAAATCTTGCAGGATACTGCATCCAGGGAAGAATCTGAGCGACTTGGGAATGTTGTCCGGAATCTGTTCGTTGGATCGTTACGTGTGAGCCCCTCCGGGCCCGCACGTCGTGCCCTCCTGGGGGCAGGCAGCAGACCTCGGCAACCACCAGCAAGGGAGCAAGCATGGCCACCCGTGCCGTCGTTCGCGACAGGGCCGACCGGACTCGCGCGGCCCGCCCGACCAACTTCGAGGCCGACCGTGACCTGGTCGGCATGTACCTCGACGAGATCGCCAGGACACCCCTGCTCGATGCCGCCGAAGAGGTCGAGCTCTCGCTGCGGATCGAGGCCGGTGTGTACGCCCAGCACCTGCTGGACGAGGGCGGGCTTCCCGAGGGCGTGCAGCGCGAGGAACTGGAGGCGATAGCCGAGGACGCCGAGCGCGCCAAGGACGTCTTCATCCGGTCGAACCTCCGTCTCGTGGTCGCCGTGGCCCGGCGCTACCCGCGCAGCGGCCTGCCCCTGCTGGACCTCATCCAGGAGGGCAACGCGGGCCTGGTCCGCGCGGTGGAGAAGTTCGACTACGCCAAGGGCTTCAAGTTCTCCACCTACGCGACGTGGTGGATCCGCCAGGCCATCACCCGGTCGATCGCCGACCAGTCGCGCACCATCCGGCTGCCCGTCCACCTGGTCGAGGAGCTCGGCCGGATCCGACGGGTGCAGCGGGAGAAGTCGAAGGAGCTGGGCCGTGAGCCCGAGCCGGCCGAGATCGCGGCCGAGCTGGACACCACCGAGGCCCGGATCAAGGACGTGCTGGACTGGGCGCGCGACCCGGTCAGCCTGAACATGTCGGTCGACGACGAGGGCGAGACCCAGTTCGGCGACCTGGTCGAGGACACCGGGGCGACGTCCCCCGAGGATGCCGTGATGGTCATGCTCCGCCGTGAGGAGCTGGACGGCCTGATCGGGCGGCTGGACGACCGGACGGCGTCGATCATCCGCTCCCGGTACGGCATGGAGGACGGCCGCGAGCGCACCCTCACCGAGGTGGGCAAGCAGCACGGGCTGACCCGTGAGCGGATCCGCCAGATCGAGAAGCACGCGCTGGCCGAGCTGAAGAAGATCGCCGACCACGCGGGCTTCGAGGCCGCGTAACGGAGGTGTCCGGAGGCGTGGTGCGCGCGGGGTGGTGCGGGCGGGGGCCGGTACGGCCCGGTGGGCCCGGTGCGGAGCGGTCCGCGCCGGGCCCACCGTCGTCCCACCGCACTTCCGTGGCCTTCTAGGCTTGGTGGCAGGGTCGGGGACGGCGGACGGTGGCGGGGGACGGCGAGAGTGGTGGAGGAGACGATGGCGAAGGACGCGACGGGCGGCCGCCCGGGCGAAGAGCCGGGCGCGGAGCCCGGGACGGGGAGCGGGCCGGTGCCGGCCGCCCCGAAGGCGCGGCCGGGCGAGGGTTCGGACGCGGCGGCGAAGGCTCGGCTGATCTTCGGTGACCCGCTGGACCGGCAGTCCCGGGACGACACCGACACCGGCTGGGGCGACCGCCCCGGGGCCGGGGAGAGCGGTGGACGGGGGCTGGACTGGTATCTGAGCCAGCGCCCGCCGCACCACGGGGACTGACCGGGGGATCCGGGGTCGTCCTGACCCCGGACCCCGGGCGCCCAGGGTCCGGCAGAGTGAGAGCGAGGGCGAGCTTCAGACGGGCCGGGTGACCAGGGCGTCGCGGATCTCGGTGAGCAGCAGGACCTCCTTGGCCTCGGCCTCGGCCTGGACCTCGGCCAGGGTCTTTCGCTTGGCGGTGAACCTCGTCATCGGCAGGATGAGGCAGAAGTAGACGACGGCGGCGGTGATCAGGAACTGCAGCGCCGCGCTGAGCACGCTGCCCCAGAGGATGAGGATGCCGGACGTGACCTCACCGGCGGCGCTCACCTCGCAGGGCCCCTTGATGCAGGAGCTGTAGGACGCGAGGTCCTTGGCCCCGAACGCGCCGACGATCGGATTGATCACGCCTTTGACGAAGGCGTTGACGATGCCGGTGAAGGCCGCACCGATGACCACGGCGACGGCCAGGTCGACGACGTTTCCGCGCAGCAGGAATTCCTTGAAGCCCTTCATGCCGCGTGAACGACGAAGTCGTGCGCCGGTCACGGGTGATTTCCTCCCCCCTCCGACGGACAACCCGTTCGGCCGAGCGGCGGTGCCGCTCCCGGGGGCCGCAGATCCGCCCAGGTCGGTCCGAGGGCGAGTGCGGCCGCCACCGCGAGGAGCAGCACGGCCGGTACCCGGGGGCCGGACCCCAGCAGCTGCCGGAGCCGACCGCGCGGACCGGTCCGGCCCGCGATCGGCGGGAACGAGGGCACCGGCTGCCGGGGCGGAACGGTCGGAGCGGGGAGCGGCGGGATCGGCAGCGGCCGGGGCGACAGGGCGGGCGAAGCGGTACGCACGGGCACCTCCACGGTCTGGTTCGGGGCTTGCGGTGCCCACTCTGGGCCGCCCGCGCGCCCGCCGGAAAACCCTTTCCCGAACCTGTGGAAAACCCGGGCCTGTGGACAACCGGACTCACCCGGAAGGGTGAACCGACCAGCGCCGCACCGCACCTACGGCACCGCACCTACGGCACCGCGCCGACCGCACCCGCAGCACCGCGCCGACGGACCCCCGCGACCACCCACCCCCCCGGAACACGCGAAAGGCCCGCCGTACCCGTGAGAACGGGAACGGCGGGCCGTCCGAGAAGCTGTTGCCGAGGCCCGGCCGAAGGTCAGCCGGCCGCCGGAGCGGGGCTCGCGGCGGGCGCCGAGGACCCCGTCGACCCCGAGGAGCCCGATGTGGACGAGCCCGCCGAGGAGCCCGAGGACGACGCCGACGAAGAGGTCGACGACGAGCCGGAGCCCACCGAGCTGCTGGAGGAGGAGCGGCTATCGGTCCGGTAGAAGCCGGAGCCCTTGAACACGACACCCACCGCCGAGAAGACCTTGCGGAGCCGTCCCTGGCAGTCGGGGCACGTGGTCAGCGCTTCGTCGGTGAACTTCTGCACCGCCTCCAGGCCGTTACCGCACTCGGTGCACTGGTACTGGTACGTGGGCACTTGTCTTCCTCCTGGCACTCTCGCCTGATGAGTGCTAACGATGCTCAATGATGCGGCATTCCGGTGGATCAGTCCAGCGACTCGAATGTGAGATGAGTCGGTTCCGGCCCCCGGGTCAGCCCTTGGCGGCCCCCACCAGCCCGGCGGTCGCCCCCCGCTCCACCGAGCCGGTGACCACCGTGCTGCGCGTTCCGGCCGGCACCAGCAGCCTTCGCAGCGAGACCAGGGCGATCAGGCCGAGACCGGCGCCGGCCACCGGGACCAGGAAGCCGACCGTCGACCCGTGGGCGTCGATCAGCCGTCCGGCCGCCGTCGCGCCGGTCGCCAGGCCGAGGCCGATGGCGCCGGTCAGCCAGGTGAACGCCTCGGTCTTGGCGCCGTCCTCGACCAGCGTCTCGACCAGGGTGTAGCCGCTGATCAGGGTCGGCGCGATGGCCAGGCCGCAGACCAGCCCGGCGACCGACAGCGCGACCAGGTCGGGCATCGCCCACAGGGTCGAGCAGCCCAGCACCAGCAGGCCGTAGCTCATGACCATCCGCTGCTGGACCGACCGCCGCCAGGCGATCACGCCGTACAGCACACCGGCCAGCATCGAGCCGCCGGCGAAGATGCCGTAGACGGTGCCGGCGGCGCCGTGCTGGCCGACCGAGTCGGCGAAGGCGTTCACCGAGACCTGCATGCCGCCGAAGACGGCGCCCACGCCCAGGAAGCTGCCGGCCAGCAGCCGGACGCCGGGGGAGGCGAGCGCCGACGCCTGCCGGACACCGGGCTCGCGCACCACCCGGGCCGGCGCGGTGCGCCGCTGGGCCGCGAAGGCCAGGCCGCCGACCAGGGTCAGCGCGGCCTCGGCGATCAGCCCGGTGGACGGGTTGACCGAGGTGGCGACGGCGGCGGCCAGGATCGGGCCGACGACGAAGGTGAACTCGTCGGTCACGGACTCGAAGGCGAAGGCGGTGCTCACCTTGGCCGCGGAGGACGCGGAGGCGCCCTCGGCGGTGAAGGTGGAGATCCAGCGGGCGCGCACCATGGCGCCGATCTGCGGGACGCTCGCACCGGCCGGGGCGGCGGCCAGGAACAGGCTCCAGGCGGGCGCGTGCCCGAGGGCGAGCACGATCAGCGCGGCGACCGAGGCGGCGTGCACCAGGACGGTCGGGACGAGCACGGGGGCCTGGCCGTACCGGTCCGCGAGCCGTCCGGTCTGCGGGCCGATCAGCGCCTGGGCGACGGCGGCCACCGCCGCGACCGTGCTGGCGGTGCCGTACGAGCCGTGGGTGTCCTTGACCAGCAGCAGGATTCCCATGCTGAGCATGGCGTAGGGCAGCCGCGCGAGGAGCGCGGGGGTCAGGAACGTCCAGGCGCCGGGGGTGCGCAGCAGGGTCCCGTAGCCGACCCGGGCGGGCGCGGTGGAGTCCGCGGGGGCGTCCGCGGTGCTCGGGTGGCGGGCGGCGCCCTCGGCGCCCTCGGCGTGACCGGGGTTCCCGGTGCTCCGGGCGTCCTCGACGCTCTCGACCGTTCGGCGGGCCGTCACGGTCGGTCCTTCCTGCTGCCTGGTAGCGCGGCAGGGCATGGGACGGCCCCGACGGCGCCGAGAGTCGTCCTCTCGCGCGTCGACCGGGGTAGTTACCGGGCCGGTCCGGCGGTGGGCCGGGGCCGGGCCGCGGCCGCCGAGCGGTCGCGCCAACTCTGCTTCAGGCAGATGCTGGGGTGTGCTGTGTGTCAGCGATCAATGGTTATACGCGCGTAGATGTCGCGCTGGACCCGAGACTACAGGACGGATCCAACGTTGTCCTGTTAAGTCAAGGTGAACTCCGGGCGAGACCTTCAGGCCCTGCGCCCGTTCAGCCAGTCGGCCAGCTTGCCGCCCTTGTCCACGGCCCGCAGTCGCCGCTCGGCCGCCTCGCCCACCTCGTCCGTGGTGACGACCAGCAGTTCGTCCCCGCCGCGCAGCACGGTCGTCCGGTCGGGCACGAAGCTGCTGCCCTCCCGCACCACCAGGGTGACCGCCGCCCCGGTCGGCAGTCGCAGCTCGCCGATCTCCACGCCGGACATCCGGGAGTCCGGAGCCAGCGCGACCGACAGCAGGTGACCGTGCAGCTTCTCCAGCGGCGCGGACTCGATGCCGAGGTCCTGTCCCATCGAGCCGTCGCCGATCCGCAGGCCCTTGGCGACCCAGGGCAGGGTCGGGCCCTGGAGCAGGGTGAAGACCACGACCAGGATGAAGACGATGTTGAAGACTTCCTGGGCCATCGGCGCGCCGGACACCAGCGGGATGGTGGCCAGCACGATGGGCACCGCCCCGCGCAGGCCGGCCCAGCTGAGCAGGGCCTGCTCGCGCAGCGGCAGCCGGAACGGGGTGAGCGTGAGCACCACCGAGAGCGGCCGGGCGAGGAAGACCAGCACCGCGCCGATCACCAGGGCCGGCACCACGGCCGAGCCCATCGACTCGGGGGTGCAGAGCAGGCCGAGCAGGACGAACATCCCGATCTGCCCGATCCAGGCCAGGCCGTCGGCGAAGCCCCGGACGGCCGGTCCGTGCGGGAGCTTGGAGTTGCCGAGGATCACCGCGGTGACGTAGACGGCGAGGAAGCCGGAGCCGTGCAGCAGCGCGCCGCCGGCGTAGCCCAGCACGGCGAGGGCCAGGACCGCGATCGGGTAGAGGCCGGAGGACGGCAGGGCGACGTGCTTGAGGCCGAACGCGCCCAGCTTGCCGACCGCGAGGCCGACGGCCAGGCCGATCGCCAGCTCGGCGATGATCGTGCCGATCAGGACGTACCAGGAGTCGGTCTCGCCGACGGCGGCGAAGGCGACGACCAGGATGACCACGGGCGCGTCGTTGAAGCCGGACTCGGCCTCCAGCAGGCCGGTCAGCCGGCGCGGCAGGGGCACCGTCCGCAGTACCGAGAAGACGGCCGCGGCGTCCGTGGACGAGACGATCGCGCCGAGCAGCAGCGAGGTGCGCCAGTCCAGGCCGACCAGCCAGTGGGCGCCGGCCGCGGTGACGAAGACGCTGATCCCGACGCCGACGGTGGCGAGCACGGTGGCCGCCCCCATCACGGGTCTGGCCTCGCGCCAGTTGGTCTTGAGGCCGCCCTCGGCCAGGATCACCACCAGCGCCGCGTAGCCGAGCACCTGGGTGAGCTCGGCGTTGTCGAAGGAGACGCCGAGGCCGTTCTGGCCGAGCGCCACCCCGATGCCGAGGTAGATCAGCAGGCTGGGCAGGCCGGATTTCGTGGAGACGCGCACGGCGACCACCGCGACCAGCAGGATCACGGAGAACTCTAGGAGCAGCTGGTTCAGGTGGTCGACATTCACGCAGGGGCACCTCGGACGTGGTGGGGGCGGACGGGGTCCCGACAGGGGTGGCGGCCGGGGGCGCCAATTACTCCCCTTGCGGATCGTTACTCAGTCTAACATTTTGCCATATCTTTAGGTTCATTGGCCACGCGTTCCCCAGGTCCGGGCTTCCGCCCTGCTCTCCGGCCTCCTCCCGACCGCTCCCCGACCACTTCCCGGCCTCCTCCCGACCGCCGCTCTGACCTCCTCCGATCCCACCGTGAGCGTCCCCCGTGCACGGCCGCCAGCCGAGTCGGCCTAATGTGGTGCCCTGTCACGGCCTCCGTGCCCTTGACATGTCCGCCCGCCCCCCAGTGAGGACCGCAAGGACCCAGATGCCCCGCTCGAAAAAGTTCCGGCGCGCCCGTCTGATCGTGATCGTGCTGGTCGTACTGCTGGTGGCCGGCGCCGGCTACGGCGGCTACCGGGGGGTGGCCGCCGTCCGCGCGTCCTTCCCGGAGGTCGACGGCAGCGTCAAGGTGGCGGGCATGAGCGCGCCGGTCGACGTCAAGCGGGACGCCAACGGCATCCCCCAGCTCTACGCCGACACCTCCGAGGACCTCTTCCGCGCCCAGGGCTACGTCCAGGCCCAGGACCGGTTCTGGGAGATGGACGTCCGGCGGCACATCACCGCGGGCCGGCTCTCCGAGATGTTCGGCGACGGCCAGGTCGAGACCGACTCCATGATCCGCACCATGGGCTGGCGCCAGGTGGCCCAGAAGGAGTTCGACACCGTCCTCGGCGCCGACACCAAGAAGAACCTCCAGGCGTACGCCGACGGGGTGAACGCCTGGCTCACCGAGCACCCGGGCGGCTCCGGCGCGTCGATGGAGTACGGCCTGCTCGGCGTCGTCAACGGCGACTACAAGCCCGAGCAGTGGACCCCGGTCGACTCGGTGGCCTGGCTCAAGGCGATGGCCTGGGACCTCTCCGGGAACCTCCAGGAGGAGATCGACCGCTCGCTGCTCGCCCAGGACTTCAGCCCGGAGAAGATCGCCGAGCTGTACCCGGACTACCCGTACGCGCGCAACGGCACGATCGTGAAGACCGGCGCCGTCAACGGCACCTCCTACAAGCCGGCCGACGGCTCGGCCCCGGCCGCCCCGGGTGCCGCCGGTTCCGGCACCGCCCAGGGCGCGGTCGCCACCTCGGCGCTGCTCAAGGGCGTCACCGACCGGATCGACGCGCTGCCCGAGCTGCTCGGCCGCAACGGCCAGGGCATCGGCTCCAACTCCTGGGTGGTGGCCGGCAGCCACACCACCACCGGCAAGCCGCTGCTGGCGAACGACCCGCACCTCGGCCCCGGCCTGCCCTCGGTCTGGTACCAGATGGGCCTGCACTGCCGGACCGTCTCCGCGACCTGCCAGTACGACGTCTCCGGCTTCACCTTCGCCGGCATGCCCGGGGTGGTCATCGGCCACAACAAGGACATCGCCTGGGGCTTCACCAACCTCGGCGCCGACGTCACCGACCTCTTCCTGGAGAAGGTGACCGGCCCCGAGACCTACCTGGTCGACGGCAAGGAGATGAAGTTCGAGCTCCGCAAGGAGACCATCAAGGTCGCCGGGGGCGAGGACCGCACCATCACCGTCCGCACCACCGCGACCGGCGCCCCGCTGATCTCCGACCCGAGCACCGAGCAGCAGAACGTCGGCAAGTTCGCGCCCAACGGCGCCTCCGCCCCGGACCGGGGCACCGGCGGCTACGGCGTCGCCCTGCAGTGGACCGCGCTGATCCCGGGCCGCACCATGGACGCCGTCTTCGCGCTCGACCGGGCGAAGAACTGGGACGACTTCCAGAAGGCCGCCGCCGACTTCACCGTCCCGGCCCAGAACCTCGTCTACGCCGACGCCAAGAACATCGGCTACCAGGCCCCGGGCTACATCCCGGTGCGCGGCAAGGGCGACGGCCGCTACCCGGCGCCGGGCTGGGACTCCGCCTACCAGTGGAAGAAGGACCCGGTCCCCTTCAGCGCCATGCCCTGGAGCCTCAACCCGAGCAGCGGCTACATCGTCACCGCCAACCAGGCCGTGGTCGACCCGACCTACAAGTACGCGCTGACCAGCGACTGGGAGTACGGCACCCGGGCCAAGGAGATCACCGACCAGCTGGAGGCCCGGCTGAAGAACAACGGCAAGATCTCGCCCGACGACATGCAGGACATGCAGCTCGACAACACCAGCATCCTGGCCAAGACGCTGGTCCCGATGCTGCTCAAGGTCGAGGTCGACGACCCCTACGTGCGCGAGGCCCAGGACCTGCTGAAGGACTGGAACTACCACCAGGACGCCGACTCGGCCGCCGCCGCCTACTACAACGGCGTCTGGCGCCAGCTGCTCACCCTCGCCTTCGGCCAGAAGTTCCCGGCCGACCTGCGGGCCGAGGAGAACTGCCTGCTGGTCCGCCAGCAGATCGACCCGACCCGGCCGGACAGCAAGTCGAAGATCGTCACCGAGTGCGGCACCCGGGACCCGGGCAAGGCCCAGCCGGACGGCGGCGACCGCTGGACCGAGGTCGTCCGGCAGCAGCTGGAGAAGCCCGACAGCGGCTGGTGGACGTACATCGACTCCCAGCACAAGGAGCAGAAGGGCCTGGACAACCTGCTGCGCGAGGCGATGACCAACGCCCGCCAGGAGCTCACCTCGCTGCTGACCAAGGACATCACCACCTGGAGCTGGGGCCGGCTGCACAAGCTGGAACTGCGCGAGCGCACCATGGGCTCGGACAGCTCCTCGATCGCCTCGGGCGTCGTCCACCAGCTGCTCAACCGGGGCCCCTACCGGCTCTCCGGCGGTTCGGCGGCGGTCGACGCGGCGGGCTGGAACGCGGCCGCCGGCTACCAGGTCGACTGGATCCCCTCGATGCGCATGGTGGTCGACCTGAACGACCTCGACGCCTCGCGCTGGATCATCGTCGGTGGTGCCTCCGGCCACGCCTTCCACGACAACTACAACGACCAGACCGACCTCTGGCTCAAGGGCAAGCTGCTGAACTGGTCCTTCTCGCCGGACGCGGTCGAGAAGGCGACCAAGCACAGGCTGACGCTGACGGGCTGAGGCCCGCCCGCCGCCGTCGAAGGCCCCGCGCGCCCGGATCCGTCCGGGGGCGCGGGGCCTTCGGTCGCGCTTCAACCCAACCGGTGGGCGCCGGAGGGGGTCAGCGCGAGGTCCACCGGCCGGTCGTGCGGCTCGGCCGGCACCCGCTCCAGCAGCTCGTGCTCGTACAGCAGCACCGCCAGCACGGGTCGCGCCCCGGCCCGCTCCAGCCGGGCCAGCACCCGGTCGTAGGAGCCGCCGCCCCGCCCCAGCCGCAGCCCCCGCCGGTCCACCGCCAGGCCCGGCAGGAGCACCAGCCCGGCCCCGGCCACCGCCTCGGGGCCGAGCCGCGCGCCGACCGGCTCCAGCAGCCCGCGTCCGGCCGGGGCCAGCGCCGCCGGGCCCGCGTACTCCGCCCAGTCCAGGTCGTTGTCGGCCAGCAGGACCGGCAGCAGCACCCGCAGCCCGCGTGCCCGCAGCGCGTCCAGCAGCGGGCGGGTGCCCGGCTCGGCGCCCACCGAGACGTACGCGGCGACCGTGGCGGCGGCTCCGGCCACCGCCGCCGTCCCCGCCGCTCCCGTTCCCGCCGTCCCCGACGCCCCGGCCGGGACGGCGGCCGCCAGCGCGCCCGCGTGCCCGGCCAGCGCCTCGGCGGCGCGCTCCCGGGCCTCGGCCGGGAGCGCCCGCCGTTCGGACAGCAGCCGTGTCCTCAGCGCGCCCTTCTCGTTGTGCATGGGATGGTCCACCGTTCCTCCATCGCTCCGACCACGACCGCTCCGGACCCCTGACGCCTGTGCGACCGGGCCGCCCAGAGCCTGACACGCGGAAGGCCGCCCCCGATGTCCACCCCGCTGCTGGTCCAGGCCCTGGCCGTGCTGAGCGCCCCCGCGCTGGCCGGCGCCGCCGTCCTCGGCGTCCGGCTGCGGCGCGGCGCGGCCCGCGCGGCCCGGCGCGAGACCGGCCTGCGCGAGCGCCTCGCCGAACTGGAGGACCGCTGCGCCGAACTGGAGCGCACCGCCTCCTGCGACCCGGTCACCGGCGTCTGGAACTACCGGCACCTCCAGCTCACCCTGGACCGGGAGATCGACCGTTCCCGCCGGGCCGAGCAGCACGAGCCGCAGGACGGGCCGCGCCCGCTGGCCGTCCTGCTGCTGGAGATCAGCGGCTTCGACGCGGTGGTCGCCGAGCACGGCCGGGCCCGGGCCGGGACGGTGCTGCGCGACCTCGCCCAGCGGCTCGGCATGGAGATCCGCCGCTCCGACACCCTGGGCCGGTACAGCGGCGAGGAGTTCCTGGTGGTGCTGCCGGACACCGGGGCCGAGGGCGCGGCCCAGGTCGCCGACCGCCTGGTCTGGTCGGTCCGCCGCCACCTGCTGCTGGACTGGTCCTCCGGCGACCGGGCCGACCGCCGCCCGCACGGCAACGGGCTCACCGCCGCGATCGGCCTGGCGGTGCTCCCGGAGGACGGCACCCACGCCGCCGTCCTGCTGCGGTCCGCCGACCGGGCCCTCGCGGCCGCCCGCGCGGCCGGTGGCGACTGCTGGCGCCCGGTGGCCCCGGTGGCCCTTTCGGGAAACGTCCCGGTCACCGGGGCAACAGTCGTTTCCCCACAGTCGGACGGCGTCCTCGCAGCCGAGCGTGATCGTTAGGAAAAGCCGGGTAACCTGTCGCCCTGTGCCGGAGGGAACCCCCTCACCCCGCCCGGCACGTCCCCTTTGCCTGCCATCGCGGCCGGGCCCGGAGACGTGCTGCCCAAGCATCGGTCGACTGCGCCCGGTCAGGCGAAATACGTGCCTTAGTAAGGTAAACGCATGACGACGACCAACTCCCGTATCCCGGTCACCAAGGCAGTGGTCCCCGCGGCCGGTCTGGGTACCCGATTTCTGCCGGCCACCAAGGCCACTCCGAAGGAGATGCTGCCCGTCGTCGACAAGCCGGCGATCCAGTACGTCGTCGAGGAGGCGGCCTCCGCGGGCCTGTCCGACATACTGATGGTCACCGGCCGCAACAAGCGCGCCCTCGAGGACCACTTCGACCGCGCCTACGAGCTGGAGGAGCTGCTCGCCCGCAAGGGCGACCAGGACCGCCTCCGCCGGGTCCGAGAGTCCGTCGAGCTCGCCAACATGCACTACGTCCGCCAGGGCGACCCCAAGGGCCTCGGGCACGCCGTCTCGGTCGCCGAGCAGCACGTCGCCGGCCAGCCCTTCGCCGTCCTCCTCGGTGACGACCTGATCGACCCGCGCGACCCGCTGCTGTCGCGCATGATCGAGGTTCAGCAGGAGCTCGGCGGCTCGGTCGTCGCGCTGATGGAGGTCGACGCCTCCCAGATCCACCTGTACGGCTGCGCCGCCGTCAAGCCGAGCACCTTCGGCGACGACGTCTTCCAGGTGACCGACCTGGTCGAGAAGCCGGAGACCGCCGAGGCCCCGTCGAACTACGCCGTCATCGGCCGGTACGTGCTCGACCCGTCCGTGTTCGACGTGCTGCGGGAGACCCCGCCCGGCCGCGGCGGCGAGATCCAGCTCACCGACGCCCTTCGTGAACTGACCACCCGCCCCGCCGACACCGGCGGCCAGGTCCACGGCGTGCTCTTCAAGGGCCGCCGCTACGACACCGGCGACCGCTCGGACTACCTCCGCGCTATCGTCCGTCTCGCCTCGGAGCGCGAGGACCTCGGCCCGGAGTTCCGCACCTGGCTGCGCGAGTTCGTCGCCTCCGAGCTGCAGGACTGACACACCGACAGAGAGCGAGCGCGCCCATGACCGGGTCCACGGAGAGCGGTACCACCCCCGCAGCCTGCTGCGACGACTCCGCGGACCCGGCCCCGCCCGCCCGCCCCGGTGCCCGTCCGGACGGCCTGTGGACCGTGGACGAGCACCTCGCGGACGTCCTGGCCGCCGTCGGCCCGCTTCCCGCGATCGAGCTCCAGCTGCTCGACGCGCAGGGCTGCCGGCTGGCCGAGGACGTCGTCGCCGAGGGGGACCTGCCCCCCTTCGACAACAGCTCGATGGACGGCTACGCCCTGCGCACGCCCGACACCGCCGGCGCGGGCAGCGCGTACCCCTCGGTGCTGACCGTGGTCGGTGACATCGCCGCCGGCGCCGGTGAACTCCCCGTCGTGGGCCCCGGCCAGGCCGCCCGGATCATGACCGGCGCGCCCGTCCCGCCCGGCGCCGGGGCCGTCGCCCCGGTCGAGTGGACCGACGGCGGCACCGGCACCGGCCGCGCCGCCGACGCGATGGCCGCCGCGGTCGAGGGCGAGGAGGTCCGGGTCCTGCGCCCGGTCGCCGAGGGCGCCCACATCCGCCGCCGCGGCAGCGACGTCGCCGCCGGCAGCCGGGTACTGACCGCGGGCACCCGGCTCGGCCCGGCCCAGCTCGGCCTGCTCGCCGCGATCGGCCGGGCCACCGCCACCGTCCGCCCGCGCCCGCGGGTCGTGGTGCTGTCCACCGGCAGCGAGCTGGTCCAGCCCGGCGAGCCGGTCGGCCCCGGGCAGATCTCCGAGTCCAACAGCTTCACCCTCACCGCCGCCGCCCGTGACGCCGGCGCGATCGCCTACCGGGTCGGCGGCGTCCCCGACGACGCGGCCAGGCTGCGCGCCGTGCTGGAGGACCAGCTCGGCCGGGCCGACCTGATCGTCACCAGCGGCGGCGTCAGCGTCGGCGCCTACGACGTGGTCAAGGAGGTCTTCGCCGAGTACGGCGGGGTGGACTTCCGACGGCTGCGGATGCAGCCCGGCAAGCCGCAGGGCTTCGGCCGGATCGGCCCCGGCCCCGGCGTGCCGCTGCTCGCCCTGCCCGGCAACCCGGTCAGCGCGTACATCTCCTTCGAACTGTTCGTCCGCCCGGCGATCCGCGCGATGCTCGGCGCCGAGGACATCCACCGGCCCGTGGTCCGGGCGCACTGCCCGGTGGCGCTGCGCTCGCCCGCCGGCCGCCGGCAGTTCCTCCGCGGCCGGTACACGGCCGCGGACGGCCTGGTGGAACCGGTCGGCGGCGCGGAGTCGCACCTGGTCGGCGCGCTGGCCCGGGCGGACTGCCTGATCACCGTTCCCGAGGACGTCACCGAGCTGCCCGCGGGCAGTGAGGTCGACGTGGTGCTGCTCGGCGGCTGAGCGGCGGCCGACCGCGCCCCGGTCGGCCGAACTCCCCGTCGCGGCGGGCCGTCCCACCGACGCGGCCCGTCCCACGCCCGGACCGGGGCGGGCGGTACGGTAGCGCGGTATTCGACCTGCGCGCCCCCTGGAGCCACCCGTGACCGCCTCACCCCCCGGCGACCGCCTCACCCATGTCGACGAGCAGGGCGCGGCCCGGATGGTCGACGTCTCCGCGAAGGACGTGACCGCCCGGACCGCCGTCGCGGCCGGTCGGGTCCGGGTCTCCCCGCGGGTGGTCGAGCTGCTGCGCGGCGAGGGCATGCCCAAGGGCGACGCGCTGGCCGTGGCACGGATCGCCGGGATCATGGGCGCCAAGCGGACGCCCGAGCTGATCCCGCTCTGCCATCCGATCGCGCTCTCCGGCGTGAAGGTCGAGCTGACCGTCGCCGACGACGCGGTGGAGATCACCGCCACCGTCCGGACCACCGACCGGACCGGCGTCGAGATGGAGGCGCTCACCGCCGTCGCGGTGGCCGGGCTCACCGTGATCGACATGGTCAAGGCCGTGGACAAGGGCGCCACCGTGGAGTCCGTCCGGGTACTGACCAAGACCGGCGGCAAGAGCGGGGACTGGACCGCCCCGGAGGGGGAGGCATGAGAGCCCTCGCGGTCACCGTGTCCAACCGCGCCTCCGCCGGCGTCTACGCCGACAAGGGCGGCCCGCTGCTGGTCGAGGGCCTGCGGGCGATGGGCTTCGACACCGACGGCCCCCGGGTGGTCCCGGACGGCGAGCCGGTCGAGGCGGTGCTGCGGGAGGCCGTGGCGGCCGGCTACGACGTGGTGCTGACCACCGGCGGCACCGGGATCTCGCCGAACGACCTCACCCCCGAGATGACCGCGCGGGTGCTGGACCGGGAGATTCCCGGCATCCCCGAGGCGATCCGGGCGTACGGCAGGGACGCGGTTCCCACCGCCGCGCTCTCCCGGGGGCTGGCCGGCCTCGCCGGACGTACCCTGGTCGTCAACCTGCCGGGATCGACCGGCGGCGTCCGGGACGGCCTGGCCGTCCTGGCACCGCTGCTCGCCCACGCCGTCGACCAGCTCGGCGGCGGGGACCACCCCCGGCCCGACACGGCAGCTTCCGGGAGCGCGCACTGAACGCCGGCTGGCCGGTGGAACTCCACGAGGGGGACGTCGTGCTGCGCCCGATCAGGGCCCGCGACCAGCGCGAGTGGCAGGAGGTCAGCCGCCGCAACCGGGACTGGCTGCGCCGCTGGGAGGCCACCGTGCCGCCCGGCCCGGCGGGTCTCGCGGCGGGCCCGCGCCCGACCTACCGGCAGATGGTCCGCTATCTGCGCGCCGAGGCCGCGGCCGGCCGGATGCTGCCCTTCGTGGTGCTGTACCGGGGCCAGCTGGTGGGCCAGCTGACCGTCGGCGGAATCACCTGGGGGTCGATGTGCTCGGCCAATGTCGGGTACTGGATCGACGAGTCGGTGGCCGGGCGGGGCATCATGCCGACCGCCGTCGCGCTCTCGGTGGACCACTGTTTCCGCACGCTCGGCCTGCACCGGATCGAGGTGTGCATCCGGCCGGAGAACGGCCCGAGCCGGCGGGTGGTGGAAAAGCTCGGCTTCCGCTCGGAGGGAATGCGCCCGCGCTACCTGCACATCGACGGCGACTGGCGGGACCACCTGGTGTTCGCCCTGGCCGCCGAGGAGGTCCCGGAGGGCATGCTCGAACGCTGGCGTTCCCTCAGCTCCGGTCGCCGACCGCATAATTGAATGTATGTTCGAATGAAATATCGATATGGCATCGGCGTGACGACGGACGGGCACAAATACCGGCAAAATAGTCGGAGAATCAGCTTGATCACACGACACGCCGTGCCAAATTGCTACCGGCCCTTCCTCCACGCCCGTACGGTGTGAATCGTGAGCAGTAGCGGCCTTATCTACGCCGTCATCGTAGGGGCCTGGGCCGCCTATCTGGTGCCGATGTGGCTCCGCAGGCAGGACGAGCTCAACGAGGCGCGCCCGACCGAGCGCTTCAGTACCGCCATCCGCCTGCTGGCCGGGCGTTCGGCGCTGGAGCGGCGGGCGTCCCGGGCCCTGGGTGACGAACCGCGTGACGACGAGCAGAGCATGGACGGCCCCCCCGAGCGGGACGCGGCCGACCCCGGCGACCCCGAGGACGCCTCCGACGAACGGACGGACGCGCCCGCGCCCGCCCGGCCGGCGGAGCGCGACCGGGCGGAGCCGAGGCAGGCGGTCCGGGGCGGTGGCCCCGAGCGCCGGGCCCGGCTGATGGCGCGCCGGCGCCGGATGGTCAGCGCGCTGTTCCTGGCCTTCGCGCTGGGAGCGGTGGTCGCGGCCGTGGCCGGTCTGGCCTTCCTCTGGGTCCCCGCGGTCCCGGCCGCGCTGCTGACCCTCTACATCGGGCACCTGCGGCGCCTGGAGCGCCAGCGGTACGCGGTGAAGCTGGACCGCACCCGCGCGGCCCAGGCCGCGGAGCGGCTGCGCAAGCGCGAGCAGCAGCGGGCCGAGGCCGGCCGCGCGGCCGCCGAACCGGCGCCGGCCCCGGCGGCCGAGCCGGAGCCGGGGGCGCCCGCCCCCGGGCGCGGGCGTCCGCACCTGCGGCTCGCCACCGAGGCGGACGCCGCGCGGGCGGCCTCGGCCGGGACGCCCGCCGGTGCCTCCGCGCGGGTTCCCGCCGGGTCCTCCGCCGCTTCGGCCTCGGCCGTCGCGGAGGTCACCGAGCACGAGGAGTGGGTCGACGGCATGCGGGAGCGCGGCGCGGCCGGCCCGGACTCCTGGGAGCCGGTGCCCGTCCCGCTGCCGACGTACGTGACCGCGCCGGTGGCCCCCCGGGTCAACCGGGGGCTCGACCTGACGGCGCCCGGCACCTGGACCGCCGGCCGCCCGGTCGAGTCCCGGAACACCCCGCTCTTCGACCAGTACGCCGAGCCGACCGCCCCGGAGGCGCGGCCCCGCGCCGCCAACGAGTAGTCCGCGACCGTCCGCGAGGAGGCCCCCGCCGCCGGGGGCCTCCTCGCGTTCCGCCCCCGCCACCAGGAAGGCGGCTTCGGGGGAGGTCGCGGGGGTGGTCACGAGCCTCCTCCGAAAGGTGCTAAAGTTTCTTCTTGTTGGGGCTGTGGCGCAGTCCGGTAGCGCACCTCGTTCGCATCGAGGGGGTCAGGGGTTCGAATCCCCTCAGCTCCACCCAACGGAAGTCCCGCCCGGTCGAAAGACCGGGCGGGACTTCTGCGTTGTGGGGGTACGCCGGTCGACGGGGGGTCAGCCGGGGCCGCCGGGGCGGGGTCCCGGCGGGGTGTGAGGCGGATCACGCGCGGACCGCGCGGTGGAGGGCCGGCCGGGGGAACGGGTGAGGGCCGGGCCGGAGCGGTGCTCCGGCCCGGCCCTCGGGGTCCGGGAGGGTCAGGACTGTCCGGAGCCCGCGTACGGGCCCGGCTGCGGGGCGCCGGACTGCGGCGGCACCGAGCCGTAGCGGGCCGGGCGGCGGCCGCGCGGGTGGCGGGTCAGGGTGTAGCCGGCGACGCCCGCGAGGGCGGCCAGCACGCCGCCGGCCAGGGTCCAGAACCAGCGGCTGTTCCAGCGGGAGAACCAGCCGGTGTACCAGTGGTCCTCGGGCTCCTCCGGGGCCGCCGCCCTGGCGGTCGCGGCGCCGCCGCCGACCGGCGGGACCAGCGGGGCCTTCAGCTCGCCGCCCTCCGGCTGGGCGTTGTCCTCGTCGCCCTTGGCCGTCACCCGCAGCTGCACCGCGGCGGCCAGGCCGAGGTCGGGCTGCGGGGCGTCGGCGACCGAGAGCCGGACGTAGTAGGTGCCGGGCAGCGGGTCGCCGGACCACGGCTCGGCCCAGGAGCGGACCTCGCGCAGGGTGCAGCTGAGCGCCAGCGAGCCGGCCGTCTGCTCGGCGGTCGCGTTCTGGGTGCCGTCGGTGCAGGACTGGCGGCGGCGCAGCCCGTCGAACACCTCGACGTTCCAGGTCTGCGGCCCGTGCCGGTCGGCGGACGGGGCCAGCGAGACCGAGAGGTCCACCTTGGCGGTCCGGCCCTCGGCGGCGCCGAAGGCCCAGTAGAGGTAGTCGCCGGTGGAGACGTCCACCTTGGCGTCCTGGCCGGGCGACAGGTTGACGGCGGTCAGGAAGGAGGTGCCGGCCTTGTTGGCCGGGGCCGGGGTGCCGCTCGCGCTCGGCGAGGGCGAGGCGGCCGTGGCGGCCGGGGCCGCGAGCAGCAGCGCCGGGAGCGCGGCCAGGGCGGCCGCGGCGCGGAGGAAGGTCGTACGCATGGTCAGTTCTCCTGCCAGACAGCGATCCGCCAGCGCGCGATCCAGCCGAACAGCAGGCCGGTCAGCAGGCCGGCCAGGGTGAGCACCAGCAGCAGGATCCAGCCGCGGCCGAGACCCATCGCCGGGCCGTCCGGGGCCGGGGAGGCGGCGGTCAGGTCGACCGTCAGCTCCAGCGGGAGGCCGGGGTCGGCCGCGGCGCCCGCCTGCGGGGCCAGCGAGTTGGAGACGACCAGGCAGACATTGGTCTCCGGCTTGCCGCTCGGCGAGGCGGAGGCGGTCGCGGTGGCGTAGCCCTTGGAGGCGGCGGCCGACCAGCGCAGACCGGTGGAGACCACGTCGGTGCGGCTGCTGCCGGCGTCGGTGCCGCGGACCAGTTCCTGGCCGGTGGTGCTGGTGGCCTGGAGCAGGACGCCGTAGTCGCGGGCCACCGGGCGGTCCAGGGCGACGCTGACGGAGGCGCGCAGTTCCTGGCCGGCCTTGACCGGGACGCGGTAGACGCGGTGCTCGGAGAACTTCTCGCGGTCGCTGTAGACGCCCGGGGTGAGGACCGGCGCGGACTCGCACTTGTCGGTGCCGGCGGTCTTGACCGGGGTGACCGTGTAGGTGTCGTTGGAGCGGTCGACCAGCTGCTTCACCTTCTCGGTGAGCTGCTCCTGGGTGCGCACGTCGGTGTAGGTGCCGCCGGTGGCGTTGGCGATGCAGAGCAGTTGCTGGCGGGTCTTGTCGTCGTGGGCCAGGCCGAGGGTGTCGACCACCAGGTGGATGCCCTGGGAGGCGAGCTCGCGGGCGACGTCGCAGGGGTCGGGCGGGGTGCAGGTGTCCTCGCCGTCGGTGATCAGCACCACCCGGCGGGTGGTCTCGCCCTTGCCGAGGTCCTGCGCGGCGCCGCGAAGCGCCAGGCCGATCGGGGTGAAGCCGGTGGGCCGCAGGGTCGCGACGGCGGTCTTGGCCTCGGTCTTGTTGGTCTTCCCGACCGGGAAGAGCTGCTTGGTGTCCAGGCAGCCCTGGGCCTTGTCGGTGCCGGGGTAGTTGGCGCCCAGGGTGCGGATGCCGAACTCGGTCTCGGCGGGCAGGGCGTCGATGACGTCGCTCAGGGACTGCTGGGCCACCGAGATACGGGTCTTGCCCTGGATGTCGGCCTCGCGCATGGAGCCGCTGACATCGAGTACGAGGTCGACCCGCGGGGCCTCCTTGCCGGCTGGGCCGGTTGATGGTTCGTCGGCATGGGCGGGCAGGCCGCTGAGCAGCGCCCCGCCCGTTATCGCCAGGGCGGCCAGCAGGCTGCCGAGCCTGGCCTTCGGTCGTCGTCCGGTAGTCACCCGCCGATCCTAGGGACCATCAGTTCGCCGTGGCCAACGCGCGATGGGCCGGGACACACCGGGTGAACCGGGCCGAATACCCGCACAGCGCTCGTTAGGGTGGCGAAGGGGATGGGGGTGCCGCCCGTCCTCCCCGGTGGTCACCCGGCGGCGCCCGCAGCCCGACTCCCAGGACGGTCCGTGGCGACACCCTCCGCCGTGACGAGAACCGCCGGCCGGCCCCGCCGTTCCGTGCCGACCCGGCGCAACACCGAACTCGCGCTGGTGCTGGCCGCGGTGCTGGCCGCCGTGCTCGGCTACGCCGAGGTGGGCCTCGTCCTCGACGGCACGGTGCCGGCCGACGCGGGTGAGTACGGGGCCGCTCTGGGGGCGCTCGCGCTGCTCGCGCACGGCGCGGTCCGCCGGCGGGCGCCGTACGCGGACCCGTTGCCGCTGCCGATCGCGGTGCTGCTGAACGGTGTCGGACTGGTCGTCATCCACCGGCTGGACCGGGCCACCCCGGGCAGTGCGGCCCCCACCCAGCTGCTCTGGTCCGCGCTCGGGATGGGGCTGTTCGTACTGGTGCTGCTCCTGCTGCCGGACCACCGGCGGCTCCAGCGGTACGCGTACATCGGGGCGCTGGCGGCGCTGGTCCTGCTGGTACTGCCGATCTTCTTCCCGCCGGTGTACGGATCGCGGATCTGGATCACCTACGGGCCGTTCTCCTTCCAGCCGGGGGAGTTCGCCAAGGTCCTGCTGGCGGTCTTCTTCGCCGCCTACCTGGCGGTGCACCGGGACGCGCTGGCGCTCACCGGGCGGCGGGTGCGGCGGCTGCGGCTGCCACCCGGGCGGGTGCTCGCGCCGGTGCTGGCGATCTGGGCGGCCTTCGTCGGGGTGCTGGTGCTGGAGACCGACCTCGGCACCTCGCTGCTGTTCTTCGGGCTCTTCGTGGTGATGCTGTACGTGGCCACCGCGCGGACCGGCTGGATCGCCATCGGGCTGTTCCTGGCGGGGGTGGCGGCGGTCGGGGTCGGCCTGCTCTCGCCGCACGTGCACAGCCGGGTCGCGGACTGGCTGGACCCGCTCGGCTCGATCGCCGCCGGGCACGGCGCCAACCAGATCGCGCAGTCCCTGTTCGCCTTCGCCTGGGGCGGCGAGCTGGGCGCGGGTCTCGGTGGCGGGCACTCGGCGCTGATCGGCTTCGCGGCGAAGTCCGACTTCATCCTGGCCACCATCGGCGAGGAGCTGGGGCTGACCGGGCTGGTCGCGGTGTTCCTGCTGTACGCGCTGCTGGTGTCGCGCGGGTTCCGGACCGGGATCGCGCTGCGGGACCCGTTCGGGCGGCTGCTGGCGATCGGGCTGGCGGCGCTGGTCGGACTGCAGGTCTTCGTGGTGGCGGGCGGGGTGCTGGCGCTGATCCCGCTGACCGGAATGACGCTGCCGTTCGTCGCCCAGGGCGGTTCCTCGGTGGTCACCAACTGGGTGATCGTGGCGCTGCTGGTGCGGATGAGCGACACCGCCCGGCGGCCCGACCCGGGGGAGGGCCGGTGAGCCGGCGGAAGCGGGGGAGCGGGAGCGGGCGGCGCGGGGGCGCCGACGGCGGCGGGCCGGGCGGCGGGCCGCAGGGGCTGCCGGGGATCTCCGTGACCGGACGCCGGGCCGGCACCTTCTGTCTGCTGCTGATCGTGGCGCTGTGCGTCCAGGCCACCCGGGTGCAGGTGTTCCGCGCCGGCGAGCTGAACCACAACAGCGCCAACCAGCGGCTCGTGGTCGAGCGCTACTCCCAGCCGCGCGGCAGCATCCGGGTGGGCGCCGACAGCGTCACCGGCTCCGAGCCCACCGGGGGGCGGTACGACTACAAGCGCACCTACACCGACGGGCCGCTGTACGCGGCGGTGACCGGCTACTCCTCGCAGACCTACGGCAACAGTCAACTGGAGGGGACCGAGGACGCGCTGCTCTCCGGCACCGACAGCCGGCTGGCGAGCTGGGCGGTGTGGGACGCGGTGGCGCGGCGGCAGAACCCCGGCGGGGACGTCCGCACCACCATCGACCGGGCCGCGCAGGAGGCGGCGGTGCGGGGACTGGGCCGGCAGCGGGGCGCGGTGGCGGCGGTCGAGCCGGCCACCGGGCGGATCCTGGCGCTGGCCTCCACCCCCTCCTACGACCCGGGGAGCTTCGCCGGCACCTCCGTGGCCGACCGGGAGGCGTGGAGCCGGCTCCAGGGGGACCCCGAGCAGCCGATGCTCAACCGGGCGCTGCGGCAGACCTACCCGCCCGGCTCGACCTTCAAGGTGGTGACCGCGGCGGCGGCGCTGGAGAGCGGGGTGGTCACCGACGTCGACGCGCCGACCGACACCCCCCACCCCTACCTGCTGCCGGGCACCTCCGTGCCGCTGGTCGACGACACCGCGGCCTGCGACGGGCCGAACCTGTCGCTGGCCACCGCGATGACGCTCAGCTGCAACAGCGTGCTCGGCCGGCTCGGGGTCGAGGTCGGCCCGCGACGGATGGCGGCGGCGGCCGAAGCCTTCGGCTTCAACGACGCCCGGCTGGACACCCCGGTGCGGGCGGTGAGGTCCAATTTCGACACCCGGACGGACGACTCGCAGCTGGCGCTCTCCTCGATCGGCCAGTTCGACACCGCCGCCACCCCGCTGGTGATGGCGATGGTCGCGGCGGGCATCGCCAACAACGGCACCGTGATGCGTCCACAGCTTGTGGACGGTCTGACCGCCGCCGACGGCACGGTGGTGCGGTCGGCGCGGGCGGCCGTGTACCGGCAGGCCGTCGGCCCGGCCACCGCCGGGCAGGTGCGGCGGCTGATGGTGGACGCGGTGGAGAACGGCACCGGACGGGCCGCCCGGATCGACGGCGCGGTGGTCGGCGGAAAGACCGGCACGGCCCAGCACGGGGTGGACAACACCGGGACGCCGTACGCCTGGTTCATCGCCTGGGCGGCCCCGGCCGGCTCGGCCTCGGTGCCGCCGGTGGCGGTCGCCGTGGTGGTCGCGGACAGCGACGCGACCGAGGTGACGGGAGGGGGGCTGGCGGCGCCGGTCGCGCGCGCCGTGATGCAGGCGGTGCTCGCCCGGTGAGCTCCTTACCGGGGGTGCTGGCCTGCCGCTCTATCGGCTCGCCGGGAGATCCGCCGTTTGCGAAGTGTCCGGTTTGTACATGCCGATGCGACGGTTCGTACAATGCGCGCGCCGGGACTGTTCGTTTGCGACACTGGTGCTTTCGCGCGGTACTGTCCCATCTTTGTTCGGTTGGTCCCCGATGACACCCTTCGGTGTGTTGAGTGACCGGCCACCTAGGACACCCTCCCCCGCCTAGAAGGACCCTCGTTTTGGCCAGCAACACGCTCGGCGCACGCCTCCTCAGGCGCAAGCCCGTCTCCACCCTGATCGCCGAGAGCGAGGGCCGCGAGGGCCCGCCCGCCGGAGCACCCGAGGAGGGCGGCCGTTCCGGCATCCACCTGCGCCGCTCGATCGGGCTCTGGCAGCTGTCCGCGATCGGCATCGGTGCCACCATCGGCACCGGCATCTTCTTCGTGCTGAACAGCGCCGTGCCGTCGGCCGGACCGGCCGTCATCCTCTCGTTCGTGATCGCGGCCGTCACCGCCGGCCTCACCGCGCTCTGCTACGCCGAGATGGCCTCCGCGATCCCGGTCAGCGGGTCCTCCTACTCCTACGCCTACGCCACCCTCGGCGAGGGCGTGGCCTTCGGCGTCGGCATCTGCCTGCTGATGGAGTACGGCGTCTCGGCCTCGGCGATCGCGGTCAGCTGGGCCGAGTACCTGAACAAGTTCTTCGACCTGGCGTTCGGCTTCCGGATCCCCGAGGTCATCGCCGGCGCGCCCGACGACACCCACTGGTTCAACCTGCCGGCGCTGCTGCTGGTCGCCATGGTCTGCTTCCTGCTGATCCGCGGCGTCAGCGAGTCGGTCAAGGTCAACACCGCCATGGTGGCCGTCAAGATCCTGATCCTGCTGCTGTTCGTCGGGGTCGCGCTGACCGGCTTCCACTCCGGCAACCTGACCCCGTTCATGCCGCTGGGCATCGGCGGCGTCCAGGTCGCGGCCTCCAGCATCTTCTTCTCCTTCATCGGTCTGGACGCCGTGTCCACCGCCGGTGAGGAGGTCAAGAACCCCCGGCGCACCCTGCCGATGGCGATCATCATCTCGCTGGTGGTGGTCACCGTGCTGTACATCCTGGTGGCCCTGGCCGGCATCGGCGCCCAGCCGTGGGAGAAGTTCGACGGCCAGGAGGCCGGCCTCGCCCAGATCCTCCAGGACATCACCGGCCAGAGCTGGCCCGCCATCCTGTTCGCGATCGGCGCCATCGTCTCGATCTTCTCGATCACCCTGGTGGTCATCTACGGCCAGACCCGCATCCTGTACTCGATGGGCCGTGACGGCATGCTGCCCAAGCGCTTCGCCGAGCTCTCGCCGCGCAGCGGCACCCCGGTCTGGAACACCATCGTGGTCGGCCTGGGCGTCGGCGTGCTGGCCGCCTTCGTCCCGCTCGCCCGGCTGGCCGACATCACCAGCCTGGGCACCCTGATCGCCTTCTCGGTGGTCTCGATCGGCGTGATCGTGCTGCGCCGCACCCAGCCCGACCTGCCGCGCGGCTTCCGGGTGCCGGGCTACCCGGTCGTCCCGCTGGCCAGCGTCGGCTTCTGCGTCTACCTGATCACCGGGCTGCACGCGGACACCTTCATGGCGGGCGGGGCCGCCCTGGTGGTCGCGGTGGTCGTGTACTTCGGCTACAGCATCAAGCACTCCAAGCTGGAGCGGGCCGGGGAGCGGGCGGACGCCGGCTCCAAGGTCGGCTGAGCGGCCGGCGCGCCGTGAACGGGGCCGCCCGGGGGACAGCCCTCCCCGGGCGGCCCCGTCCGTGTTCCCCCGGGTGTTCCGACGGCCGTTCCCACGGCTGTTCCCGGCCGTTCGCCCGCGAGTGCCCCGGCGGCCGCCCCGGTCGGCGGCCGGGGCCGTGGCGCCGGACACTCGCGTCCTCGGCATGGCGACAGGGCACCACCCCCGGCCCTAACCTTCCACCATGGTGAGCACCCGCACGCCCGGCTTCTCCCGCCCGCGCGGCCGCTCCACCGGCCGGAGCGCGACGCCGACGGCGCCCGTTCCGCCCGTGTCCCCGGCCGGAACCGGCCGCCCGCCCGGCGACCGGGGACACCGGCCGTTCCCCCGCCAGCGTGGCGAGGAGCGCCCACGACCCCCGTCCGATCGGCTGAACCCGGCCCGGCTCGCCGGACACCGGGGTGTCCACCTGCTCGGCTGCCTGGTCGCGGCCGGCTGGGCGGCCGGATTCCCGATCGTCTCCGACCTCCCCAACCAGCGCCTGTGGGGCATGCTCGCGGCCCCCGCCTACCTGCTCGCCGGGCTGCTCTGCCTGGCCCTCCCGCGCCGGATCGCGGCCCGCGCCGCGGCCGGGGCGGCCCTGCTCGGCGCCGTGCTGGTGCCGCTGGTGGTCCTCGTGCTGCAGGGTCGCCACCAGTCCGAGGTGATGGTGGTCGAGCGCTCCGCGCGGCTGCTCTTCAGCACCGGGAGCCCCTACCTTCCGCATCCGGTGGTGGTCACCGACTACAACCCCTATCTCCCGGCGATGTCGCTGTTCGGGGTGCCGCGGGCGCTCCTCGGCGACGGCAACGCGCTCGCCCGGCTGGCCGGGGACGCCCGGATCTGGTTCGCGCTGGCCTTCGTCGCCTGTCTGCTGGCGAGCTGGCGGCTGCTGCGGCCGAACCGGGACCGTGCGCCACTGCTGCCGCTGACCGTGCTCACCGCCTCGCCGCTGGTCGCGCTGGCGCTCGTCGGCGGTGGGGTCGACCTGCCGCTGATCGGGCTCTGCTGCCTGGCGATGGCGCTGGCCGAACGGGACCGGACGATCGCCGCCGGACTGGTGCTGGCCCTGGCCGGGAGCCTGAAGTGGACGGTCTGGCCGGCCCTGCCGGTGGCGGTCCTGCTGCTCTGGCGGCTCTACGGCCGACGGCCGGCCGGCCGGGCCGGGCTGACCGCGCTCGGCGCGGCGGGCGCCGTGATGGTGCCCTACGTCCTGACCCGGGCCGAGGAACTCCGGGAGCAGGTGGTGCGCTTCCCGCTCGGGCTGACCGCGATCCAGACGCCGGCCGGCAGTCCGCTGCCCGGCAAGGTGCTGGCCGGCTTCGGGCCCACCGGGCACACGGCCTCGCTGGTGCTGCTGACCGTGGGCGGGCTCGGGGTGACGATCTGGCTGCTGGCCCGGCCGCCGGTCTCCGCTATCGCCGCCGCCGACCTGCTGGCCACCGGACTGGCGATCGCCTTCATGCTGGCGCCGGCCGGCCGGTTCGGGTACCTGGCGCTGCCGGCGGTGCTGGTGATCTGGCCCCGGCTGGCGGCCCGGCGGTGGAGCGGTGCCCGGCGGCCGCCGGTCCGGCCGGCCTGTCTGCTCGACCGGGCCGGGCCCGCCCTACCGGTGCGGTAGGACGGGCCCGAGGGGGTCGGCGGTCGGCCGCCGGTCAGCGGTTGCCGGCCGCCTTGATGATCGAGGCGACGGCGGGGCCGGCCGCGTCCACGCCGTGGCCGCCGCCCTCGACCTCGGCGGCGATCGCGAGGTTGCCCCGGTAGGCGGTGAACCAGCTGTTGGTGGTGGCGATGCCGGTGGCCTCGGCCGAGCCGGTCTTGGCGCCCGCGTTGTCGGAGATCCCGGCCATCACGTCCTTGGCGGTGCCGCCGGTGGCGGTGGCGGCCATCATCTGGCGCAGCTTGCCGGCGACGTCGGGGCCGAGGTCCCGGGGGGCCTTCTGCTGCGGCAGCTCGGCGACCAGGATCGGCTGCTTGAACGCGCCGCTCTGCACGGTGGCCGTGATCGAGGCGATGGCCAGCGGGTTCATCTGGACCTTGCCCTGGCCGATCGACTGCATGGCCTGCTCGTCCTTGTTGGTGCCGGCGTCCGGCACCACCGCGTCGAAGCTGGGCAGACCGGTCTGCCAGTTCAGGCCGATGCCGTACACGTCCTTGGCCGTGGTGGTCAGCGCGCCCGGCTTGAGGCTGGTCAGGCCCTGGTCGATGAAGGCGGTGTTGCAGGAGATCATGAAGTCCTGCTGCAGGGTGTTGTTCGGGTACGCGTCGGGGAACGAGTTCGGGATCTTCTTCGGGTTGCTGCTCAGGGTCGGGCAGGCCACCGGGGTGTCCGGGTTGACCCCGGCCTCCAGCAGGGCGGTGGAGGTGAGGATCTTCAGCGTGGAGCCCGGGGCGAGCTGGCCCTGGAAGGCCCGGTTCAGACCGGTGACCGGCGCGTTGGCGAAGGCCAGGACCTGGCCGGTGCTCGGCTCGATGGCGACGATCGAGCCCTTCTTGCCGCCCAGGTCGGTCATCGCCTTCTCGGCGGCGGCCTGGAGGGTGTTGTCGATGGTCAGCTTGAACGGCTTCGGGGGCTTCGGGTCGACGATGGTGAACAGCCGGTCGGGCACGCTGTTCTGGTCGGCCGCGTTGCTGATCACCACGCCGGTGCCGTTGTCGTTCTGGTCCTTGTTCTGGTCCGCGAGCAGCTTGGCGACCTTGGCCTGCAGGGTCGGGATCAGCGGGGTGATCGAGGGGCCGCTCAGCGGCTTGTTGTTGCGGTCCACCACGTTGCCGGCGATCGGGGGCAGCGGCTGCACGCCGATCGTCTCGCCCGGGGCCAGGTGCGGGTGGATCACCGAGGGCGCCCAGTGCACGGCCGGGGTGTTGTCGCTCATCTTCACGACGCTCAGGAAGCCGCTGTAGTCCCAGACGCGGTTGGTGCCCTCGAACTCGGCGCGGGCCTTGAAGCCCATCAGCACCCCGGTCGGACCGGCCGGGGCGGTGGCCGACGGCGAGTCGGTGGGGAGGGGGCCGCCGGGGGTGGGCGTGGCCGTGGGGGTGGCCGGGGGCTTGGGGGCGGCGCTCGGGGAGCCGGTGGCCGCCGCGAAGGCGGCCGGGGTGGCCGGTCCGGCCGGGGCCAGGGTGAGCCCGCTCGGCTTCACCTGGTCCCGGAACGCGGTCAGCGCGGTGGTCGCGGCCGCCGGGTCGTCGGTCAGCGAGGCCGCCTTGGCGAGGTCGCCGGCCGCCCACGCGTCCAGGAAGTCCTTGGTGCCGGCCGTGGCCTGCTCGGCGCTCGGGGGCTCGGCGACCACCGTGCGCGCCTTCTTGGCGGCCGGGGTGTCCTTGTCGTCCGAGCCGCCGACGAGGCTGTACGCCCCGTAGCCGCCCGCGGCGAGCATGGCGACGGCCACGCCGGTGATCAGGCCGGTCTTCGCGCCATTGCGCATGGTGATGTTCCCCCAAGGGTCAGGCGGTCGGGCCGCAGCCGGACGTGGCCGGATGCGCGTTCGGAGTCCAGCCTAGGCAGCCGGACTCCGTGCCCCGGCGAATGGAGGGGGTCTTGTGACGGATCTGGTACGTGTCACGCACCACTCCGGTACGCTTCGCCGCCCGTCGGAGCCCCTGACCGCCCGTCGCGCCCCCGTCGCGCGCGCCCGCCGTCAGATCCAGGTGTTGAACCACATCCGCTTGCGCCAGTCGTCCATCGGGATCGTCTCGCCCGTGTACAGCGGGTGGAAGAAGAGGAAGTTCCACATGATCAGCAGGACCACCAGGCCGGCCGCCGCCCCGCCGATGATCCGGCGGTCCCGGGACGCCCCGGCGGGCCCGACCAGCGCGCCGAGCAGCATCGTCACCGCGAGCACCAGGAAGGGCACGAAGCAGACCGCGTAGAACAGGAAGATCGTCCGCTGCTGGTAGGCGAACCAGGGCAGGTAGCCGGCGGCCAGGCCGCAGAGCACCGCGCCGGCCCGCCAGTCGCGCCGGGCCGCCCACCGCCACAGGCAGTAGACCAGGGCGATCACTCCGGTCCACCAGAGCAGCGGGGTGCCGATGCCCAGCACCTCGCGGGCGCAGTCGCTCACCGCGCAGCCGGCCGTGCCCTGCTTCGGCGACTCGTAGAAGAAGGACACCGGCCGGCCCAGCACCAGCCAGCTCCACGGGTTCGACTGGTAGGTGTGCGGGTCGCTCAGATGGGTGTGGAAGTCGTAGACCGTCGAGTGGTAGTGCCAGAGCGCGCGCAGGCCCTCCGGGATCCACGGGAAGTCGGTGGAGCGGCCGACCGCCCAGTCGCGGCCGTAGCCGCCCTGGTTCGGCACCGTGCTGCTGGCGAACCAGCCCCACCAGGAGGCGATGTAGACGGCCACCGGGACCACCACGAGCGAGACGAAGGCCGGCACCGCGTCCCGGACCAGGGTCCACCGGTAGGGGCGGTCGGCCCCTGCCAGTCGGCGCGAGCCCGCGTCCCAGAGCACCGTCAGCAGGCCGAAGGCGGCCGCCACGTACAGGCCGCTCCACTTGGTCGCGCAGGTCAGCCCGACGCAGACGCCGGCCGCGATCCGGTACGGGCGCCAGCCCAGGTTCATCCGGTGGGCGATGCCCGCGTCCGGGCCGCCGTCGCCGAGGGACGCCAGCCGGGCGGCGATCCGGGCCCGGGTGCGGTCGCGGTCCAGCAGCAGGAACCCGAAGGCGGCGACGATCCAGAACATCACCACCAGGTCCAGCAGCGCGGACCGGCTCATCACGAAGTGCAGGCCGTCCACGGCCAGCAGCAGGCCCGCCACGCAGCCCAGCAGGGTCGAGCGGAACAGCCGGCGGGCGATCCTCGCCAGCATCAGCACCGAGAGGGTGCCGAGCAGCGCCACCGCGAACCGCCAGCCGAAGGGGTTCATCCCGAACAGCTGCTCACCGGCACCGATGATCCACTTGCCGACCGGCGGGTGCACCACGTACGAGGGGTTCGACCGGTAGGGGACCGGGCCGCCGGACATGATCTGCTCGTTGGCGCCGTCCGGCCAGCTGATCTCGTAGCCGCCGTGCCAGAGCGCGTAGGCGTCCTTGGCGTAGTACGTCTCGTCGAAGACGATCGCGTTCGGCGAGCCGAGGCCGGTGAACCGCAGCACGCCGGCGAACAGCGTCACCGCGAGCGGGCCGAGCCAGCCCGACCAGCGGCAGAGCCAGGACCACAGCGGCGCCGGCAGGGCGAGGCCCAGCCGGAGCAGCAGCGGGGACGGCGGCACCCGCTTCGGGGTGACGCCCGGGCCGTCCGGCATCGGCGGGACCAGGCGCTCGGCCGTGGTCGCGGCGGGGGCCGGGGAGTATCCGAACCGGGCCAGGCCGCGCAGCCAGGCGGGGCGCGGCGGGGGCGGGGCGGGTATGGAGCCGTCCGGAGCGTCCGCGGCGGGGCCGCCGGGTCCGTCCGGACCGCCGTCGGCGCCGTCGCCGTCCGGGTCGCGCGGACCCGGCAGGGCGGGCGACGGCCGGTCCAGGACCGGCCCGCCGACGCCACCCCGCGCGGTGAGGTCTGTACCAGTGGGCGTCTGCGCCGCCGTGTCGCCGTTCATCCGCCACATGGTAGGGGTGCGTCACGACCGGGGGACCGCTCCCTCCGAAGCTGCCCGAATCGTCACCAAAAGCGCCCGGCGGCCGGTTACTGGAAGGATGGGGTCCGTGACAGGTGTACTGGTACTGGCAGGAACCCCCATCGGCGACGTCGCGGACGCCCCGCCCCGGCTGCTCACCGAGCTGGCCGCGGCGGACGTCATCGCGGCGGAGGACACCCGGCGACTGCGCCGGCTCACCCAGGCTCTCGGGGTGACCCCGGCCGGGCGGGTGGTCTCCTACTTCGAGGGCAACGAGGTCGGGCGCACCCCCGAGCTGGTCGAGGCGCTGCTCGGCGGGGCCCGTGTCCTGCTGGTGACCGACGCCGGGATGCCGTCCGTCTCCGACCCCGGCTACCGGCTGGTGGCCGCCGCCGTGGCCGCCGACCTCAAGGTGACGGCGGTGCCGGGGCCGTCCGCGGTGCTGACCGCGCTGGCGCTGTCCGGGCTTCCGGTCGACCGGTTCACCTTCGAGGGCTTCCTGCCCCGCAAGACCGGCGACCGGGCCCGGCAGCTGGCCTCGGTCGCCGCCGAGCCGCGCACCATGGTCTTCTTCGAGGCCCCGCACCGGATCGCGGAGGCGCTCGCCGCGATGGCGGAGGCGTTCGGCCCGGAGCGGCCCGCCGCCGTCTGCCGGGAGCTGACCAAGACCTACGAGGAGGTCAAGCGCGGGCCGCTCGGCGATCTGGCCGCGTGGGCGGCCGAGGGGGTCAGGGGCGAGATCACGGTGGTCGTGGCGGGCGCGCCGCCGGCCGCGCCGAGGGAGCTGGGCCCGGCCGAGCTGGCCCGGCTGGTGGCCGTGCGGGAGGAGGCCGGGGAGCGGCGCAAGGAGGCGATCGCGGCGGTCGCGGCCGAGCTCTCGCTGCCCAAGCGCGAGGTGTTCGACGCGGTGGTGGCGGCGAAGAACGCCGCCGGGGGCGCGGCGGGCTGAGCGGACGGCCGGGAGGCGGCCGGGGCGGTGGCGGGGGAAGCGGTCGGGAACGGCCGGCGAACCGTCCCGGAACGGTCGGAAAGCGTCCCGACAGGCGCCTGAGCTGCGAGTACACACGGTTCGTGGGCGAGGTGCCACCGGGCGCGCGGGCGCGTACCTTGGAGAGAAGGCCCCGGGTAAACGCCCGCCGAGCTGAAGCTTCGGTCGAGCTTTTCGGACAGGACCCACCCTTTCGTATAGGGCTTCCCAACCTGCCTCCAAGTCTTCACAAGGCGGGCATCGCCCGGGACGTTCCGGGCATTTCCTGGGAAGGAAAGACCCAGCCGGGCGAGCGCCCGGCGGGCGCTGGGAGACGGCTATGAGCGAGACGATCGGTAGCCCCCGCGGTGGCAACGCCCTGAGCGACCCCGGCCCGAGCAGCGCCGGCCCGAACGGCCGCGCGCACACCCCCGTCGAGACCGTCCGGGAAGCCTATTCCTTCGTGTGCCTGAGCTGCGGCTACGGCTGGGAGCAGGCGTACGACATCGAGCACCACGTGGCCCGGGACGGGCGGGTCGTGTTCGAGTACCACGCCAACGGAGTCCGGGTGCCGTCGCCGCTGCTCAAGCCGGCCTGCCCGGGCTGCGGCGGCCACACCGTCCGGATCATGCGCGAGGGCCGGGTCTCCGCCCAGGACAAGCCGTGGCAGCACGCCCCCGGGTACCCGTCGCACGCGGAGCCGGCCGGGCCGCCCGCCGCGCCGCGACCGGTGCGGACCGCCCCCTCGGGCGGGCGCTGGGCGCGGTTCTGGGCGCGGATGCGGGGCTGACGGTGGCAGTGGCGGTCGGGCCCGGACCCGGGCCCGACTAAGCTTGCCGACCATGGCGGCCACTGCAGACCACAGCACCAACGGGGGCACCACTCCCGCGTACTACGTCACCACTCCGATCTACTACGTCAACGATCGCCCCCACCTGGGCCACGCGTACACCACCGTGGCGGGCGACGTGCTGACCCGCTGGCACCGCCAGCGCGGCGAGCGGGTGTGGTACCTGACCGGGACCGACGAGCACGGCCAGAAGATCCTGCGCACCGCGGAGGCCAACAACGTCACCCCGCAGGAGTGGTGCGACAAGCTGGTCGAGGAGGCGTGGAAGCCGCTCTGGCAGCACCTGGACATCGCCAACGACGACTTCATCCGCACCACCCAGGACCGGCACACCGCCCGGGTGCAGGAGTTCGTCCAGGACCTGTTCGACAAGGGCGAGATCTACAAGGGCGGGTACTCCGGCCCGTACTGCGTCGGCTGCGAGGAGTACAAGCTCCCCGCCGAACTGCTCGACGGTGCCACCGAGGGCGAGAAGCTCTGCCCGATCCACAAGAAGCCGGTCGAGTGGCTGGAGGAGGAGAACTACTTCTTCCGCCTCTCCGCGTACGGCCCGAAGCTGCTGGAGTTCTACGCCGAGAACCCCGGCTTCATCGCCCCCGAGACGGCCCGCAACGAGGTGCTCCGCTTCGTCGAGCAGGGCCTCCAGGACCTCTCCATCTCCCGCTCCACCTTCGACTGGGGCGTCCCGCTGCCCTGGGACGACAAGCACGTGCTGTACGTGTGGGTGGACGCGCTGCAGAACTACATCACCGCGGCCGGCTACGGCGCCGACCCGGAGCGGTTCGCCGAGCTGTGGCCGGCCTCGGTCCACCTGGTCGGCAAGGACATCCTGCGCTTCCACGCGGTGATCTGGCCCGCGATGCTGATGGCCGCGGGTCTGCCGCTGCCGAAGCGGGTCGTCGCCAACGGCTGGCTGATGGTCGGCGGCGAGAAGATGTCCAAGTCCAACCTGACCGGCATCGCGCCCACCGACCTGACCTCGCACTTCGGTGTCGACGCCTACCGCTACTACTTCCTGCGGGCGATCCCGTTCGGCACCGACGGCTCGTTCTCCTGGGAGGACTTCACCGCCCGGTACACGTCCGAGCTGGCGAACGACTTCGGCAACCTCGCCTCCCGGGTGGCGGCCATGGTCGGCAAGTACTACGACGGCGTGCTGCCGGCCGCCGCGGCGCCGGGCGCCGCCGAGCAGGCCGTCGCCGAGGGCCTCGCGGCGGCGGTCGCCACCGCGGACCGGAAGATCGGCGAGGAGCTGGACTTCGCCGGCGGACTCGCGGCGATCTTCGAGTTCGTCAAGCAGGTCAACGGCTACCTCACCGAGCAGGCGCCGTGGAAGGTCGCCAAGGACGAGTCGGCCGAGGGCCGGGACCGGCTGGCCACCATCCTCTACACGGCGGCCGAGTCGCTGCGGGCCACCGCGGTGCTGCTCAACCCCGTCATGCCCGCCACCGCCGAGAAGCTCTGGGAGTCGCTGGGCGCCGCCGAGGGCCTGGGCGCGCTCGCGGAGCAGACCGTCGCGCAGGCGGCGCAGTGGGGCCTGCTGCCGGTCGGCGCCACCGTCACCAAGGGCGACATCCTGTTCCCGCGCCTGGAGGAGAAGCCGGCCTCCTGAGGCCGGGGACCGACGACCGGTACCGGAAGAGGAACGACTGATGCCGAAGAAGGACGACGAGCGGTCCACCCCGCCGCCGCTGCCGGCCCCGCTGGCGGTGGCGGTGGCGGACTCGCACACCCATCTGGACATGCAGTCCGGCACCCCCGAGGAGGGCCTCGCCAAGGCCGCCTCGGTCGGGGTGGCCACCGTCGTCCAGGTCGGCTGCGACGTGCCCGGCTCGCGCTGGGCCGCCGACCTGGCGGCCCGGTTCGAGCAGGTGCACGCCGCCGTCGCCCTGCACCCCAACGAGGCGCCGAGGATCTTCCTCGGGGACCCCGACGGGTGGTCCGGGCAGCGGCGCGAGCCGGGCGGGCAGGCCGCGCTCGACGCGGCGCTCGCCGAGATCGACGCGCTCGCGGCGCTGCCGCAGGTCCGGGCGGTCGGCGAGACCGGCCTGGACTACTTCCGCACCGGGCCGGAGGGCGTGGAGATCCAGAAGGAGTCGTTCCGCCGCCACATCGCGATGGCCAAGCGGCACGGCAAGGCCCTGGTGATCCACGACCGGGACGCCCACGAGGACGTCATCGCCGTCCTGCTGGAGGAGGGCGCCCCCGAGCGGACCGTCTTCCACTGCTACTCCGGCGACGCGGAGATGGCCAAGGTCTGCGCCGAGCACGGCTGGTACCTGTCCTTCGCCGGCCCGGTCACCTTCAAGGCCAACCAGCCGCTGCGGGACGCCCTCGCGGCGACCCCGCTGGACCGGGTCCTGGTCGAGACCGACGCCCCCTTCCTCACCCCGCACCCCTACCGCGGCCGGCCCAACGCGCCGTACCTGATCCCGGTCACGGTGCGCTCGATGGCGGACACCCTGGGCCTGCACGAGGACGAGCTCGCCGCGGCGATCGCGGCGAACACGGCGCGGGCCTTCGGATACTGATCCGATCGAACGAAAGTCGGGTTCCGAAGGAACGATTCGGCACTCCTGTTGGCTTTCTAGGCTGGCTAGCATGAGTGCAGTGAGGGAGGTGGCCATGACCGCCATGCCGATCGACTGGATGTACCCGCCGTCCCAGGGCTGGACGTACGAGCAGGTCAGGGAACTCGATCTGCCTGTCGACTGGGAACTGGTGGACGGAGCCGTCGTGGTTCGGGGGATGACGAAGTGGTGGCATGACCAGGTGCGCGATCAGCTGCTGATCGCGTTGTCCGGTGTGCGCACCGCGCCACATGTCGTGAACGTCGAGCGGTGCGTGCTGCTTGACGAGTACAACACTGCCAAACCTGATGTTGTGGTCATCGACAGGACCGGCCTCGACTTCTTCGAGCTGGAGTGCATCCCACCGGAGTCGGTTGCGCTGGCCGTCGAGGTGGTCTCGCCCGGATCCCAGGTTGCGGACCGCTTCCGCAAGCCCGGGCAGTACGCCGACAAGGGCATCCCGTACTTCTGGCGGGTCGAGCGCGGAATCGACAACCTGCCGATCGTGCACGAGTTCCACCGGGACGAGGAGAAGGGCGTCTACCTGCCCGTCGCCCAGCACGAGGGCGTGCTGCGGACGTCGCTCCCGTACCCCGTGGAGATCGACCTCGCGGCGGTCGTCGAGCTGTGAGGGCGCCCGGCGCCCGTATCCTTGGCGGGTGAGCACCACCGACCCCACCTCTGACAACAATCTGCTCGGCGCCGCGGACATCCGGGCGCTCGCGGAAGCGTTCGGCGTGAAGCCGACCAAGCAGCGCGGGCAGAACTTCGTCATCGACGGCAACACCGTGCGGCGGATCGTCCGGGCCGCGGAGGTGACCGGCGAGGACACGGTGGTCGAGGTCGGGCCCGGGCTCGGGTCGCTGACCCTCGCCCTGCTGGAGGTCGCCCGGCACGTCACCGCGGTCGAGATCGACCCGGTGCTCGCCCGCCACCTGCCGGACACCGTCGCCGCCCGGATGCCCGGCAGGGCCGACTCCTTCGACCTGGTGTTCAGCGACGCCATGCTGGTCACCGAGCTGCCCGGCCCGGCGCCGACCGCGCTGGTCGCCAACCTGCCGTACAACGTGGCCGTGCCGGTGCTGCTGCACATGCTCGCCACCTTCCCCAGCATCGAGCGGACCCTGGTCATGGTGCAGAGCGAGGTCGCCGACCGGCTCGCCGCCAAGCCGGGCAACAAGGTCTACGGCGTCCCCTCGGTCAAGGCCAACTGGTACGCGGAGGTGAAGCGGGCCGGTGCGATCGGCCGCAACGTCTTCTGGCCCGCCCCCAACGTCGACTCCGGTCTGGTCTCGCTGGTCCGCCACGACCCGCCGGACACCACCGCGAGCCGCGAGGAGGTGTTCGCCGTCGTCGACGCCGCGTTCGCCCAGCGCCGCAAGACCCTGCGGGCCGCGCTGGCCGGCTGGGCCGGCTCCGCCGCCGGGGCCGAGCAGGCCCTCGCCGCCGCCGGGATCGACCACAAGCTGCGCGGCGAGATGCTCACCGTCGAGCAGTTCGCCGCCATCGCCGAACACAAGCCGGAGTAAGGGTTCCCCAGTGACCGTCACGGTACGCGTGCCCGCCAAGGTCAACGTCCAGCTCGGGGTCGGCGGCCTGCGCGCCGACGGCTTCCACGACCTGGCCAACGTCTTCTTCGCGGTCGCCCTCGGCGACGAGGTGACCGCGATGGCCGGCGAACCCGGCACGGGTGTCACCCTCGGCTGCACCGGGCCGGACGCCGACGCCGTGCCGCTGGACGACAGCAACCTCGCGGCCCGCGCCGCCCGGCTGCTCGCCGCCCACCACGGCCTCGCCGCCCCCGACGTCCACCTGCACATCGCCAAGGCCATCCCGGTGGCCGGCGGCATGGCCGGCGGCAGCGCGGACGGCGCGGCCGCGCTGGTCGCCTGCGACGCCCTGTGGGGGCTCGGCACGCCCGTCGGGACGCTGCTGGAGCTCGCCGCCGAACTCGGCTCGGACGTGCCGTTCGCGCTGGTCGGCGGCGTCGCCCTGGGGCGCGGCCGGGGCGAGATCCTGGAACCGCTGCCCGTCGCCGGCACCTACCACTGGGTCTTCGCCGTCGCCGACGGCGGCCTGTCCACGCCCGCGGTCTTCCGCGAGTGCGACCGCCTGCGCGAGGAGGCCGGCACCGGCTCCAGCGACACCGAGGTGACCACCCCCGACGCCGACCCGGCGCTGCTCGCGGCCCTCGCCGACGGCGACGCCGTCGCCCTGGCCGCCGCACTGGCCAACGACCTCCAGCCGGCCGCCCTGTCGCTGCGCCCGGCCCTCGCCGCCACCCTGCGGGCCGGCACCGAGGCCGGCGCGATCGGCGCCCTGGTCTCCGGCTCCGGGCCGACCTGCGCCTTCCTGACCAAGGACGCGGACGCCGCCGAGGCCGTCGCGGCCGCGCTGCGGGCCTCCGGCAGCTGCCGGGCCGCGCACGCCACGTACGGGCCGGTGCCGGGCGCGGCGGTGACGGCGGGGGAGTAGCGGCGGCGGGGAGCGGCGGACGGCGGCGGGGACCGGCGGGCGCCGGGGCGGGCGGGCGCCAGGTCGGGCGGGCGGGTAGTCGGAGCGGGCCCACTAGGCTGGGGAGGATCCGGACCTCCGCCCGAGCCCGGACCGTCGAACCCAGGAGCGCAGCACACGTGGCCGTCAATCTCGCCACCATCGAGTCCGTCACGAAGGTGTACGGCACCCGGGCCCTTCTGGACGGGGTCAGCCTCGGCGTCAGCGAGGGGGACCGGATCGGCGTCGTCGGACGCAACGGGGACGGCAAGACCACCCTGATCCGGATGCTCGCCAAGCTGGAGGAGCCGGACGGCGGGCGGATCACCCACGCCGGCGGGGTGGAGATGGCCGTCCTCACCCAGCACGACTCGCTGGACCCGACCGCCACCATCCGGCACGAGGTCATCGCCGACCGGGCCGACCACGAGTGGCTCGGCGACGCCCGGATCCGCGACATCATCGAGGGTCTCTTCGGCGGCCTCGACCTGCCCGGCTTCCCCGACGGCCTGGACACCGTCATCGGCCCGCTCTCCGGCGGTGAGCGCCGCCGGATCGCCCTCGCCAAGCTGCTGCTCGGCTCGCCCGACCTGATCGTGCTCGACGAGCCCACCAACCACCTCGACGTCGAGGGCATCGCCTGGCTCGCCCGGCACCTCCAGAACCGCCGCTCCGCGCTCGTCTGCGTCACCCACGACCGCTGGTTCCTCGACCAGGTCTGCACCCGGATGTGGGACGTCCAGAACGGTTCCGTGCACGAGTACGAGGGCGGCTACTCCGACTACGTCTTCGCCCGCGCCGAGCGCTCCCGGATCGAGGCCACCGAGGAGCAGAAGCGTCAGAACCTCGCCCGCAAGGAGCTCGCCTGGCTGCGCCGCGGCGCCCCCGCCCGCACCTCCAAGCCGCGCTACCGGATCGAGGCCGCCAACGCGCTCATCGCCGACGTGCCCGAGCCGCGCGACAAGAGCGAGCTGATGAAGTTCGCCAACGCGCGCCTGGGCCGCACCGTCTTCGAGCTCGAAGACGTCACGGTGAAGGCCGGCCCGAAGCTCCTGATGGAGAACATCACCTGGCAGCTCGGCCCCGGCGACCGGATCGGCCTGCTCGGCGTCAACGGCGCCGGCAAGACCTCGCTGCTGCGCGCGCTGCGCGACGCGTACGCCTCCGAGGGCGACGTCCAGCCCGCCTCCGGCGTCGTCAAGGTCGGCAAGACGGTGCGGCTGGCCTACCTCTCCCAGGAGGTCGCCGAGCTGGAGCCGAGCACCCGGGTGCTCCAGGCCGTCGAGCAGATCCGCTCCCGGGTCGACCTCGGCAAGGGCCGGGAGATGAGCGCCGGCCAGCTGTGCGAGCAGTTCGGCTTCGGCAAGGACAAGCAGTGGACGCCGGTCGGCGACCTGTCCGGCGGCGAGCGGCGCCGGCTCCAGCTGCTCCGGCTGCTGATGGACGAGCCCAACGTGCTGTTCCTGGACGAGCCCACCAACGACCTCGACATCGAGACGCTGAACCAGCTGGAGGACCTCCTCGACGGCTGGCCCGGTTCGATGGTCGTCATCAGCCACGACCGCTTCTTCATCGAGCGGACCACCGACGTGACGTACGCGCTGCTCGGTGACCGGCGGCTGCGGATGCTGCCGAACGGCGTCGACGAGTACCTGCAGCGCCGGACCGCGATGGCCGCCGCCGCTGCCGCCGCCTCGGTGGCGTCCGGCGCGACCGGTGCCGCCGCGGGCGGCGCGGACGCCTCGGCGTCCGCGCTGTCGGGCGGCGACCTGCGGGTGGCGAAGAAGGAGCTGCAGAAGCTGGAGCGCCAGATCGCCAAGCTGGACCAGAAGGAGTCCAAGCTGCACGCCCAGCTCGCCGAGCACGCCGCCGACTTCTCCAAGGTCGCCGAGCTGGACAGCGAGCTGCGGGCGGTCCGGGACGAGAAGGAGGAGCTGGAGATGACCTGGCTGGAGCTGGCCGAGCAGGTCTGACCCGGGTCCGGCCGGGGTCCGACCCGGGGGGCCGACCCGGGGCCGGGGTCCGGCCGGGGCGGGTGGCTCAGCGGGGCGGGTGGCTCAGCGGCTCGGGCTGCCGGCGAGCAGGGTGTCCAGCTCGTCCGCCGCACGGCCCAGCGCGCTGCGCGACGGGTCGTGCGGCCGGGTCGGCCGCGCCGCCGCCCCCGTCGGCGGACGGTGCGCCCGGGCCGCGGCCGTCAGCTCGTCCAACGCCCGGCCGACCCGCTCCACCTCCGCCTGCTCCGGCACCCGCCCGCCGAACCGGCGCTGCGCCGCGAACGCCGCCACCGCACCGCTCAGCCGCTCCAGCGCGGCCGTGGCGGGCAGCCACTCGGCCGCGAGCCGCCCCGTCGGCGGCGGCTCGGCCAGCCCCCGTTCCACCTCCGCGCGGGCGTCGGCGAGTGCCCGGTAGGCCGTCCGCCGCAGCCACACCTCGGCCCGGGGCTCCGGCCCGTCCTGCCGCGCGACCGAGGCCAGATAGGCCCGCAGCGCGGCCGCAGCGGACACCAGCCGCGGCTCGATCCGGTGCCGCGGCCGCTCCGGCCAGAGCAGATGGCCGAACAGCAGCACGATCGCGCTGGCCAGCACCGTGTCCAGTACCCGGGGCCAGAACTCGGCCGCGCCGTCCTGCCCGCCCAGTTGCAGCAGGACCAGCGCCATCGGCGTCATCACCACGGTGTTCAGCCCGTAGTGCGCCGCCGTCGCGTACGGCAGCAGGGCCACGCAGAGCGCGGCGATCGCGACCAGCGCCCACGGACCGGGAGCCAGCGCCAGCACCGCCGCCGTCACCGCCACCCCCAGCGCCGTCCCCACCGAACGGCTCACCGACCGCAGGAACACCGAGCCCAGATCCGGCTTCAGGACGAAGGCGATCGTCATCGGCACCCAGTAGCTCCGGCTCAGCGGCAGCGCGGCCACGAGCGCCGTCCCCACCGCGATGCACAGCGCCAGCCGAGCCCCGTACCGGGCCGCCCCCGGCGACACCAGCCGCACCCGCAGCCGCCACGGGTCCGGTGGTGGCGCGGGAGCCGTGCCCAGCGCGGCCTCCCGGCCCGCGACCGTCGCGGCGGCCGCCCGCAGCGCCGCGTCCAGGGCCTGCCGGGACGGCGTGTCCGGCGCCCAGTCCGGGACCGGCACCTCGCCGCCGCCGCGTTCCACCGCCCGGGCCAGCCGGCCCGGCAGGGCGGCCACCCCCGGCGGCACCGGCCGCAGGGCCCACAGCAGGCCGGTGGCCGCCTCGGTGGCGGCGAGCGCGGCCCGGTACATCGTGTGGACGCGGTCGGCGGGGGTGGGGGCGGGAGCGGGGGCCGCCGGAGCCGCTGGGGCCTGCGGGTGGCGGGGGAGGGGCGGGAGCACGTCCTGGAGTTGGTTCAGCCGGGCGGTCAGCAGCTGGCGGGAGGCCGGCCCCTGCGGCGTCCCGAGATCGGCCAGCATCCGGCCGAGCGCGTCGTACACGGCGGCGAGCGCGCGCACACCCGGATCGGCGCCGGGCGAGCGGCGGCCGCGCAGCGGCACCCCGAGCAGCAGCACCAGCACCGCGCCCGCCGGCAGCACCGCCGCGGCCGCCCACCACGGACGCGGCAGCGGCATACCGCTCCCCAGCGTGGCCGAGACCAGCAGCAGCAGTCCCGCCGCCGAACCGCGCGGGCCCGTCGCGCTCAGCGCGCCGGAGACGAACGCCGTCACGGTCAACGCGGCGCCCAGCGCGACCGCACCCACCTGGGCGTGCTGGAGCGCGGTGCCGACCAGCATGCCCAGCGCCGAGGCGAGCACCGCCCAGGCGATCCGGCGGGCCCGCAGCCGGACCGGCTCGACGCGGTCGTTCATGGTCGCGTGCATCGCACCCAGTCCGGCGAACACCCCGAGGTCCACCCGGTGCGCCAGCAGCCCGGCGGCCAGCGCCAGGGCCATGGCGAGCGCGGCCCGGGCCATCGGCGCCCACGGCAGCGGCGGCCGGGCCGGGCGGGCGGCACGGGCCCACCAGGGGGTGGCGGGGGTGTCGAGGGGGTCGGGCATGCGGGGCGTCCGTCCACGCGGGGCCGGGCCCGGCGAGTGGCGGGGCTGGGCGGCGGCCCGGGTCGCTGCTGTGCGACGCTGCGCGGCAGTGGAGGTCTCGTCCGGCGCTACCGGACCAGGCCAGTCTAACGGCGCCCGCCGACCCCTCGGCCGGACTCCTTCGCGGGCTGCACGTGTCAAGTTCGTACCGATCGCGTACAAGCGGGGGACGGGCCCTGCCGGTCCGACGGAGGTGGTGGCTACGATGATTGAGGCGCCGTCCGTCCCGAGGGGTGGGCGGCTTTGCCGGGTCGACCTGATCGACCTGCGCGGCCGGTAGGACCGAGCAGTTGACGGTGCGTCGCGGTACGGCGACCTGCGGGGGGCCGCACCGCGCACGGGGGAGAGGTGGATTGCTGTGCCAAGCGAGGCTGGACCGGGCGGCGCAGGCTGGGCCGAGGGCCCCAACGGCGAGGTGAAGCCGTGGACGCTGGACAACAGTTGGATCGGCCGTGTGGTCGGCCAGGTCCAGGTCGACGTCAGCGCGACCGCGCTGGTGGCGGCGTTCGGGTCCAAGGACGTCAAGATCGAGCTGGACACGCTCACCGCCTTCAAGAAGAAGGTGGACGCGCTGCTGGCCTCGCTGGAGGGCTCGGAGGCGGCGCAGCACAAGATCAAGGAACAGAAGCTGTACGCCGGGAACCTCGGTAGCGGCTTCCACGAGTCCGCGGACCTGATCGCCGCGTACGAGAAGACGCACGCGGCGATCGCGCAGCTCTCGAAGTCGTTCGCGGAGCAGATCGACAAGATGAGCAGGGCGGTCTCGCAGACGGCGGGCAGCTACGGCAACAACGAGGAGCACCAGACGGCGGCGGTCAACGCGGTCGGTTACACCCCGGCTGCCGGGTCCAACGGGCCGGCGCCCAAGCAGGGCGGCGGCGGGGGCTTCTCGTGACGGTCCGGGGAGCGAGTTTCAGCGATACGGGGAGTAACTGATGGCAGGCGGGACGAACTTCGAGGGGATCCAACACGGCCAGCTCAAGTCCATGGTGGCCGGCAGCGATCCGTCCAAGGTGACCGGTCGCGGCAACCAGCTCAAGGCCGCCGGGCGTGTGCTGGACGAGCTCAGCAAGGCGCTGGCCGCCCATGTGACCCAGATCCAGTGGGAGGGGCCGGCCGCCGAGAACTTCAAGTCGTGGGCCGGTGACCTGCACAAGTCGGCGTCCATGATCAGTGAGTACTCGAAGGGCGCGGGCGACGCGATGGTGCAGGCCGGTGAGGCCCTCAGCAGCGCGAAGACCGGTGTGCCGGAGGTCCCGACCAAGGACATCGACATGGTGAAGCGGCACGCCGAGCAGCCGTGCCTCAAGCCTTCGCCGCTGAGCATCGCGGGCTTCGGCAACCCGTCCGTGTCCACCGACGCGATCATGAAGAAGGAGGACCCGACCTGGGTCTCCTACATGGAGGCCACGGCGGCGCAGAAGCGGGTGGACACCGCGCACCAGGAAGCCATCCACCAGATGGAGAAGCTGGGACAGGCGTACGAGGCGGCGACGGCCAAGCTGAACTCGCTCACGATGCCCGATCTGCCCGGAGCGGCCGGTGACAAGGGCGGCGTGGGCAGCAGCGAAGACGTTTGGGTCGGTGGGGGAGGCAGGACGGGATCGGGCGGTTCGGGGCGCACGTCGCGGGCGGGAACCGGGCCTGGTTCCAGCGGCTACAACCCGTCCTCCGGCGGGGACAGGAGCGGCGGCGGGTCCGTGACACCGCGTCCTCCGGTGCTGGTGACGCCCGGGCCGACCCCGCCGGGGAACGTCACGCCGCCACCGCGGCACGGCACCCCGGTGCCGCTGCCGGGCGACCCGAGCACACCGGGACCGGTACCCACGGGACCGGTGCCGACGCACCCCGGTGACCGCCCCGGCACCGGCCTGGACAGCCTGCCGACGGTACCGACGCTGCCCGGCCCGACCGGACCGGCGGGCCCCGGTGGCGGTCCCGCACCGGTGTACCCCCAGGGCGGCGGTCCCGGTCACTCGGGCACGCCCGGTGGCGGGCCCGGCGGATTCCCCGGAGGGGGTCCGGTCCCGTTCGGCGGGACCGGACCGTTCCTCGGCGGAACGGGTCCGCTGAAGAGCGGCGGCGGGGGTCCTGTCCCCCTGAACCGGACCGGCACGGTCGGGGGCAACCTGCCCACGAGGACCGGCGGTCCGGGCGCGGGCAACGGCGGCACGGTCTTCGGGGCACGCGAGGCCCAGGGCCGCTCCGGCGGGGCCGGTGGCGGTGGCTTCGGCGGTCCGGGGGGCGGGATGCACCCGGGCGGCGGTTCCGGTGGCGGTGTGGTCGGCGGTTCGCGCGGTCGGGGCTACAGCTCGACCGGCGGCGGTGTGGTCGGCGGCGCCAAGGGACCGGTGGCCGGCGGCGAGTTCACCCCGGGCGGCAGCGGCTTGCGCAGCCGGGCCGCCGCGGCCGGTGCGGCGTCCGCCGAGGGCGCTGCGCGGCCGGGCCAGAACGGCATGATGGCGCCGGGCATGGCGGGCGGCGCGGGTGAGCGGCGCGAGCGTGACCGCCGCAACCGGGCCGACTATCTGCACGAGGACGAGGAGACCTGGACCAGCGGTACTCCGAAGAGCAATCCGGGCGTGGTTGAGTAGTCCGGAACGACTGCCCGGCCACTGGGCCTCCCGGTGGCCGGGCAGTCCTGCGCGGGGCGCGGTCCTGGCCCGACGGGGAAAGTGACGAGGGAGCAGCGATGCGGCGGACGAACGTACGGGCGCGGGGGCGGGGGTTCGCCGTGATGGTGCTGGCTGCCGGAGTGGCCATCGGTCCTGCGGTGACACCTGCTGCGGCGGAGTCGATCCGTGAGAACCAGTGGCACCTCGATGCGATGAAGGCCGCCGAGGTCTGGCAGATCAGTAAGGGGCAGGGCGTCACCGTCGCGGTCATCGACAGTGGCTTCAAGCTCGATCATCCTGATCTCGCCGGACAGCTATTGCCGGGCAAGGACTTCAGCGGGCTCCCGGGCGGAGTGGGATCCTTCACCGAGAGTCACGGGACCGAGATGGCTTCAGTGATCGTCGGTTCGGGCAAGGGGATGGGCGGAGGGGGAGCCTATGGTCTGGCTCCTGCGGCCAAGGTGTTGCCGATCAAGATTCGGAACAATGACAACGCCACAGGAGTCACCGGAGCGGAGTTCCTGAAGCAGATCGACCAGGGCATCGTCTATGCCGCCGATCAGGGCGCGAAGGTCATCAACATCTCCCAGGCGATGCCGGCCGCGTTGATGTCGGCGGCCGATGTGGCCGACCTGAAGATGGCAGTCGATCACGCGGCGGCGAAGGGCGCGTTGATTGTGGCCGGGGTGGGGAACTCCGCGCAGAGTGGAAATCCGCTTGAGTACCCGGCGGCGCTGCCCGGAGTCGTAGGAGTGGGCGCAGTCGGGCGCGACGGGACGGTCACCGCGGAATCGGAACAGGGCCCTCAGGTGGATCTGGCCGCGCCGGGATTTGAGATCTACAACGCCTGTACAGGGCCGTCCGGTTACTGCAAGAGCCATGGCACGTCGAATTCGACGGCGATCGTCTCCGCCGCCGCCGCGCTCCTGTGGTCGGTGCACCCGGACTGGAGCGCCAATCAGATCGCTCGGGTACTGATCAATACCGCCGGAAAGCCGACGGACGGCTCCAACCGGAACGACATCGTCGGCTACGGCATCGTCCGCCCGCGCGTGGCGCTGACCGAGCCGGGGGATCCGGGGCCGGCCGATGTGTACCCGATCCAGGAACAGCCGGTGGGGCAGCCCACGTCGGCCGCCCCCTCGGCCCAGGCATCGGCATCGCCGTCGACCGGTGCCGCGGTTCCCGCCCCCGCCCCCACGCCGTCGCCTTCGGCGTCCGCCGGTCCGGTGGCGGCGCAGAAGGACGAGGGCTCGGCCCTGGTCGTGGCGGCCGGGGTGGCCGGGGCCCTGGTGGTGCTGGTGGCCGTGGTGGTCGTCGTGCTGCTGCGGCGGCGGGGCCGGTCCATGGGGTGAGCGGTCGCGCCCCTGGCGTGCGGGCGACGCCGGGGGCGTGAGCCGCCGGGTGGGGCGCGGCTGTCACCCGGGTGGGTGCTGTCGGGGGTGGGGCGGGGTCGCCAGGGTTGGGGGTATGGGTGCGACGGGGCAGATGCGGCGGGCCGCTGCGGCGGCGCTGATCGGTACGGCGATCGAGTTCTACGACTTCTTCCTCTACGGGACGGCGGCCGCGCTCGTCTTCGGGGACGTGTTCTTCCCCGAACTCGGCGCGGTGGGGGCGCTGTTGGCGGCGTTCTCGGTGTACGCGGTGGCGTTCCTGGCGCGGCCGCTGGGGGCGGTGGTGTTCGGGCACTTCGGCGACCGGCTGGGGCGGAAGACCACGCTGGTGGTGTCGCTGCTGCTGATGGGGTTGTCCACGGCGGTGGTGGGCGTGTTGCCGGGGTTCGCGGTGTGGGGGTGGTGGGCGCCGGTGGCGCTGGTGGTGCTGCGGGTGTGCCAGGGGGTGGGGCTGGGCGGGGAGTGGGGTGGTGCGGCGCTGCTGGTGGCGGAGAACGCTCCGGCCGGGCGGCGTGGGCGGTACGGGGCGTATCTGCAGTTGGGGCCGACGACCGGCTTCGTGCTGGCGAACGGGATCTTCCTGGTGCTGCAACTGTGGCTGGACGAGGCGGCGTTCAGGTCCTGGGGCTGGCGGGTGCCGTTCCTGGCGTCGTTGGGTCTGGTGGCGGTGGGGCTGTTCGTGCGGCTGCGGCTGGAGGAGACGCCGTTGTTCCGGGGCGAGGTGCGGTCGGGGGCCGAGCGGGCGCCGGTGGTGGAGGTGCTGCGGGAGCACTGGCGGACGGTGCTGGTGGGCTGCGGCGCGATCACGGTGGGGTACGCGCTGTTCTACCTGACCACGACGTACGCGCTGGCGTACGCGACGACGGGCCTCGGGGTGCCGAGCACGGTGGTGCTGTCGATGCTGCTGGCCGGTGCGGCGGGGAAGGCGGTGACGGTGTGGCTGAGCGCGCGGCGCAGTGACACCTGGGGGCGCCGGCGGACGCTGCAGGGGGCGACGGGGCTGGCCGTGGTGTGGTCGCTGGTGCTGTTCCCGCTGCTGGAGACGGAGCGGCGCGGGCTGATGTTCCTCGCGCTGGCGGGGGCGATGGTGGTGCTGGGCTGTCTGCTGGGGCCGTTGGCGGCGTTCCTGCCGGAGCTGTTCCCGACCCGGGTGCGGTACACGGGGGCGGCGCTGACCTACAACCTGGGCGGGGTGGTGGGCGGGGCGACCACCCCGCTGATCGCGACCAGGCTGACCGCGACCTACGGGACGGCGGAGCCGGTCGGCTGGTACCTGGCGGGGTGCGGGGTGGTGGCGCTGCTGTGTCTGCGGCTGCTGCCGGAGACCAGTGGGAGCGACCTCGCGGCGGTGTCCGGGCCGGTCGCGCGGACGGCCGGGACGGATTTCCCATTCCGCCCCCCTGCCGTGTAATGTCTTCCTTGTTCGAGCGAGCGGGCGGAGCGGAAGCGAAGCCGGGGAGTTCGGACAGGCAACAGGCCCCTATAGCTCAGTCGGTAGAGCGTCTCCATGGTAAGGAGAAGGTCTGCGGTTCGATTCCGCATGGGGGCTCGGTCAGGACCCCCGCCATCGAGGCGGGGGTCCTTTTCGTTGTGTCCGCCCGCTGATGGCGGTGGGACGGTCTGGCAAGTCGGGTACGGAATGCGCTGTGATGGTGCGTCACCGGCCGCCCGCTCCCGCCGGGCGGGGCTGCGGGCGGGACGCCGACCTGGAGGGGTCTCATGGGTGTTCGCCTCGTGGTGGTGGACGACCACCGGTTGTTGGCCGAGGCGCTGGCCACCGCGCTCCAGTTGCGCGGGCACCGGGTGCTCGCGGTGGGGTCGCCGGCCGCGTCGGCGGCCGATCTGGTGGCGGGGCGGCGTCCGGAGGTGTGCCTGCTGGGGGTGGCCGTACCGTCCGATCCGGGGGCGTTCGACGGCTTGCGCCGGATCCGCCGGGAACGGCCCGAGGTGGCTGTCATCGTGCTCGGTCCGGTGGGTGAACTCCGTGGTGTGGCAGCCGCGTTCGCCTCCGGTGCGGCCGGGTACGTGCCGAGTGACGAGCGGATCGAGGTGGTCGAGCGGGCGATCGCCCGGGCCCGGGCCGGTGAGGCGGCGGTCGCGGTGGAGGTGCTGCGGGGCGCCTTCGACCAGTTGCTGCGGCCGGCGGTGGAGCCGGACGACGAGGCGGTCCGGCTGCTGCGGCTGCTGACCCGGCGCGAGGTGCAGGTGCTGGCGCGGATCGCGGACGGGGAGGACACCGCGGCGATCGCGGCGGGGATGCGGATCGCGGCCAGCACGGCCCGGACGCACGTCCAGCGGGTGCTGATGAAGCTCGGCGCGCGGACCCGGTTGGAGGCGGCGGCGGTGGCGGCGCGCACCGGACTGCTGGACCGGATGGCGCGCGGTTGACGGGCGGGTGACCCGTGGCCCGGGCGTGGCCCGGGCGTTGTCCGGCCCGCGACCGGGTGGGAGCCCGGCGGGGGCGGGGTGCCGGCCGGGCGGAACCGGGGCGGAACGGGTGCCGGACGGTCGGCCGGATGGTCCGAGCACCCCTCGCGGACAGGGAGAATGGGCCCCAGTCGTACGAACGTCCCCGATGGTGCGCCGATCGCGGACCATCGCCCGCTGGAGGTCGCATCATGAGTAAGTACCTGGTCACGGGTGGCGCCGGCTATGTCGGCAGTGTGGTCGCCGCCCACCTGCTGGAGGCGGGGCACCAGGTGACCGTCCTGGACGACCTCTCGACGGGCTTCCGCGAGGGCGTGCCGGCCGGTGCCGAGTTCGTCGAGGGCCGGATCCAGGAGGCCGGCAAGGTCCTCGACGGCTCCTTCGACGGTGTGCTCCACTTCGCGGCCTCCTCGCAGGTCGGCGAGTCCGTCGTGGACCCGGAGAAGTACTGGCGCAACAACGTGGCCGGCTCGCTGGAGCTGATCGCCGCGATGCGCGCCGCCGGCGTCCGCAAGCTGGTGTTCTCCTCGACCGCGGCCACCTACGGCGAGCCGGAGTCGGTGCCGATCGCCGAGACCGCCCGCACCGCGCCGACCAACACCTACGGCGCCACCAAGCTGGCCGTGGACCACCTGATCACCAGCGAGGCCGTCGCCCACGGCCTGGCCGCCGTCTCGCTGCGCTACTTCAACGTGGCGGGCGCGTACGGGGCGTACGGCGAGCGGCACGACCCGGAGTCGCACCTGATCCCGCTGGTGTTCCAGGCCGCGCTCGGGCAGCGCGAGCACATCGCGGTGTACGGCGACGACTACCCGACCCCGGACGGCACCTGCATCCGCGACTACATCCACGTCGCGGACCTGGCCGACGCGCACCTGCTGGCGCTGGACGCCGCCGAGCCGGGCGAGCACCTGATCTGCAACCTGGGCAACGGCAGCGGCTTCTCGGTCCACGAGGTGATCGAGTCGGTCAAGCGGGTCACCGGCCGGGAGATCCCGGTGGTGGTCTCCGGCCGCCGCGCCGGCGACCCGGCGGTCCTGGTGGCCTCGGCCGAGCGCGCCCACCAGGCGCTGGGCTGGACCCCGCGCCGCCCGAACCTGGACGACATCGTGGCCGACGCCTGGAAGTTCACCCTGGAGAAGAACGCCGGCTGAGGCGCGGGCCGGGGCCTGCCCCGGCCCGGCGGACGACCGGGCGCCGCTCCGCCGTACGGCGGAGCGGCGCTCCGGTGTTCCCGGGGCCGACCGGAGGGTCGCTGCCGGAGGCGCCCAGGGCCTCAAGTCACGTCGATTTCGCACCTCCTGACGAAACTTCACCAAACCCCCACCGCGCCCGCGCCCACCCCGTACGCTGATTCCGGTACCGGTGGGGGTCGGCACCTCGGCCCTTCCGGACACCCGGGAGGTGAGCGGCGCAGGAGCGCCCGGACGACGGCGGCGGCGGCGGATTCGGCGCGCCGTCCCGGACGCGGGCCGGAGCTGAGCAGGGGGGAAGTGACGATGGGGCGGATCCGCGTCCTGGTGGTCGACGACCACCGGATCTTCGCCGAGGCGCTGGCCGCGGCGCTCGCCGCCGAGCCCGATGTCGAGGTCGGCGCGGCGGGCAGCGCGGCCGCCGCGGAGCGGGCGCTGGAGCGTGCCGCCGCCGAGGGGCGGGTGTTCGACGTGGTCCTGGTCGACGCCGACCTCGGGGTGGCGGAGGCCGTGGCCGCCCGCAAGCCCCGCCAGCCGGGCGCCGACCCGCCGGACACCCTCCGTCGCCGCCCCGCGACGGCCGTGCCCTCGCCCCGCCGGCCGCCGGTGGCCCAGGCCGCCGGACCGCCCGCGGCGGCCGTTCCGCCCGGGACGGCGGCTCCGCCCGGGACCGGCGGCCGTCATCCGTCCGACCGGCGCCCGGCCGCTCACCCGGCCGCCCCGCTCGTGGCGGAACCGTATCCGGCGGCGCCGGTGATCCCGGCCGTCGCCCCGGTGGCCCCCGCGGCCGTCCCGGCCGTCGGACAGATCCCCGACGGCATCACCCTGCTGGCCCGGATCCGCCGCCACCACCCCGGTCTGCGGGCGATCGTCCTGGCCACCGCCGACGATCCGCACCGGGCCGCCCGCGCCCTGCACGCGGGTGCCACCGGCTGGGTGGCCAAGGAGAGCTCGCTGGCCCGGCTGCTGGCGGTGATCCGGGGGGTCCTGCGGGACGAGACCCATCTGCCGCCCGCGCTGCTGACCGGCGTGATCCGCGAACTCACCACAGCCCGCCGGGACCGCACCGAGAGCGAACGGCTGGTCGACACGCTCACCCCGCGGGAGAAGCAGATCCTGCGCTGCATGGTCGCGGGCCTCGGTCGGCAGGCCGTCGCCGAGCGGCTCTACCTCTCCCCGCACACCGTCCGTACGCACATGCAGAACGTCCTCGGCAAGCTCGGGGTGCACTCCACCCTGGCCGCCGTCGCGGTGGCCCGCCGGGCGGGCGTCAGCCCGTCCGAGCTCGCGGCTCCCGCTGTTCCGCCGTCCGTCGCCACGACCACCTCTCCCGGCCCCGGCTGATCCGCCCGCCCGTCACATCAGCACACCGGTTCGGCTCCGTCAGGTCAGGGAACTCCGGAGGACAGATGTCGCCGCACAGTACTTCCGCACGCCCGAACCCGACGCCGCAGGGCGACGACGAGAGCGCCGACAAGAACGCGAGCACCGCCGCGAGTGCCCCGGGCGCCCGTCCGGTGCCACCGTCGGCCGCCGCGGCGCCCGTCGGCCCCGCCGCGCCGCCGACGGGAATGCGCACCCTGGTGGTCGGCGCCGGAGCCGCCGGGACCGCGCTGGTGCGCGACCTCGGCCGCGCCCCGGAGTTCGGCCTCGACCCGATCGGCCTGCTGGACGACGACCCGGCCAAGGCCGGGCAGTCGGTGGACACCGTCCCGGTCCTCGGCACGCTCGCCGACCTGACCGCGCTCGCGGTCCAGCACCGCGCCCAGGTGGTGGCGCTGGCGATCCCGGGGCTCGCCCCGCAGCGGGTCCGGGCGCTGGCCACCGCCGCCGCGGCGGCCGGGGCGGCGGTCCGCTACCTGCCGTCCTTCCTCGCCGCGCTGCGCCGGGAGGTGGTCGGCTCGGACATGCGCAGCCTGGACGTCAACCGGCTGATCGGCCGGCACGAGGTGCACGTCGTCTCCGCCGACGTCCGGGACGTGATCGAGGGCCGGCGGGTGCTGGTGACCGGCGCGGGCGGCTCGATCGGCAGTGAACTCTGCCGCCAGGTGCACGCGTTCAACCCGAGCGCGCTCTACATGCTGGACCACGACGAGTCGAACCTGCACCGGCTCCAGCTGGAGATCTGGGGCGAGGCGCTGCTCACCGACGAATCGCTGGTGATCGCCGACATCCGGGACCGGCCGCGGATCCAGCAGATCTTCCGGGACCTGGAGCCCGAGGTGGTCTTCCACGCCGCCGCCCACAAGCACCTGCCGCTGCTGGAGCGCCACCCGAGCGAGGCGGTGAAGTCCAATGTGCTCGGCACCGACCACCTGGTGGAGGCGGCGCTGGCCACCGGTGTCGAGCGGTTCGTGCTGATCTCCACCGACAAGGCGGCCGACCCGACCTCGGTGCTCGGCGCCAGCAAGCGGCTGGCCGAGCTGATCGTCCAGGCCAACGCCAGGGACGCCCGCAACCTCGGCACCGGGGTGTTCTCCGCGGTGCGGTTCGGCAATGTGCTGGGCTCGCGCGGCTCGCTGCTCTCGGTCCTGGCCGAACAGCTGCGCAGCGGCGGGCCGGTGACCGTGACCCACCCCGATGTCACCCGGTTCTTCATGACCATCGAGGAGGCCGTCGGCCTGGTGCTGGAGTCGGGCCGGATGGCGCGCGGCGGCGAGGTGTTCGTCCTGGACATGGGCGAGCCGGTGCGGATCGTCGACCTGGTGCACAACTTCGCCGAGCAGGTGCAGCTGGCCCGGGACGAGGTGGAGATCCGCTACACCGGGCTGCGGGCCGGGGAGAAGCTCAACGAGGCGCTGTTCTCGGAGGACGAGGAGCGGCTGGCGACCGAGCACGCCCGGATCTACGCCACCGTCGCGGACACCGCGGGCGGGCCGGAGGACCTGGCCGGCGGGCTGACCGGGCTGTACGGGGCGGCGGCGGTGAACAGCGACGACGAGGTGCGCCGCCGGCTGGCCGAACTGCTGCCGGGCTACCGGACGCCGGAGCCCGCGCCCGCCCCGGTGCCCGCGCTCAGCACGCCCTATCCGGACGGTTTCTGACCTGACGGTTCCACGCCCGTGGGCTTCCCGCCGGACGGGTCCGCACTGGGCGGCTCCGAGCGGACGCCGCCCGGCCGGGGCCGCTCAGGGGATGTTGTCGAAGGGCGCGACCAGCTGCCGGAGCAGTCCGGCGAGCTCGCCCTGCTGGGTGGAGGTCAGCTGGGCGAGCAGTTCGCGCTCGTGGGCGAGCAGTCCGGCGAGTGCCTGGTCGGCGCGGTCGCGCCCGTCGTCGGTGAGCCGGACCAGGACGCCGCGCCGGTCGTCGGGGTCGGGCAGCCGCTTGACCAGGCCCTTGCCGGTGAGCCGGTCGATCCGGTTGGTCATGGTGCCGGAGGTGACCAGGGTCTGGGTGAGCAGCTGGCCGGGGGAGAGCTGATAGGGGGAGCCGGCCCGTCGCAGGGCGGTCAGGACGTCGAACTCCCAGGGCTCCAGCCCGTGCTCGGCGAAGGCGGTGCGGCGGGCGCGGTCGAGGTGGCGGGCGAGCCGGCTGACCCGGCTGAGCACTTCGAGCGGTTCCACGTCGAGGTCGGGGCGCTCTCTGCGCCATGCCGCGACCAGTCGATCGACCTCGTCCTCCATGGCGATCAGTGTATCGGGGGTTGTGTCGATGTGAAGTCTCTTGACATCGAGAAATCCAGCCTGAAAGCTGGCGATATATCTTGATGTCGAGATACTTGCGAGGCCGATCATGACTTCCCCCGTCTGGGACCCCGAGCAGTACCTGCGCTTCGCCGACGAACGGACCCGCCCGCTGCGCGATCTGCTCGCCCGCGTCCCCGCCCTCCCGCGCGAACCGGCCGCCACCGTGCTGGACATCGGCTGCGGGCCCGGCAACTCCACCGCCGTCCTGCGCGAACGCTGGCCCGGGGCCCGGATCACCGGGATCGACAACTCCGCCGAGATGCTCGCCGCCGCCCGCGACGAGGGCGGACCCGACGCCGACTACCTGCTCGCCGACGCGGGCGACTACGACCCGGCCGGGGCGGAACCCGACGCGATCGTCTCCAACGCGACGCTCCAGTGGATCCCCGGGCACCTCGGGCTGCTGCCGCGCTGGGCCGGGGCGCTCCGGGCCGGCGGGGTGATCGCCTTCCAGGTGCCCGGCAACTTCGACGCGCCCAGCCACCTGGCACTCGCCGAGCTGCGCCGGTCCCCCCGCTGGCGCGCCCTGCTCGGGGCGGACGCCGTCCGGGCCGGCGTCCACGAGCCCGGTGTCTACCTGGACGCGCTCACCCGGGCCGGCTGCGCGGCCGACGTCTGGGAGACCACCTACAGCACCCTGCTCACCGGGCCGGACCCGGTACTGGAGTGGGTCAAGGGCACCGCCCTGCGCCCGGTCCTCACCCGGCTCACCGACGAGGCCGACCGGACCGCGTTCGTCGCCGAGTACGGGGCGCTGCTGCGCGCGGCCTACCCGGCCGGGCCGCACGGCACGGTCTTCCCGTTCCGGCGGATCTTCGCCGTCGGGGTGAAGCGGGCCTGACCCCGGACCGCGGGGCCGACGGCGCGCGAACCGGGGCCGCCCCCCGCCGGGGCGGGGGTCTCAGGTCCTGCGCTCGCCGACCAGCTTGGGGTGCCGCTCCATCCCCTCCAGGCCGTGCCAGGCCAGGTTCACCAGATGGGCGGCCACCTCGGCCTTGTCCGGCTTGCGCACCTCCAGCCACCACTGGCCGGTCAGCGCGACCATGCCCACCAGCATCTGCGAGTACATCGGGGCCAGCCGGGCGTCGAAGCCCCGGGCCTTGAACTCCAGGCCCAGGATGTCCTCGACCTGGGTGGCGATGTCGCTGATCAGGGAGGCGAAGGTGCCTGTCGACTGGGCGACCGGGGAGTCCCGGACCAGGATCCGGAAGCCGTCGGTCGAGGTGTCGATGTAGTCCATCAGCGCGAACGCCGCCTGCTCCAGCAGCTCGCGCGAGTGCCCCCCGGTCAGCGCCCCCGTCACCATGTCCAGCAGCAACTGCATCTCGCGGTCGACGACCACGGCGTACAGCCCCTCCTTGCCGCCGAAGTGCTCGTACACCACCGGCTTGGAGACCCCGGCCCGCTCGGCGATCTCCTCCACCGAGGTGCCGTCGTAGCCGCGCTCGGCGAACACCGTGCGGCCGATCTCCAGCAGCTGCTCCCGGCGCTGCTTGCCGGTCATCCGCACCCGGCCGCCCCGCCGGCGCGGAGCCGACGCAGCGCCGTCCGCCCCGGCGGCGGCACGCGGACGGTCCTGCGCCGGGCCGGGCGCGGCGTCCGTCCGCGTGCTCCGGTGGCCGCCTGTGCTGTCTGCGCTGCTCCCGTTCACCCCTACATCATGCTGCAGGTGCGCCCTCATGCGGCGCGGCGGGCGGCGATCCGCTGCGCGTCCGGCCAGCGGACGTCGCGGACCCAGCCCGCCAGCTCGAACCAGCGGATCAGCCGGGCCGAGGAGTCGATCTGACCGCGCAGGACGCCGTGCCGGGCCGAGGTGGGGTCGGCGTGGTGCAGGTTGTGCCAGGACTCGCCGCAGGAGAGCACGGCCAGCCACCACACGTTGCCGGAGCGGTCCCGGGAGCGGAACGGCCGGCTGCCGAGCGCGTGGCAGATCGAGTTGATCGACCAGGTGACGTGGTGCAGCAGCGCCACCCGGACCAGCGAACCCCAGAAGAAGGCGGACAGCGCGCCCTGCCAGGAGAGCGTGACCAGCCCGCCGACCAGCGGCGGAAGCAGCATCGACAGGGTGGTCCAGAGCCAGAACAGCCGGGAGATCCGCCTTATGGCCGGGTCGCCGATCAGGTCGGGCGCGTACTTGAGCTGCGGGGTCTGCTCCTCGTCGAAGAGCCAGCCCATGTGCGCCCACCACAGGCCCTTGAGCAGGGCGGGGACGGTCTCGCCGTAGCGCCAGGGCGAGTGCGGGTCGCCGTCCTTGTCGCTGAACCGGTGGTGCTTGCGGTGGTCCGCCACCCAGCGCACCAGCGGGCCCTCGATCGCCAGCGAGCCGGCCACCGCGAGGGCGAGCCGCACCGGGCGGTTGGCCTTGAAGGCGCCGTGGGTGAAGTACCGGTGGTAGCCGACGGTGATGCCGTGGCAGGTGAGGAAGTACATGACGGTGGCGATCGCGAGATCGGTCCAGCCGAGGCCCCACCCCCAGGCCACCGGGACGGCGGCGACCAGGGCGACGAAGGGCACGGCGATGAACAGTCCCAGGGCGATCCGCTCGGCGGCGCCCTGCTTCTCCCCGCCGCGGGTGGCGGAGAGCAGCTGCGGGTCGGTGCCGTCGGCCGGGGCCGGTACGGAGGGGTCGGGAATGTCGGGGGTGTCGGGTCCGGGGGCGGGGGTGTCGAGGGGGCGCGCGGAATCGGCGTGCGCCTCGCCGGCCTGGATGGTCATGGGTGTCCCTTGAAGGGGGAGAGGACGGAGGCTACGTATGCGTAACCTACGGAATCGTAGGTTGTTGGCCGCCGCCGAGGGAATACGCCGCCGGGCGGCGCTTGAGTGAATTCACCCGACTGGATGGATGACCTCCCGCGTGCGGGAGGCCCCCCGGGGGAGAGCCGCGAGGAGGTAGATGTGACGGCCCATACCCCGTAGTCTTGGCGCAGCGCGCCCCCCGGTGACGGGAGCGGACGCGCCGGTCCCGGATCGTCTAAGGGCAGGACAGCTGGTTTTGGTCCAGCTTATGGGGGTTCGAATCCTCCTCCGGGAGCCATCCGCGGGCCGGTCGGCCCGGCCCGGTTCGTGGCGGCTCCGTGACGACCCCCGGGGCCGGGGGGCCGGACATCCTCCGCGCACTATCCTCGAAGCCGCCGGGTCGCCGACGTGCGGGTCCCGTCCCCGGCTGCTCTGCCCTCCCCGTGTAACCGAATGAGGAGCCTCCCCCCGTGAGTGCCAATTCGCCTGCCGCCGTTGTCGTGCTCGCCGCCGGTGGCGGGACCAGGATGAAGTCCAACCGTCTGCCGAAGGTGCTGCACGAGGTGTGCGGGCGGTCGCTGGTCGGCCACGCGGTGGCGGCGGCGGAGGAGTTGACGCCCGGGCAGCTGGTCGTGGTGATCGGGCACATGCGGGAGAAGGTGGCCGAGCACCTGGCGGCGCATCACCCGGGTGCCCGGGCCGTGGTGCAGGCCGAGCAGAACGGCACCGGCCACGCCGTGCGCACCGCCCTGGAGGCGCTGGCGGCCGACGGGATCGAGCTCGACGGCACCGTGATCGTCACCACCGGGGACGCCCCGCTGCTCACCGGCGGGACGCTGCGCGCCCTGGCCGGGGCGCACGCCGAGCAGGGCAACGGCGTCACCGTGCTCACCGCCGTGGTGCCGGAGCCGTTCGGCTACGGCCGGATCCTGCGCGACGAGGCGGACGGCGCGGTCGCCTCGATCGTCGAGGAGAAGGACGCCTCGGACGCCCAGCGGGCGATCGACGAGATCAACTCCGGCGTCTTCGCCTTCGACGCCAAGCTGCTGGTGGACGCCCTGGCCGAGGTCACCACGGACAACGCGCAGGGCGAGGAGTACCTGACCGACACCCTGGAGATCCTGCGCCGGGCCGGCCACCGGGTGGGCGCGGTGGTCGCCGCCGACTACCGCGACATCCTCGGCATCAACGACCGCGTGCAGCTGGCGCACGCCCGTCGGCTGCTGAACGACCGGCTGCTGGAGCGGGCGATGCGGGCCGGCGTGACCGTGGTGGACCCGGCGACCACCTGGTTCGACGTCCAGGTCTCCTACGAGCCGGACGCGGTGGTGCTGCCGAACACCCAGCTGCAGGGCGCGACCCACCTGGGCGAGGGCAGCGAGGTGGGCCCGAACTCCACCCTGAAGGACACCCGGATCGGCGCCGGCGCCCGTGTGACCAACACCACCGCGGACAGCGCCGAGGTCGGCGAGCTCGCCACCGCCGGCCCCTACGCCTACCTGCGTCCGGGCGCCCGGCTGGCCCGCAAGGCCAAGGTCGGCACCTACGTCGAGGTGAAGAACTCGGAGCTGGGCGAGGGCGCCAAGGTGCCGCACCTCTCCTACATCGGCGACGCCACCATCGGCGAGGGCACCAACGTCGGCGCGGCCTCGGTCACCGTCAACTACGACGGCGTCAACAAGCACCGCACGGTGATCGGCGCGCACTGCCGCACCGGTTCGGACAACATGTTCATCGCCCCGGTGACGATCGGCGACGGCGCCTACACCGCGGCCGGTTCGGTGATCACCAACGACGTGCCGGCCGGCGGCCTCGGGGTCAGCCGGGCGCAGCAGCGGAACATCGCCGGCTGGGTCGAGCGCAAGCGCCCCGGGACCACGTCGGCGCAGGCCGCGGCGGCCGCCGCGGAGGTAGTGCCGGAGGGCTGAGCGGACGGGCCGCGGTCCGGCGGACGGTCCCGGGGCGGACGGTTCGGGCGCGGGCGCGTAACCTTGGGGTCATACGTGCGCCATAGGGCCTACCGCCCGTGTCCCGGCGTACCGACCATTCCCCGACTCCACCCACCGGCTGGCGGAAGCCTGCCCGCGGTGCGGACGGGACCGGTGTCAGCAACGCGAGGAGACGGTGGCAGTGAGCGGGATCACGACGTCGGGCGAGAAGAAACTGAAGCTCTTCTCCGGCCGTGCCCACCCGGAGCTGGCGAGGGAGGTGGCCGCGTCGCTGGGGACCGAACTGGTTCCGACCAAGGCCCTGGACTTCGCCAACGGTGAGATCTACGTCCGCTTCCTGGAGTCGGCGCGTGGCGCCGACTGCTTCGTGATGCAGAGTCACACGGCTCCGATCAACCAGTGGATCATGGAGCAGTTGATCATGATCGACGCTCTGAAGCGGGCCTCCGCCCGGAGCATCACCGCGATCCTGCCGTTCTACGGGTACGCCCGCCAGGACAAGAAGCACCTGGGCCGCGAGCCCATCTCGGCCCGGCTGGTCGCCGACCTGCTGCGCCAGGCCGGCGCCGACCGGCTGATGGCCGTGGACCTGCACACCGCGCAGATCCAGGGCTTCTTCGAGGGTCCGGTGGACCACCTGTTCGCGCTGCCGCTGCTGGCCGACTACGTGGGCGAGCGGGTCGACCGCGCGAAGCTCACCGTGGTCTCGCCGGACGCCGGCCGGGTGAAGGTGGCCGACCAGTGGTGCGACCGGCTGGACGCCCCGCTGGCGATCATCCACAAGCGCCGGGACATCACCCAGGCCAACACGATCCTGTCGGCCGAGGTCGTCGGTGACGTCCAGGACCGGGTCTGCGTCCTGGTGGACGACATGATCGACACGGCCGGCACGATCTGTGCCGCCGCCGACGCGCTGTTCGAGAACGGCGCCGCGGACGTCCTGGTCGCCGCCACCCACGGGGTGCTCTCCGGTCCCGCCGCGGACCGGCTGAAGAACTCCCGGGTCAGCGAGTTCGTGTTCACCAACACCCTGCCGACCCCGGCCTCGCTGCAGCTGGACAAGATCACCACGCTGTCGATCGCCCCGTCCATCGCGGCCGCGATCCGCGAGGTCTTCGAGGAGGGCTCGGTCACCAGCCTCTTCGAGGGCGTGCACTGATTCCATGCCTGCGGGCGGCGCCCCCGGTCCCTTCGGGGCCGGGGGCGCCGCCGATTTCGCGAGAGGCCGTGACAGCGGTTAGACTCGTGAAACTGCTCGGCGAGGGATGCCGTGCGCCCGCTTCGCGGGTGCCCGATCCGTGATCGACGCGCTGCCGGCTCCGGTAATCCGGGCCTCCGGCAGAGCCGTTGCGCCGCCGAGTGACCCCCGTTATGAGGGTGTGGTCCCGGCGGTTTTTCGCGTTGCCTGCACCCCCGCGCCAGCTTTTCACGAGGAGTGCAGTCGTGTCCGAGATCCGCCTTGCCGCCGAGTCCCGCAACGAGTTCGGCAAGGGTGCCGCCCGTCGCGCCCGTCGCGCCGGCTTCGTCCCCGGTGTCGTCTACGGTCACGGCCACGCGCCGGTTCACCTGAACCTGCCCAGCCACGACCTGATGATGGCCCTGAAGACCCCGAACGCCCTGCTGGTCGTGCCGATCGAGGGCAAGGACGAGTACGTGCTGCCGAAGGCCGTCCAGCGCGAGGCCATCAAGCGCACCATCGAGCACGTCGACCTGCTGCTGGTCAAGCGCGGCGAGAAGGTCACCGTCGAGATCCCGGTCCACACCGAGGGCGAGCTGGCCCCGGGCGGCAACCTGCTGGAGCACGTCCTGCAGGCCCTCCCGATCGAGGCCGAGGCCACCCACCTGCCCGAGTCCGTGACCGTCTCGGTCGAGGGCCTGGAGGCCGGTGCCTCGATCACCGCCGGTGACATCGAGCTGCCCAAGGGCACCACGCTGGCCGTCGAGGCCGACGCCGTCGTGCTGCAGGTCATCGGCGCCCAGGCTTCGCAGGCCGACGCCGACGCCGAGGCCGCCGAGGCCGACGCCGAGGTCTGAGCCTCCCGCACAGCCTGACGCCGCTGCCCCGGCCGCTCCAGAGGAGCGGCCGGGGCAGCGGTGTGTCCGGGATGATGGCGGTGGACATGACCACGAGGAACGGTGGCCCGGTGAGCGGGCGCGGTGAGCGGACGGTCGAGAGGTGCGCGTGGGCGGATGCCCGCGCCGAGCGGAGCGGGACGGGCGCATGAGCGACGAAGCGTACGAAGGGCCCTGGCTGGTGGTGGGTCTGGGCAACCCCGGGGAGCAGTACGCCCGGAACCGGCACAACATCGGCTTCATGGTGGTCGACCTGCTGGCCGAGCGGATCGGCGCCAGGTTCAAGACCCACAAGAGCCGGGCCCAGGTCGCCGAGGGCCGGCTCGCCGGCCGGCGCGTGGTCCTGGCCAAGCCGATGTCGTTCATGAACCTCTCGGGCGGCCCGGTCACCGCGCTGCGCGACTTCTACAAGGTGCCGGCCTCCGCGCTGGTGGCCGTCCACGACGAACTGGACATCGACTACGCGGCCCTGCGGCTGAAGACCGGCGGTGGCGACAACGGCCACAACGGACTGAAGTCGATCACCAAGTCCCTCGGCCCCGACTACCACCGGGTGCGCTGCGGGATCGGTCGGCCGCCGGGCCGGATGGAGGTCGCCGACTTCGTGCTCAAGGACTTCTCCAGCACCGAGCGCAAGGAACTGGACTGGTTCGTGGACCGCTCGGCGGACGCCGTGGAGGCCCTGCTCTCCGAGGGCCTGGAGCGGGCCCAGTCGACGTACAACTCCTGACCCGTGGTCAGGAGTCCGTCCGCCCGGGGGCGGACGACGGTCCGGCCGCACAACGGTCGTGCAACTTCTGGCGGTCCAAACCTGAACAGGTGTGAGAAGTCCGGACGGATCGGATAGCGTCGGGACAGTACGCGAACGGAGTCTGGGGAGTTTCTCGATGCGGAGTTTGCGGCCGGTCCGACGGCTTCGGCGGATCCGGGTGGTACGGCTGAGAAGGCTCGGCCGACGGGTGGGCACCGCCGGTGCGCTGGGCACCGCGGGCGCCCTCGGCGCCGCCGGGGTACTGCTGGGCGGGGCCGGCCAGGCCCACGCCGAGGCGGTGGCCGAACCCGGACCGGGTGTGGTGTCCCCGGAACCGGGCTCGGCGCAGCTCGACCTCGATCTCGGCCCCGTGCTCGGCGGCTCCGTCGGTGGCGACGCGGGCCTGCTGGCCGTCGGCGGCGGCCTGGTCGTGGCGGCGGGCGGCGCGGCCCTGTGGGTCCGGCGCCACCGCGCGGGCGAAGCCGGGGAGTGAGACGCCCGGGGCGGGAGGACGGTCCGGAGGGGCCGGGAGCCGGTAGGACCGGATCCCGGCCCCTGCGGCTTTTTCCGCCGGGCGTGTCACCCGTTCCCGCCCCGCCGCGCGTCCTGGTGGCATGAAGCGGGAATCGATGCGGTCGGGAGGCCCCGCCGAGGGCACCCGGCAGGACGCGTTCGACGAGTTCGTCTCGGCGCGGTACCAGGCCCTGCTCCGCGGCGCGTTCCTGATCACGGGGGACGTCCACGACGCCCGGGACCTGCTGCACGACGCCCTGTCCCGGGTGTACGTACGACGCGGGGCGATCCGCGACCCGGGGGCGGCCGAGGGCTACGTCCGCCGGACGATGGTCCGCACCCATGTGTCGCGGTGGCGGCGGACCAGGCGGGAGGTGCTGACACCCCTGCTCCCGGACACCCCGGTGGCGGCGGTGGACCCCCGGGACGAGCGCCTGGAGGCCGCGCTGCGGTCACTGCCGCCCCGTCAGCGAGCGGCGGTGGTGCTCCGGTACTACGCCGACCTGTCGGTGGCCCAGGTGGCGGAGGAGCTCGGCTGCTCCCCGGCGACGGCCAAGACGCATCTGGCACGGGCGATGAAGACGCTCCGGCAGGAGCTGGCACCGGTGAGGGAGATGGTGGGTCATGAGGGCCGATGACACGGGCGGGGAGACGTACGCCGGGGACCCGGCGGGGCGGGACCGGTTCGAGCAGGAGCTGGTCGTCCGGCTCGGGGCGCGGGCGGGCGGCGTGGGCGGCGTGGGCGGGGGTCCACCGCTGGCCGAACTGCGGCGGGCCGGACGACGCCGGGCCCGGCGGCGGCTGGTGGTGCGGGCGGGCACGGCGGCCGCGGTGCTGGCGCTGGGCACCGGGATGGTGGCGCAGTTCGGCGGACGGGCCGACAGCGCGGGGGCGGTGGGGCCGGCGGGAACGGTGCCGACGGCACGCACCGGGTTGCCGGTCCCGTCCGTTTCGCCGTGGATCCCCGGGCGGCCGACGACGGTCTCGCCCTCGGCGTCGGAGTCGCCCGCGCTGGGGCTGCTGTTGACCTGTCCGGAGGGCCCGGCCTCGCTGCGCCTGATCCGCTGGGCGGAGATGATGACGCCGACGCCCTCGGACTGGTCGCCGCCGCCGCCCCGGTCCGTCCCGTCGACCGGATCGCCGGGCCCCTCGTCCAGCACCGACCGGCACGCGGTCGAGGTGCAGTCCGAGGTGAGGGCGTTCGTGGCGGCGAACTACCCGGACCAGTACTTCGGGACCTGCGTCGACCTGCTGACGAACGAGCTGTGGGTGCTGCGCGTCCCCGGGGGCGACCTCGACCTGCGGGTGCCGGAGGCGGTGCCGCATCCCGGTGTGACCCTCCGCTTCGCGGACATGTCGGCCTCGCGCCGGCACTACCTGGAACTGATGACCCGGATCAAGGAGACCGATCGGGACTACTGGGGGGCCAGGGGGGTGACCGTGCGGGACGTCAGGCTCTCCGAGGACGGCACCGGGGTGTCCGTGGTCACCGATCAGGCCGCCGCCGCGGGGGCCGAGATGCTGGCCCGGTACGGCGCCGAGGTCATCGAGGTGCGGCCGGTCGGCTGACCGCCCGGCCGCTCGGCCGCCGGAACGGGACAGGGCCCCGCGGCGCGTGCGAACGCGCCGCGGGGCCCCGCGGTGTCCCGGGAGGGGGACGGTCAGCCGGTGTTGCGCAGGCCGGCGGCGATGCCGTTGACGGTCAGCAGCAGCGCGCGGGCGCGCAACGGGTCCTCCGTGCGGCCGGTGGTGGCCTCCTCGCGCTGCCGGCGCAGCAGCGCGACCTGGAGGTAGGAGATCGGGTCGAGGTAGGCGTCGCGGACGGAGAAGGTCTGCTTGAGCACCGGGTTGTGCTCCAGCAGCTCGCTCTCGCCGGTCAGCCGCAGCACCTCGCGCAGGGTGAGGTCGTGCTCGGCCTGGATCTGCTCGAAGACGTGCTGCAGCTCGGCGGGCACCAGCTGCTCGACGTAGTGGCGGGCGATCCGCAGGTCCGTCTTGGCCAGCGTCATGGCGACGTTGGAGAGGAAGTTGCGGAAGAAGTGCCACTGGCCGTACATCTCGTCCAGCACGTCGCCCAGGCCCGCCTCGCGGGCGGCGGCCAGGCCGGCGCCGACGCCGTACCAGCCGGGGACGATCTGGCGGGACTGGGTCCAGCCGAACACCCACGGGATGGCCCGCAGGCCGTCCAGCCCGGCGCCCGAGTCGGGGCGGCGGGACGGACGGGAACCCAGGTGCAGCGAGGCGAGCTGGTCGACCGGGGTGGCGGCGAAGAAGTACTTCGGCAGGTCCTCCTGCTCGACCAGGGCCCGGTAGGACGTGTGCGCGGCCTCGGAGACCCGGTCCATGGCGGCGTCCCAGCGGGCCAGCTCCTCGGGGGCCTGGCGCGGGGAGGTGTGCAGCGCGGAGGCGGCCAGCGTGGCGGAGATGGTGAGTTCGAGGTTCTCCCGGGCCAGTGAGGGGAGCAGGTACTTGTCGGAGATCACCTCGCCCTGCTCGGTGACCTTGATCTCGCCCTCCAGGGTGCCCCAGGGCTGGGCCAGGATGGCCTCGTGCGAGGGGCCGCCGCCGCGGCCGACGGTGCCGCCCCGGCCGTGGAAGAGCCGCAGCCGGATGCCGTAGCGGTGGGCGACGTCGCGCAGCCGTCGCTGGGCGCGGTGGATCTCCCACTGGGAGGTGGTGATGCCGCCGAACTTGGAGGAGTCGGAGTAGCCGAGCATGACCTCCTGGATGTCGCCGCGCAGCGAGACGAGCAGCCGGTACGAGGGGTCGGACAGCATCTCGTCGAGGATCCGGTCGGCCTGCTGGAGCTCGTCGGTGGTCTCCAGCAGCGGCACGATGCCGATCTTGGCGATCCCGGCGTGCAGGTCGATCAGACCGGCCTCGCGGGCCAGCACGGTGGCCGCGAAGACGTCGTCGGCGCCCTGGCACATCGAGATGATGTAGGACTCGACGATCTCGTCGCCGAAGCGCTCGAAGCCCTCGCGGATGGTGGTGAAGACACCGAGGGTCTTGGCGCCGGCGGGGTCCAGCGGGGCCGGGGTGGGGGCGAGCGGGCGGCGCGAGCGCAGCTCCTTGGCCAGCAGCCGCTGGCGGTACTCGCGCGGCATGTCGGCGTAGCGCCAGGCTTCCTCGCCGAGCCGGTCGAAGAGCTGGCCGAGCGCGTGGTGGTGCGCCTCGGCGTGCTCGCGGACGTCCATGGTGGCGAGCTGCAGGCCGAACGCCTCGACGGTGCGGATGGCGCGGGCGAGCCGGCCGTCGGCGATCAGCTCGCCGCGGTGGGCCCGCAGCGAGTCCTGGATCATCCGCAGGTCGGCGACGAGCTCGCGGGTGCCGAGGTAGTCGCGGCCCGCGACGTGCGGGGTGCCGCCGGCCAGCCGCTCGCGGGTGTTCTCCAGCTTGAGCCGGATGCAGGTGGCCTTGAGCCGGTAGGGCTCCTCGGCGTTCATCCGCCGGTAGCGGGGGCTCAGCTCGGGCAGCAGCTGGAGGTCGGCGGCGAGCGAGGCGAGCAGCTCGGCGGAGGCGCCGGCCAGCCGCTCCGAGGTGGAGAGGGTGCCGCGCAGGTCGTCGACGGCGGCGAGGGCGTCCTTGATGCCGTACTCGTGCTGGAGGTTGAGGACGTCCCAGGTGACCTGCGGGGTGACGTTGGGGTTGCCGTCGCGGTCACCGCCGATCCAGGTGCCGAAGGTGAGCGGACGGACGCCCTCGGGCAGCTCCAGACCGACCCGGGCGAGCTCCTCCTGGAGCTCCTCCAGGACCTGCGGGACGGCGTCGCGGTAGAGCTCGTCCAGGTAGTAGACGGCGTTGCGGGCCTCGTCGGTGGGCTCGGGGCGGGCGATCCGCAGCTCGTCGGTCTGCCAGAGCAGGTCGATCACCTCGGCGAGGCGGCGGTCGGCCTGGCGGCGGGCGGAGGAGGTGCGGGCCGGGTCGGCGTGGGAGAGGCCGGCGGCGAGTTCCTCGCGGTGGATCCGGTCGAGCAGCTCGCCGATCCGGCGGAGCTTGTTGAGGACGCTGCGGCGGGCGGCCTCGGTCGGGTGCGCGGTGAAGACCGGGCGGACGGCGAGGTGGGCGAGGGTGTCCTTGAGGTGCTTGGGATCGGCCTCGGCCAGCTGGTCGGCGGTCTGCGCGAGCAGCGAGCCCTCGCGGGCGCGGCGGGTGGCGAACTCGCGGCCGCGGTGCACCTGCTCGGTGACGTTGGCGAGGTGGAAGTAGGTGGAGAAGGCCCGGACCAGCTTGGCGGCGGTCTCCAGGTCGATGTCGGAGAGCAGTTCGGCGGTGGCCTCGCCGTTGGTGCGGCTGAGCAGCCGGACCTGTTCGACCAGGCCGAGCAGTTGGGGGCCTTCCTGGCGGACCAGGGTTTCGCCGAGCAGGTCGCCGAGGCGACGGATGTCCGCGCGCAGCGCGGCGTTGTCGGCGTCGACGGGGGTCGGGCTGTCCGCCGGGCTGGGGACCGGAGCGGTCACGGCTGGCTCCCTCGGGGTGGTGGGGTGTTCGGCAACGGCTCATCGTCACAGGGCCGCCCCGCGTGTGGCGGGTGTGACGCGTGCGGACCGCGCTGTCCGACGCGACCAGCATAGGTGTCGGGAGGTGCGCTGTCCGCGAAGTGGCCGGATGGCGGACAGTGATGCCCCGGGACCGTATGTGGTCTGGACCACTTGCGGGCGGCCGGGGGGCGTCGGGAGGGCCCCGGGGAGCGGTCCGGGGGCGGCGGGCGGAGCTGTCGAGGGGGCGCCGCGGGGCGGGTCCGGCCGTGACCCGGTGGGGCCGCGGCGGGGGCGCGCCGTAGTCTGTGGGGCATGAGCAAGTCGCCTGGGGAGCGCGCGCGGGGCCGGTCGTCCTTCTTGTGGTGGCCGAGGCGGCGCAGCGCCCTCCTGGACGCCGGACTCGCGGCCGTGGCGGCGCTGGAGTGCGCGGCCAGCTCGGTCGTGTACATCGGCGGCCGGATCCACCTCGGGCTGGCCGCCGAGGTCGGGATCGCGCTGTTCGGGGCGATGGTGGGCGCCAGCCTGGTGGTCCGCCGCCGCTGGCCCGCCGTGCCGGTGGTGGTGGCGCTGATCGTGATGCCCGGGGTGCCCGGCATGGTGCTGCTGCTGGTGGCGCTGTACACGCTGGCCGCGACCTGGGAGTGGCCCTCGCGCCGTCGGCGGGTGGTGGCGCTCTCCGCGCTCGCCTACGCCGAGACCGCCGGGGTGATCCTGCTCTCGATGGTGGACCCCGGCGATCCGACGATCGAGCAGCCGCCGTTCTGGGGTCAGCTGGTGCTGGCGCTGCTGGTGGCCGCCGGCGCGACCGTGGCCCCGGTGGTGACCGGGCTGTACGTCGGGGCCCGGCGGCGGCTGATCGAGTCGCTGAAGGACCGCGCGCACGGTCTGGAGACCGAGCTGGACCTGCTGGCCGAGCAGGCCAGGGAGCGCGCCCGCCGGGCCCGGCTGGAGGAGCGCACCCGGATCGCCCGGGAGATGCACGACGTGGTCGCGCACCGGGTCTCGCTGATGGTGGTGCACGCCGGGGCGCTGGAGCGGATCGTGGCCAAGGACCCGGACCGGGCGGCGCAGAGCGCCAAGCTGATGGGCGAGGTCGGCCGGCAGGCGCTGAACGAGCTGCGGGAGATCCTCGGCGTGCTGCGGATGTCCGAGGAGAACGCGGTCGAGCCGGACTCGCTGGCCGCGCTGCCGCGGCTGGTCGACCAGTCCCGGGCGGCCGGGATGGCCGTCACCCTGACGGTCAGCGGCAGCCGGCAGGAGTTCACCGGCGAGGCCGAGCAGACCGCCTACCGGGTGGTGCAGGAGGGGCTGACCAACGCGCACAAGCACGCGGGCGGGGCCCAGGTGTCGGTCCTGCTCGCCTATGCGCCGAACGGCGTGCGGGTCAGCGTGGTGAACGCCTGCCCGGGCGGCGAGCGGACCGCGGCCGCGCTGCCCAGCGGCGGCAACGGTCTGGTCGGGATGCGCGAGCGGGTGGTCGCGCTCGGGGGCACCTTCTCGGCGGGGCCGGAGCGGGACGGCGGCTTCCGGGTCGAGGCGGTCCTGCCGTCCCGGCTGGCGGTCCGCCAGGACCGCCTGGTCTGAGGGCCTGCCCCGCGGCGGTCCGGAGTCCGGACCGCCGGCCTCAGGGGGCCGGGAGGGCGTCCTCGGCGGTGCGCAGCCGTTCCGGGGAGGTGCCCAGGACCAGGGCGGAGATGGCCCGGTCCACGGTGTCGCCGAGGAACCACTCGCCGGTGTGGTCCAGGCTGAAGACCCGGCCCTCCTCGTCGATCGCCAGCAGCGCCTGCCCGTACGCCTCCTCGCCCAGCGGGGCGACCCGGACGTCCAGGGCGCGGCCCAGGTCGGCCAGGGTGCGCGGCTGGTGCAGGCCGCGCAGCGGGTCGAGCAGGAACGGGGTCCGGGCCAGCTGTCGTCCCGGTCCGGCCAGGTCGAAGGCGAGGCCGCCGAACTCGGCCCAGGCTTCCACCGCCGCCGGGAACACCTCGTGCCGGACGTCGGCCGGGCCGCCGTGCCCGGCCAGGGTGTCGGCCCACTCCTCGGCCTGCCGGATCTGCCAGCGCCCGGGATGCCAGCCGGCCGCCTTCAGTTCGGCGGCGACGTCGGCCGGGAAGCGCGGACGGGTCCGCGGCTCGGGCGGGCCGAGCGTGGCCGGGGGCGGGGGCGGGGGCGCGCTGGGCGGATTCAGGACGGGCTCCGGTGGTTCGGGGACGGGGGACGGTCGGCGCGCCGGGTGATCGGCGGGGACCGGGGCCGGCGGCTCAGCCGGCGGCGGCCGGGCCGACCGCGACGCTCTGGACGGTGAAGTGCTCCAGCAGCGGTGCGCAGGAGCGGCACGGCGGCGCGTGGGTGCCGTGGGCCGGATCGTGCTCCTCGCGGATCCGGACCGTGGTCAGCCGGGCGCCCTTGAGCGCCTTGCGGGCCTCGTGCAGGCTCATCGGCTTGCGGGCCGCGCGCTTGGAGCGTCGGCCGTCCACCGCGGCCAGGTACTGGGAGAGCAGCACCGCTTCGGGGCAGCGCCCGGTGAAGCGCTCGCGCTGCTCCAGCGGCAGCGCGCCGAGGAACTCGCCGACCAGCGGGTGCAGGGCGGGGCCGCGGTCCGACTTGGCGCCGGCCAGGGTGTGCACCTCGCCGCCCTTCAGCGACAGCGCGGCGGCGACGGCGGGCAGCAGGCTGTCGCGGTGGTGGCGCAGTAGTGGCGGTCCGGCCGGTTGCCCCGTGCTCATGGCGTCGTTCTCCTCCCCGTCTTCCCGCCGGCGTTCCCGTACGTTCTCCCGTTGGCCCTCCGCGTGGTGCAGGGGCGGTCAGGGGTCAGCCTGCCAAACGACACTGACAACCGCGCACCCGGGGTGCGGGGCACGGCCGCCCGGCCCCGGTCCGGGAGCCCCGGCGGTGCGCGGTCACGAAACGTTGGCCGGATCCGCACGGCATCGTCACGACTCGTCCCCGGGTTTCCCGAATCCGCTCCCGGGCGCCCGCGGTGGCCGGTAGCGTCTCAGCAGGCGGGCCGAGGGTGCGATCCGGTGCCGGTGGGGGTCACCGGTGGGCCGGACAACTCCTCCGCCTGCCATGGTCGTTGGGGTCGGAGGGGCTGGGGGCCCGGGCCGTGCGCCCGTGAGCCGGTCCCCGGGTCCACACAGCAAGGGGGGTCTTGCGATGACTGAGACGGAAACCGCCAACGAGGCGCCGGGCGAGCACGTACCCACACCCGGCGCGCCACCGCAGCCCGCGCCGGAGCACCGGATCGGGATCGCGGTGGTCGGGGCCGGCTACTGGGGCCCGAACCTGGTCCGCAACGCGCAGCAGACGCCGGCGCTGCGGCTGCACTGGCTCTGCGACCTGGACGCGGCGAAGTCCCGCCGGGTGCTGGGCGAGTACAGCACCGTCCGGTCCACCACCTCCTTCGAGGAGGTCCTGGCCGACCCGCGGGTCGCCGCGGTCGCGGTCGCCACCCCGGCCTCCGGGCACTACCGGCTGGTCCGGGCGGCACTGGAGGCCGGCAAGCACGTCCTGGTGGAGAAGCCGATCACCACCTCCGCCGCGGAGGCCGCCGAACTGGTGGCACTGGCCGAGGAGCGCGGGCTGGTGCTGATGTGCGACCACACCTTCTGCTACACCCCGGTGGTGCGCCGGATCCGCGAACTCGTGCACGGCGGCGAGATCGGCGACATCCAGTTCTTCGACTCGGTGCGGATCAACCTCGGGCTGGTCCAGCCGGACGTCGACGTGCTCTGGGACCTCGCTCCGCACGATCTGTCGATCCTGGACTTCGTGCTGCCGCCGGGCGTGGAACCGGTCGGCGTCTCCGCCCAGGGCGCCGACCCGATCGGCGCCGGCCGGGCCTGCGTCGCCTACCTGACCGTCCGGCTCAGCAACGGCGCGCTGGCGCACTGCCACGTCAACTGGCTCTCGCCGACCAAGGTCCGCACCACCCTGATCGGCGGCTCGCGGCGCACCCTGGTCTGGGACGACCTCAACCCGCAGGCCCGGCTGGCGGTCCACGACCGGGGCGTGGACCTCACCCCGCCGGACGAACTGACCGACGCGATCCGCCACCGGGCCCTGATCTCCTACCGGGTCGGCTCGATGGTCGCCCCCGCCCTGGTCGAGCAGGAGGCGCTGCGCAACGTGATGGCCGAGTTCGCCGCCGCCATCACCGAGGGCCGGGCCCCGCTCACCGACGGCCGGTCCGGCCTGCGGGTGCTCCAGCTGCTGGAGGCGGCCTCGCTCAGCCTCGAACTCGGCGGCGCCACCGTCCCGGTGGGCACCGGCCTCGACCCCGCGGCGCCCGAGCCGCACCACCTGCCCGCCGGGCGCGACCTGCCCGGCACGTCCGCCATGTCCGAAGCTCAGGAAAGGGCCGCCACGCGGTGAACGCTGTACAGATCGAGGGCTCCCGCTGCCTGGTGACCGGCGGAGCCGGCACCATCGGCTCCACCGTGGTGGACCAGCTGATCGAGGGCGGCGCCCGCGAGGTGGTCGTGCTCGACAACTTCGTCCGGGGCCGTGAGGCCAACCTCGCGTACGCCCGGGAGATCGCCGGCCCCGGTCGGCTGCGGGTGGTGGACGGCGACATCCGCGACCGGGCCCTGCTGCGCGAACTCCTCGAACCGGGCACCGACCTGCTGTTCCACCTGGCCGCGATCCGGATCACCCAGTGCGCCACCGAGCCCCGGCTCGCCCTGGAGATCATGGTGGACGGCACCTTCGACGTGGTCGAGGCCGCGGCCGAGGTCGGAGTCGGCAAGGTCGTCGCCTCGTCCACCGCCTCCGTCTACGGCCTCGCCGATGTCTTCCCGACGCCCGAGAACCACCACCCGTACAACAACGACACCCTGTACGGGGCGGCCAAGGTCTTCAACGAGGGCCTGCTGCGCTCCTTCCACGCCATGTCCGGCCTGGACTACGTCGCGCTGCGCTACTTCAACGTGTACGGGCCCCGGATGGACGTGCACGGCCGGTACACCGAGGTGTTCATCCGCTGGATGGAGCGGATCGCCGCCGGACAGCCGCCGCTGATCTTCGGCGACGGGACCCAGACGATGGACTTCGTCTACACCGAGGACATCGCCCGGGCCAACCTGCTGGCCGCCGCCGCGCCCGTCACCGACCGGGTCTACAACATCGCCAGCGCCGGTGAGGTCTCGCTGCGCGGCCTGGCCGACGCCCTGCTCACCGCGATGGACCGGAGCGACCTGGACGTCGAGCACGGCCCGGCCCGGGGGACCGCCGGCGGCGTGGTGCGACGGCTCGCGGACATCGGCGCCGCCGAGCGCGACCTCGGCTGGAAGCCCGAACTGGGCCTCGACGACGGCCTGCGCCGGCTGGTCGCCTGGTGGCGCGAGCAGTAGCCGCTCCCGCTCCGCCAGTCCCGCCCGGGCCCGCACCCCGCGCGCGCCCGTCCACCGACCACGTCCGCGCCACGTTCGGAGCACGACTGTGTCCAGCATCCCCGTCATGATCCCCTGGCTCGGCGAGGAGGAGGCCGAGGCCGCCGCCGAGGCGGTCCGCTCGGGCTGGGTGGCCCAGGGCCCCCGGGTCGCCGCCTTCGAGCGGGCCTTCGCCGAGCACCTCGGCGTCGAGCACGCCGTCGCGGTCTCCTCCTGCACCACCGCGCTGCACCTGGCGCTGATCGGCGCGGGCGTCGGCCCCGGGGACGAGGTGGTCGTCCCCTCGCTGTCCTTCGTCGCCACCGCCAACGCCGTCACCTACGCCGGCGCGGTACCGGTGTTCGCGGACGTCGACCCGGCCACCGGCAACCTCACCGCCGCCACCGTCGAACCGCTGCTCACCGGGCGGACCAGGGCGGTGATCGCGGTCGACCAGGGCGGGGTGCCGGTCGATCTGGACGGCATCCGGGCGGCCGTCGGACCGCACGGCGTCACCGTGGTCGAGGACGCCGCCTGCGGGGCCGGCTCCGTGTACCGCGGCCGGCCGGTCGGCGCGGGCGCCGAACTCGCCGCGTACTCCTTCCACCCGCGCAAGCTGCTCACCACCGGCGAGGGCGGCATGGTCACCTGCCGGGACGGCGAACTCGCGGCCCGGCTGCGGCGGCTGCGCGAGCACGGGATGAGCGTCTCGGCGGCCGACCGGCACGCGGGGGCCGGCGGCGCGGGCGTGCTGGAGACCTACGACGAGATCGGCTTCAACTACCGGATGACCGACATCCAGGCCGCCATCGGTCTGGTGCAGCTGCGCAAGCTGCCCGCCATGGTCGCCCGCCGCCGCGAACTCGCCGCCCGTTACCGGGAACTGCTCGCCGGTACCGGCGTGCGGCTGGTCGACGACCCGGCGCACGGCACCACCAACTACCAGTCCTGCTGGGTGCTGCCGCCGGACGGCGCCCCCGACCGGGCCGAGCTGCTGGTCCGGCTCGCCGGGGCGGGCGTCTCCGCCCGGCGCGGCATCATGGCCGCCCACCTGGAGGCCCCGTACAAGGGGACCGCCCGGGTGCCGCTGCCCGCCACCGAACTGCTCACCCGGCGGTCGCTGATCCTTCCGCTGCACCACGCGCTGACCGTGGAGCAGCAGGACCGGGTGGTGGCCGCGCTGCGGTCCGCGCTCGGCTGAGCGCCGGGGCGGCCGTCCCGGGACCCACGCGTGTCCGTCCGCCGCGCCTCCGTTCTTCTGCTCGTCCGTTCCGCCGTTCGTCCGTTCTTCTGCCGGTCGGTTCCGCCGACCAGCAGGTTTCGTACCGACAGGTTCCGACCGGCCCAGGGAGACCTCAGGATGACCACCGACCAGCCCGTCCCGCTCGTCGACCTCGCCGCCGCGCACGCCGAGATCGAGGCGGAGGTCAGGGCCGGCTTCGACCGGGTGCTCGCGAGCGGCGGCTACATCAAGGGACCGGAGGTGGCCGGCTTCGAGGAGGAGTACGCGGCCTTCTCCGACGCCCGGCACTGCGTCGGCGCGGCCAACGGCACCGACGCCCTCGAACTGGCCCTGCGCGCCCTGGACCTGCCGCCCGGCGGCGGCGTGGTGCTGCCCGCCAACACCTTCGTCGCCACCGCGGAGGCCGTCCGGCGGGCCGGTCTGCGCCCGGTCCTGGTCGACGCCGACCCCGACCACCTGCTGATCGATCCGGCCCGGGTCGCCGAGGTGCTGGCGGACGCGGTCGCGCTGCTGCCCGTCCACCTCAACGGCCAGCTCGCCCCGATGGCCGCGCTGCTCGACCTGGCCGGCGACCGCCCGGTGGTGGAGGACGCCGCGCAGTCCCAGGGGGCCCGGCAGGACGGCCGCGCCCGCCACGGCCGGATCTCCGCCACCAGCTTCTACCCCGGCAAGAACCTCGGCGCCTACGGCGACGCGGGGGCCGTGGTGACCGACGACGACGAACTGGCCGCCGCCGTCCGGCTGATCGGGGACCACGGCTCGGCCCGCAAGTACGTCCACGAGCGGTTCGGCTTCAACTCCCGGATGGACGCGCTCCAGGCCGTCGTGCTGCGCGCCAAGCTGCGCCGGCTGCCCGCCTGGAACGAGGCCCGCCGGGCCGCCGCCGCCCGCTACGACGGACTGCTGGCCGGTCTGGACGGCATCACCCCGCCGTCCACCGCGCCCGGCAACGAGCACGTCTGGCACCTGTACGCGGTCCGGGTCGGCGCGGGTGGCGCGCGCCGGGACGCGCTGCTCGCGGCGCTGAACGCGGCCGGGGTCGGGGCGGGCGTGCACTACCCGGTGCCGGTCCACCTGCAGCCGGCCTTCCGGGACCTCGGCCACGGCGAGGGGGCGTTCCCGGTCACCGAGCGGGCGGCGGCGGAGCTGCTGACCCTGCCGCTGTTCCCACAGATCACCGCCGCGCAGCAGGAGCGGGTGGTGGAGGCGCTGGCCAAGGCACTGGCCGCCTGAGCCCCTCCCCCTCGCCACCGGTCGCGGCCCGTCCACCCCGCCGCCGCCGCTCTTCCGCCCCGCGGGTGGCCGCCCCGTGCCCTGCCGGTGGCCGCGCCGTGTCCGGTCGGTGCCGGTCCGCGTCCGGTCCCACCGGGCGGGGGGCCGGGCCGCGGGTGTACCCCCTACGCTGTTTCCCAACAAGCGCACCGAGAATTTGCAGCAGCCAGTGGGGGCTCCCAGATGACGACAGGTCGGCCCGGCGTCGCCGCCGCACCGAACGCGGCGTACGCAGGTCAGGTGGTGCAGTTCCCGGACCCGGTCCGTGCCGAGCGGCACCCCGCCGGGGTCCGGGTGGACGAGCACGGCCACCCGGACTTCGGCCCGTACGCCGCCGCGGCGGCCGAGGTCGCCGACCCGCCGGTCGGCTTCGGCGTCGACGAGCTGCGGCTGACCGACTACGTCTCGGCCAACGCCGCGCTGTTCACCCAGGGCCACCCGCTCTGGGCCGACCTGGACACCGCCGTCGCCACCCCGCCCGGCTGGACCTGGCACCACGTGGCCGGCCGGGCCGCGCCCGGCTGGCGGCGGATGGAGCTCGTCCCGGTCGAGGTCAAGGCGCTGCTGCGGCACCACGGCGGACTGGCCGCCTCCTCCGCCGACCACGGCCGGCGCGGCACCCGCCCGCTGCAGGAGAAGCGGGCGGTGCACTTCCCGCTCGCCCTGGACGGCAGCGACCCGATCGGCGTCCCCGAGGACCTCGTGCAGCGGGCCGAGGAGCGGCTGGGCTACCGGCTGCCCGGCGCCTACCGGACCTTCCTCAAGCTCGGCGGCGGCCGCGTCCCCGCCGGGGTGGCCCTCGACCCGGACCTCGGGCTGCTGGTCGACCAGCCGTTCCTGACGCTCACCGAGGAGTACGGCACCGAGGACGTCGTCTACGCCAACAAGTGCCTGCGGGACCACTTCACCAAGGACTACCTGGGCATCGCCTACGTCCAGGGCGGCATCCTGGCGCTGAAGGTGCGCGGCGACCGGGTCGGTTCGGTCTGGCTCTGCCTCTACGACGACGCCCGCGACACCGGTGCCCCGGAGTCCCCCGAGGACCGGGTCGAGCGGCTGCTGCTGCCCTGCGGGGACGACTTCGACGCCTTCCTGCTGCGGCTGGCAGGGAGCCCGCCGGAGCTGGAGACGGTCGCCGAGCTGATGGTGAACGGCGGGTTCGCCCGGGCCGTTCCGGTGGGCTGACGTGGCGTTCGCGGTGGAGCGCAGGACGGGCCGGGAGACGGACCGGCCGTTCGTCGACGGTGTGGAACGAGCGGGGACGATGGGGACAGGGGTGAACCGGGCGTGGTGACGTACGCGCAGGCGCAGGAGCTCGCCGAGGAGTGGATCAACGGCGGGGTGGCCCGGGAACGGCAGCGCGAGGTGCGGGTCCGGGAGTTCGACCTGGGCTTCGTCTGCTGGGCGGTGCAGGCCGCCGAGGGCGGGACCGAGGCCGAGGGGGAGGCCCGGCTGGTGATCGCCCGGGACTCCGGCGCGAGCACCCTCTGGCCCGCGCTGCCCGTCAACGAGGTGGTCCGGCAGTACGAGGAGACGTACGGACGGCCGGTCGCGGCCAACCCGGCCGGGGCGGCCCGGCCCGCACCGGGGCCGGTGGAGGCGACGTCGTTCCTGCTGAGCCCGCCCCAGTGGCTCCAGGAGGCCGGCGAGGCGGCGCTCGCCGCCGAGGCCGAGCGCCTGGGCGCACCGGCGGCGTCCGGGACCCCCGCGTCCGGGGTACCGGCCTCCGGCGCCGGGCCCGCAGCTCCGGTCGCCGTTCCGGCGGGGCCGCCCGCCCCGCCGGCGGCCCCGCCCGCCGCGCCGCTCGATCCGGCAACCGCCGCGCCGTCGGCCCCGGGGGTCCGGTTCGGACGTGCCGACACGCCCGCGCCCGCGCCCGCCGTGCTGACCACCCCGCCGGTCTCCGAGCGCCCCGCCGGGGACGCGCCGACCATGCTCGCCCCGCCGCCCGGCCACGACGAGCCGCACGGGCCGCCCGCGTACGGCGCGGGCGTCGAGGCGGCCACCGTCCTGCTGCCCGACGGGCTGCGCACCAACGGCGCCGGGGTGCCCGGCGAGCCGCGGGCCGGCTCGGAGGCGGCCACCGTGCTGCTGCCCGAGGGCGGTCTGCCCGGTCTCGCGGGTCTGCCGGGTGCGCCGGGAGGTTTCGGGACTCCGGTGCCGCCGGTGGGTCCGCCGTCGGGTCCGCCGGTGGTGGAGCCCGCGCCGACGCTGCTGGCGCCGCCGGACGGTCCGCCCGGTCTCGCGGGTCTGCCGGGTGCGCCGGGAGGTTTCGGGACTCCGGTGCCGGGGACTCCGGTGCCGCCGGTGGGTCCGCCGTCGGGTCCGCCGGTGGTGGAGCCCGCGCCGACGCTGCTGGCGCCGCCGGACGGTCCGCCCGGTCTC
>NZ_JBIWIF010000008.1:304054-452854 GCF_044764505.1 Kitasatospora sp. NPDC094019
CTCGCCGGCCTGCCGGGCGCGCCCGGCACGCCCGCCCCGGGGACGCCCGTCCCGCCGCCCGCCGGAGCGGGGGTCGAGCACGCCGCCACCATGCTGGCCCCGCCCGACGGTCCGCCCGGACTGGCGGGCCTGCCGGGTGCGCCCGGCGCCCCCGTCCCGCCGCCCGCCGAACCCGCGCCGCCCGGCGCGCTCGGCCGCGCCCCCGGCTCCGCTCCGCCACCGCCCCCGCCCGCCGTCCTGCGTGCCGCGGCGGCCGGTCCCGGAGCGGGCCAGGCGCCGGGTGCGCTCGGCCGCAACCCCGGCTCGGCCCCGCCGCCGCCCCCGCCCGTCGGGTTGCGCGGCGGCTCCGGCCCTGCGGCCCCGGCCGGCTCCGGCGGCCGCGGCGCCACCGGCGCCCCGCCGCCCCCGCCGCCGGCCGGTCTCCGTCCCGCGGACGGCCCGGCCACCCCGCCCGCCGCTCCTGCCGCGGCCGCGCCCGGCGGGGTGGCGTACGAGCGCACCCAGCTGGCGGGCGCGATCGACCCGGCGCTGCTGGGTGGAGCCCCGGCCGACCCGGGCACCCCGCCGTCCGGCGGTCCCGCCGTCCCGCCGCCGCCCGGTGGCGGCGCGCCCCACGCCGCCGGGGCCGGTTACGGCTACCCGGCCGGGCCCGCTCCCGCCGCCGCCCCGGCACCGGCCCCGCTCGCGCCACCCGCGGCCGTCCCGCCGGCACCGGTCCCCGGACCGCCGCCGGGTGCCCCGGTGCCGCCCGGTGTGCCGGCGGTCGGCCCGGGCTACTTCGCCGCGCTCAGCTACCGGGGCCCGGACGGGTCGGAGCAGAAGCTGCTGCACCGCAGCGAGCCCGGCACCCCGCACCCGGAGTGGAAGATCCTCCAGGACCTGCGGCGGCTGAACGTGCCGCCGGAGCAGGTGCTGGAGCTCTACACCGAGCTGGAGTCCTGCGACCTGCCCGGCGGCTACTGCCACCGGATGATCGCCGCCTCCTGGCCGAACGTCCGGCTCACCCACACCGCCGACTACGGCCGGGACCACCACTCCCGGCAGGCCGGCATGGCCCAGCTGCTCGACCACCTGGACGAGCTGCACCAGCTGGCCTCCGGTCCGCAGCGGGTGCGGCCGTTCCGGGTGCCGCCGCCGGCCCCGGGCACCGTCCCGGTGCCGCAGCCGGTGCCGCCGCAGCAGCTCGGCCAGGAGCTCGGCCAGGCGTTCGGGGCGAACGTGTTCCGCTTCGAGCAGCGTGCGGTGGCCCGGCAGGGCGTGCCCGAGCCGGTGGCGCAGACGCTGATGTGGGCGGGTCTGCCGCGCGAGTTCGGACCGTTCTTCTGGGCGCAGGCCCAGGAGGGCCGGCCGATCCCGACGCTCGCCGAGCTGGCGGCCGAGCGGGGTCTGGCCGGCGGTTCCGACTTCGGCGGTTACCTGGTGCTCGGCAACGACTACGGCCGGCAGCTGTGTGTGCAGTACGGCACGGCGCACGTGGTCGCGGTGGATCTCGAAGGAACCGGGGAGCCGCCCCGGTTCGTCAACACGGGTGTACCGGAGTTCGTCCGCGCGCTGGCCCTGCTGGGTCGGATGTGGCGGCTGCGGTACGGGCTGACCCCGGACCAGGCCGGTCGCTGGACGACCGACTTCCAGGCTCAGCTGGCCGCGATCGACCCGGCCGCGCTCCAGTCCGCGGACACCTGGTGGGCCGTGCTGCTGGAGCAGTTCTGGGACGGCCTGCTGTAGCGGGCGGCCCCGGATCCACGCGGGTGGCCGGGGGTCGTTCCGGTGTCCGGAACGGCCCCTTCGGCGTACCGGTGCGGCGGTGCCTCATTGGGGTTTCGCCATGATCTGCGCAAAATAGGTCAAGAGGATGGTCGCAATCGTCCATCCTCGACATGTTTCGATCCGTTCGAGGTCCGAATCCAGACCGGGTTCACCGACCCGGTTCCCGAGCGGACCGATCCGTCCGATCATGGGCTCCGCAGCCCGCGACACGAGGGGAAGAGCCCATGAGCGACGCCGTCCCCCAGTACGGCTTCACCGTTGCCCGACGCGGTTACGCGCCCGACCAGGTCGACCGAGCCCTGACCGCCTTCACCGCGCAGCGGGACGAGGCGTGGGAGCGGCTGAGCGTGCTCGGGTCCGGAATCCGGGAGATGGAGCGCCGGCTGGCCGAGGTCCAGCAGGCCGCCGCCGACGCCCCGGAGCCGGACTACGAGGTACTCAGCGAGCAGGCCGCCGGGCTGGCCCGGACGGCCGAGAACGAGGCCCGCGCCGTCCGCGACCAGGCCGAGCGCCGGGCCGAGGACCTCCGCGACGAGGTCTACGAGGCCGGCCAGGCGGCCGACCGGGCCGCCAAGGAGTACGCGACCGTCACCCGGACCGAGGCCGACGCCGCCGCGCGCCGCACCGACGAGCGCACCCGGGCCGAGGCCGAGACGATCCGGGCCGACACCGACCGTGAGGTCCGGACCGTCCGGGACGCCGCCACCGCGCACGCGGCCCAGGTCCGGGTCGCGGCCGCCGAGGCGTCGGAGCGGGCCGAGGCCAAGCTGGCCGAGCTGCGCCGCAAGGCCGACGAGACCTTCGCCGAGGCGCAGACCAGGGCCGACAACGAGGACGAGGCGATCTCCGGTACCGCCGAGCGGCGGGTCAAGGAGGCCGAGCAGTTCCGGGAGTCGGTGCTCGGCCGGATCAAGCAGAGCGACGCCGAGGCACAGGCCAGGGCGGACGAACTGATCGAGCAGGCCAGGCGCGAGGCCGAGCGGATCAACACGGAGACCGAGCGCGAGCACCGCGAGTTCACCGCGAGGCTGGAGACGGTGCAGCAGCACCTCGACCACATCAAGGCGACGCTGGCCTCGCTCACGGGCGCCGCGGTGGGTGCGATCGAGCCGCTGCCGTTCCCGGCGGACGGCGCCCCCGCGGACGCGGCCTCGGCCGACGCGGCTCCGGTCGACGCGGTTCCTGCGGGTGCGGCTCCGGTCGGTCCGGTCCGGACCGAGCCGGCCCCGGTCGACGCGGCCCCGGTCGACGCGGCCCCCTCGGACGCGCCGCCGGTGGACTCGGAGGCGGACACCGGGGAGATCCCGTTGCCCGTCCCCGTCCCCGTCGCGAAGTCCGTCCCGGTGCCCGCGGCCGCCGACCCGCGGGCGGTGCTCCGCAAGGAGCCCGTCCCGGCCCTGTCCGTCGGCCCGGCGCCCGCCGCGGGCGAGGCGGCCACCGCGATGCTCCGGGTCACCCCCGGACGGGTCGCTCCGGTCGCCCCCCAGGCGGGAACCCCGGCCGTCGCCACCGGCCCGGTGCCGCCGAGGCCGGCCGCGCCCCCGGTGGTGGCGGACGGCGCCGAGGCGGCCGGTGGTGAGGCGGCCGGCGCCGAACGGCCGGCCGAGGAGGAGACCAGGATCATCCCGAAGATCGTGATCGTCGACGACGGCGCCGAGTACGGGACCCCGAACACGGTCGCCTACCGCCGCCGGCGCTGACCGCCCGCGGGCCGTCCGGTCCGTCCCGGGCCCCGAACGCCGAGCCGCGTTCGGGGCCCGGCGCGTTCGTGGCCCGGGCCGGAGGCGGCGGGGCCGGAGCTGCCGGAGCGGGGCGGCCCGTCGGGACGGCTCAGAGCACCTCGACGGCGGCGCCGCCGGTCAGGCGGCGCCGGCAGTCCAGCACGTACCGGGAGTGGGCGGTGACCGCCTCGTAGTCGAAGTCGTCGTGGTCGGCCAGCAGCACCACCGCGTCCGCCGCCGCCAGCTCCTCCGGGCTCGCCTCCACCCGGTGGACGGCGGCGAACGGGTCGCCGTGCGGGTCGTGCTCGGCCGCCCGCTGGCCCGGGATCACCGGCTCGGGCACGTGCACCCCGACCACCACGTGCGGATCGGCGGCGCGGACCTCGGCGCCCATCCGGACCAGCAGTTCGGCGACCCGGGCGGCCGGCGTCTCCCGGGCGTCGCCGGTGTTCTTCTTGTACGCCAGCCCCAGCAGCAGCACCCGCGAGCCCTTGACCGAGCGCTGCCGCTCGTTCAGCGCCTCCGCCAGTCGCCGCACCACGTAGTCGGGCATGTGGCTGTTGACGTCGTTGGCCAGCTCGACGAAGCGGAACGACTGGCCGAGCGCCCGTTCCACCCGCCAGGACAGGTAGGACGGGTCGATCGGCAGACAGTGCCCGCCCACCCCCGGGCCGGGGGTGAAGCGCAGATAGCCGAACGGCTTGGTGGAGGCGGCGTCGATGGCCTCCCAGACGTCGATCCCGAGATCGTGGGCGAACATCGCCAGCTCGTTGACCAGGGCGATGTTCACATGGCGGAAGGTGTTCTCCAGCAGCTTGGTCAGCTCGGCCTCCTTGCAGGAGGAGACCGGCACGGTCCGCTCGATCAGCCCGCCGTAGAAGCCCTCGACCGCGGCCAGGGAGGCCGGGTCGATCCCGGACACCACCTTCGGGGTGTTCTCCAGCCGCCAGGTCGGGTTGCCCGGGTCGATCCGCTCGGGGCTGTAGCCGAGGTGGAAGTCCCGGCCGACGGTCAGTCCCGACCCCTGCTCCAGCAGCGGCGCGAGCAGCTCCTCGGTGGTGCCGGGGTAGGTGGTGGACTCCAGGACGACCGTCGCCCCCGGCCGCAGGTGCTGGGCGAGCAGGGCGGCCGAGGTCTCGATGTACGACAGGTCGGGCACGCCGTCGCGCAGCGGCGTGGGCACGGTGATCACCGCGACGTCGAAGTCCGCGACGTCGGACGGTTCCGCGGAGGGCAGGTAGGCGCCGCTCTCCAGCAGCGGCCGCAGCCGCTCGGCCGGGATGTCCTCGACGTAGGACTCGCCGACGGCCAGCCGTTTGATCCGGCGCTCGTCCACGTCGTAGCCGACCACCCGGTGCCCGACCTCGGCCGCGCGGACCGCGAGCGGCAGCCCCACGTAGCCCTGGCCTGCGATGACAACGCGCATGACGAAGAACCCCCTCCATCGCGACGCCCCTGGCCCCTCCGGGCGTCTCCACACGGTCTTCACCACAGGGTAGGGAGCGGGGCCGGGCGGCGCGGGCTTTCCCGGGATCGCGCCGAAAGGGGCCGGAAAGGGACGCGGCGCCCTTCCCGGGCCGGGACGGCATCCGATCGTGACACCGGGTGTGTGGACGGCGGGGGCGGGCGGGGAAAAGAATGAGGCCGAGACCCGTGGCGTCCTCCAGGAAAGGACGCCACGGTTCCCGGCGTGTGGGCGGGCGCCCCCACCCAGGGCCGCCCGGCCTCGCACTCCCGACCCCCATCGGGTGTGCGACCGTGCCCCTCGCAGCCATCCCCCACGGTTGGGTGCGGCGGGCACATTCACCATGGTGCGCGATCTCCATGGACGGGCAGTGACAGGAGTATGTCCAGTTCGTGGCAGAACGCGACGATGGGGAAACGGCCCGGCGGAGCACCAGGACCGGCAGCGTGCGGCGGTGGTTCGTCCGCACCGGATCGCCCGCGGACGGCGTGCGGGTCGTGCGCCGGTCGCGCGCCGCCCCGCCCCGGCCGTGTGCCGCGTGCGCGTCAGCCCCGCGGCGTAGGCTGGATACCCCCGGCCGCACGGCGTGCCGGGCCGTTCGCGCTGCCCCGACGGGCCCAGGGCCCCCGGGCAGCACCTTCCTCGGGACGAAGAAGAGACTCCAGATGAGCCTGACCGGACTGCTCGATGTCGTCGCGCGGGACGCGGCCCTCGCCGAGGCGATCGAGGCCGCGACCGCCACCGGTGCCGCGGCGGGGGGCCGCCGCCATCTCGACCTGGTCGGCCCGCCCGCCGCCCGGCCGTTCGCGATCGCCGCGCTGGCACGCGCGCTCGCCGGGCAGGCGGCCGGTGAGCGCGGCCGGCCGGTGCTGGCCGTCACCGCCACCGGCCGGGAGGCCGAGGACCTCGCCGCCTCGCTCCGCTCGCTGCTGCCGCCGGACGCGGTCGCCGAGTACCCGGCCTGGGAGACGCTGCCGCACGAGCGGCTCTCCCCGCGCTCGGACACCGTCGGCCGCCGGCTCGCGGTGCTGCGCCGGATCGTCCACCCGAGGGCCGACGATCCGGCGGCCGGGCCGGTGCAGGTGATCGTGGCGCCGGTGCGCTCGGTGCTGCAGCCGCAGGTGAAGGGGCTCGCCGAGCTGGAGCCGGTGGCGGTGCAGCGCGGTGAGTCGCACGATCTGGACCAGGTGGCCCGACGGCTCGCCGCGGCCGCCTACGCCCGGGTCGAACTCGTCGAGAAGCGCGGCGAGTTCGCGGTGCGCGGCGGCATCCTGGACGTCTTCCCGCCGACCGAGGAGCACCCGCTGCGGGTGGAGTTCTGGGGCGACGAGGTCGAGGAGATCCGCTTCTTCAAGGTGGCCGACCAGCGCTCGCTGGAGATCGCCGAACACGGTCTGTGGGCGCCGCCCTGTCGTGAGCTGCTGCTGACCGACGAGGTGCGGGCGCGGGCCGCCGAACTGTCCGCCGCGCACCCGGGCCTGGCCGAGATCCTGGACCGGATCGCCGAGGGCATCGCGGTCGAGGGCATGGAGTCGCTGGCGCCGGTCCTGGTCGACGACATGGAACTGCTGATGGACGTGCTGCCGCTCGGTTCGGTCGCCGTGGTCTGCGACCCCGAGCGGGTCCGCACCCGCGCCGCCGACCTGGTGGCGACCAGTCAGGAGTTCCTGCACGCCTCCTGGGTGGCCGCCGCCTCCGGGGGCGACCGGCCCATCGACCTGGAGACGATCGACGTCTCGGCCGCCTCGCTGCGCTCGCTCGCCGAGGTGCGCGAGCACGCCGCCGAGATCGGTCTGCCGTGGTGGTCGGTCAGCCCGTTCGCGACCAGCGACGCCTCGGCCGGCGGGATGCTGGAGTTCGACACCAACACGCTGACCCTCGGCATGCACGCGGTCGAGGCGTACCGGGGCGACACCGCCCGCGCGATCGCCGACGCCAAGGAGCGGCTGGCCGCCGACTGGCGGGTCGTCATGGTGACCGAGGGCCACGGACCGGCCTCCCGGCTCGCCGAGGTGCTCGGCAACGAGGGCATCGCGGCCCGGCTGGTCGCCGACCTGTCCGAGGCCCCCACCCGGGACGTCGTGTACGTCTCCTGCGGCTCGATCGAGCACGGCTTCGTCGACGAGACGCTCAAGCTGACCGTGATCACCGAAACCGACCTGTCCGGTCAGAAGTCCTCCACCAAGGACATGCGGCGGATGCCGTCCCGGCGCCGCAACGCGATCGACCCGTTGGCGCTGGTGCCCGGCGACTACGTGGTGCACGAGGCGCACGGTGTCGGCCGGTACGTGGAGATGGTGCAGCGCACCGTGCAGGGCGCCACCCGCGAGTACCTGGTGCTGGAGTACGCGCCGGCCAAGCGGGGCCACCCCGGCGACCGGCTGTTCGTGCCGACCGACCAGCTCGACCAGGTCACCAAGTACGTCGGCGGCGAGGCCCCGACGCTGCACCGGCTCGGCGGCGCGGACTGGGCGAAGACCAAGCAGCGGGCCAAGAAGGCGGTCAAGGAGATCGCCGCCGACCTGATCAAGCTGTACTCGGCCCGGATGGCGGCCCCCGGCCACACCTTCGGCCCGGACACCCCGTGGCAGCGCGAACTGGAGGACGCCTTCCCCTACGCGGAGACGCCCGACCAGCTGACCACCATCGCCGAGGTCAAGTCGGACATGGAGAAGTCCGTCCCGATGGACCGGCTGATCTGCGGTGACGTCGGTTACGGCAAGACCGAGATCGCGGTGCGGGCGGCCTTCAAGGCGGTGCAGGACGGCAAGCAGGTCGCGGTGCTGGTCCCGACCACGCTGCTGGTGCAGCAGCACTTCTCGACCTTCGCCGAGCGGTACGCCAACTTCCCGGTGACCGTGAGGGCACTGTCCAGGTTCCAGACCGACAGCGAGGCCAAGGCCGTGCTGGAGGGGCTGTTCGAGGGCTCGGTGGACGTCGTCATCGGCACCCACCGGCTGTTCTCCTCGGAGACCCGCTTCAAGGACCTCGGCCTGGTGATCGTCGACGAGGAGCAGCGGTTCGGCGTCGAGCACAAGGAGCAGCTGAAGAAGCTGCGGGCCAACGTCGACGTGCTCACCATGTCCGCGACCCCGATCCCGCGCACCCTGGAGATGGCGGTCACCGGGATCCGCGAGATGTCCACCATCACCACCCCGCCGGAGGAGCGGCACCCGGTGCTGACCTTCGTCGGCCCGTACGACGAGAAGCAGATCTCGGCCGCGATCCGGCGTGAACTCCTGCGCGAGGGACAGGTGTTCTACATCCACAACCGGGTCGAGTCGATCGACCGGGCGGCCGCCCGGCTGAAGGAGCTGGTGCCGGAGGCGCGGATCGCCACCGCGCACGGGCAGATGGGCGAGACCCTGCTGGAGAAGGTGGTCGTCGACTTCTGGGAGAAGGAGTTCGACGTCCTGGTGTCGACCACGATCGTCGAGTCCGGCATCGACATCTCCAACGCCAACACCCTGATCGTCGAGCGCGGCGACACCTTCGGCCTCTCCCAGCTGCACCAGCTGCGCGGCCGGGTGGGCCGGGGCCGGGAGCGCGGGTACGCCTACATGCTGTACCCCCCGGAGAAGCCGCTGACCGAGACGGCGCACGAGCGGCTGGCCACCATCGCCCAGCACACCGAGATGGGCGCCGGCATGTACGTCGCGATGAAGGACCTGGAGATCCGCGGCGCGGGCAACCTGCTCGGCGGCGAGCAGTCCGGGCACATCGCGGGTGTCGGCTTCGACCTCTACATGCGGATGGTCGGCGAGGCGGTGGCCGAGTTCCGGGAGTCGCTGGCGGGCGGCGGCGAGCCGGAGGAGGAGCCGCTGGAGGTGAAGATCGAGCTGCCGGTCGACGCCCATGTGCCGCACGACTACGCGCCGGGGGAGCGGCTGCGGCTCCAGGCGTACCGCTCGATCGCGGCGGTCAACTCGGAGGAGGACATCACCCAGGTCCGGGACGAGCTGGCCGACCGGTACGGCAAGCTGCCCGAGCCGGTGGAGAACCTGCTGCTGGTGGCGGCACTGCGGCTGTACGCGCGGCGCTGCGGCATCGCGGACATCACGCTGCAGGGCGCCAACGTGCGCTTCGGCCCGGTCGAGCTGCGGGAGTCGCAGCAGCTGCGGCTGAACCGGCTCTACCCGCGCAGTCAGGTGAAGGCGGCGACCAACCAGCTGCTGGTGCCGCGGCCCTCCACCGGGCGGATCGGCGGCAAGCCGCTGGTCGGGCGGGAGCTGCTGACCTGGTCCCGGGAGTTCCTGTCGGCGATGTTCGACGACCTGGCGGGGGCGAGGAAGTAGCGGATCCCGCGGGGGTCGAGGGCCCCCGGAGGGGTCCTCGCCGCGAACGGCGGTCCCGGGCGGTGCGGCCCGGGGCCGCCGTTCGCGTTTTCCGGTGCGCGGTCCTCCGCGTGGCCGGGGAGCGGCGGCGGGTGGCCGGATGACGAGTGCCCGGTGGGGGTGGCCGGTGACGCCACCGCCGTCAGCCGAGCTTCCACTGGCCGACCTGGTCGGCGAAGCCGTTGTCCAGGGAGAACTGGACCTTGTCGAGCTTGGTGCCGTTCGGCACCTCGAAGACGACGAAGCCCTTGCCCGACTCGCCGGCGGCGATGTTGGTCGGGGTCTGGAAGGACGGGCCGGCCTTGGTGTCGGCGAGCGTCGGGCCGTACGCCTGGCCCTGGTCGTCGATCACCTTGGCGGCGCTCCAGGGGGCCTCGCTGTACGCCTTGGCGCCGGTGGGCTTGATCTGGAACTGCACGGCGACGTAGTGCTTGCCGTCCGCCGCGGTGAGGTACTGGTTGGTGCTCGCGGCCGGGTCGACCACCTTCAGCGCGGTGACGTCGGCGGTGTTGCCCTTCTCCAGGGTGCTCTTGAGGGCGATGGTGTCGCCGACCTTCGCCGGGGCCTTCGCCGCCTCGGCGGGCTTGCTCTCGGCCGGCTTGCTCTCGGCGGGCTTGGCCGGGGCGCTGCCACCGGCGTCGGCCGCGGGGGCGGAGGTGGCGGCGGCGGTCTGCTTGGCCTCGGTGGAGACGGACGCGCCGCCGGTCGAGTCGCAGGCCGTCGCGGCGAGGGTGACGAGCGTGGCGCCCAGCAGCAGGGCGGCGGTGCGGCGGGTGCGGCGGGTGGTCGCGGACATCGGGGTCTCCTGTCGTGTCGCCGGGTAGGGACCGGCGCCTGTCGTCCTGTGCGGTGCGTGGTGTCGACCTGAGGTGCTGTCGACAGGAGAAATCACATCATCTGCTGTGAACGATGTCAACGAGCTTTCATGAAACACCTCCGTTCACGTGTGAACGATGGGAATGGCGCCGCTGACTATGCTGTGTGGCCACACCAGTGCCGTCGCCGACGAAGGAGCCCCCATGCCGGACCGTCCCGAGGTGACCGCGGTCGAGATCGCCCGCCTCGCCGGGGTGGGCCGCGCCGCCGTCAGCAACTGGCGCCGCCGCCACCCCGACTTCCCGCGCCCGGTCGGCGGCACCGACAGCAGCCCGGCCTTCGCCCTCGCCGAGGTGGAGTCCTGGCTCCGCTCCCAGGGCAAGATCGCCGAACTGCCGCTGCTGGAGCGGGTCTGGCGGCTCGTCGAGACCCTGCGCGACCCGGCCGGTCACCCGGCCGCCCCGCTGGCCCGGGCCGGCGCGGTCCTGCTGCTGCAGCACCGCGAGCCGGACCGCTGGGCCGCCCTCGCCGACCAGCCGGACACCAGGCTCGCCACCGCCCTGCCCCGCGCCCTCGCCGACACCGTCCGCACCGTGTTCGGCCCCGGCGCGGCGTCCGGCACCGGTGCCGACGGCTCCGACGGCCTGGACGGTGCCACCGGCCCCGGGCGGCCCGGCCTGTTCGGCTCCACCGAGCTCGACCTCGCCCGGTTGCTCGCCCGGCTGTCCGCCGAGGCCGGCCCCGCCGCGGCCTACGAACAACTCCTCGCCCGCTACGCCGAGGCCAACACCCGCCAGCTCAGCCCCACCCCGCCGGAGGCCGCCGAACTGCTCGCCGCCGTCGCCGCCGTCGCCGGCGTCCCCGCCACCGTGCTCGACCCCGCCACCGGCCTCGGCTCCCTGCTGCTCGCCCTGCCGTCCACCACCGCCCGCCACGGCCAGGACACCGACCCGGTCACCACCGCGCTCGCCCGGCTCAGGCTCGCCCTGCATGCGCCCGCCACCGAACCCGCCCCGCTCCCGGTCGACCTCCGCCCCGGCGACGCCCTGCGCGCCGACGCCCACACCGGGCACGCCTTCGACGCGGTGCTCTGTCAGCCCCCCTACAACGAGCGGGACTGGGGCCACGACGAGCTGCAGTTCGACCGGCGCTGGCCCGGCGGCCTCGTCCCGCCGCGCGGCGAGTCCGAACTCGCCTGGGTGCTGCACTGCCTCGCCCACACCCGCCCCGGCGGGCTCGCCGCCCTGCTGCTCCCGCCGACCGTCGCCGCCCGCCGGGCCGGCCGCCGGATCCGCGCCGAACTGCTGCGCTCCGGCGCGCTGCGGGCCGTCGTCGCCCTCCCGGCCGGGGCCGCGCCCCCCTACGGGGTGCCGCTCCACCTCTGGGTACTGCGCGCCCCCCGCCCCGGCGACGACTTCCGCCAGGTGCTGATGCTGGACGCCGCCGCCACCTCGCCCGGCTCCGCCGAACTCGCCGAGGGCGGCCGGGACAAGGTCCGCTGGCCCGAGCTGCGCCGCACCGTGCTGGACGCCTGGCGCGCCTTCGACCTCGCCGCCCGCGAGGGTCTCCCGCTGCCCGAGGACCGGCCGGGCCGGTACCGGACCGTGGCGGCGATCGACCTGCTCGACGACGAGACCGACCTCTCGCCCGCCCGGCACGTCCCGCCGGCCGCCCCGCCCGGCGGCGCCGCCGGACTCTCCCACCTCGGCGGCCGGCTGACCGAGCTGCTGGCCGGACTCGCCGACCCCGGCACGCTGCTGCCCGGCCCGGCGGCCGACCCTGTGCCGGGGGCGGGCGGGGGCCCCGGCCCGGTGGTGACCCTGGGCGAGCTGGTCCGCTCCGGGTTCCTGGAGGTGCACTCCTCCGGGGCCGGTGCCCCGACCCTGCCCACCGGCAGCGACCCGACGGGCACCCCCGTACTGAGCGACCAGGACCTGGCCACCGGCAGCGCGCCCGGTGCCGTCCTCGACCGGGCCGCCGCCGCCGACGGCACCCCGCTGACCCGGCCCGGCGACGTGCTCGTCCCCGCCCTCGGTGGCGGCGCCGCCCGGGTGGTCGGTCCGGGCGGCCCGCCCGCCGGAGCGGCCCTCGGCCGCCAGCTCCACCTGCTCCGCCCCGACCCGGCCGCCCTCGACCCGGACTTCCTGGCCGGTCACCTGCGCTCCACGGCCGTCGCCCGCCGGGCCGCCAGCCACGCCTCGACGACCACCCGGCTGGACATCCGCCGGGTCGAGCTGCCGCGGCTGCCGATCGCGGAACAGCGCCGCCTGGGCGCGGCCTTCGCCCGGCTCGCCGCGTTCGACGCGACGCTGCGGCAGGCCGCCGCCCTCGGTCACGCCCTCGCCCAGGCGGCCACCGACGCCCTCGCCGCCGGCACCGCCGAGCCCCCGTCCGCTCCCTGACGCCGCTGGTGCCTCCTGACGTGTCGTGATGTGCCGTGGCGGGTCCGGACGCCGCCGGAGCCGGTCGGCCCCCGCCGTCGACCGGACCCGGGCGCCGGACCGGCCGACCTCCCGCTCCGCTCCGCCGCGGGCCGGAGCGGTACGGGTGCGACGGAAGGACTCCGGCCCGACCGGTGCTGGCGGTACGGTGTGCGGAACCGGTTCCGTGATCCGGACGGCCGTCGTCCTCACCGCTCAGGAGCGCGCATGTCAGGGCAGTACCCCGGGCAGTTCGGCCCACCGCCCGGTGGCGCGCCCGCCGGTGGCATACCCGGCGCCGCGCCGCAGCTCCACGGCCGGACCCTGGTCGCCTCGCCGCAGGCCCCCCGCCGACCGGCCGGTCCGTACGGCGTGCCCGGCCGGGTCCTGGTGGTCCTGGCGTCGCTGCTGACCGTCGGCCTGCTCGGCATGGTGCCGTCGCTGCTGCTGGCGGTCCGCCGCCGCCGGGCGTACGACATCCTGGGCGCGGTCGTGTACGCCGGGCTCTTCCTCACCTACTTCATCTGCATCGGGATCGCCGGCAGCTACGGCAAGGGCGGGGCTCCGGTCGCCGACGCGGTGGGCACCACGACGATGCTGCTGATGTGGTTCACCCCGCCGGTGCACTTCCTGCTGATGGACCGCCAGGTGGTCTGGTCGGCACGCCGCCCGGCCGCCCCGGCCGGCGTCGCCCCCCACCCGCAGCCGGCCGGCTACGGCTACCCGTCCACCCAGCCGTACGGGGCGCCGCAGCCGTACGCCCCCGCGCCGTCCTACGGCGCCGCAGCTTCCTACGGTGCCGCTCCTTCCTACGGTGCCGCGCAGCCGTACGGGACCCCGGCTCCGTACCCGGCGCCCGCACCGGCCGCCCATCCGCAGGCCGGGCAGGCCGCGCAGCCGGGTCCGGGCGCCCAGCCCCCGTACGGGGCGCCGCACGGGGCCTCCGGCGCCGGACCCGCCACCTCCGACGAACTGCGCGAACTCGGCGAGCTGTTGCGCCGCCAGGCCCGCGAGGACCGCCCGTGACCCTCGCCCGGGTGATCGGCGGCCGCTACCACCTCACCGAGAAGATCGGTCACGGCGGCATGGGCCAGGTCTGGGCCGGCCACGACGAGCGGCTCGCCCGCCCGGTCGCGGTCAAGCTGCTGCGCACCGACCTCCTCCTCGCCGCCGCCGGCGGCACCGACCCGACCACCACCGACCGGCTCCGGCACGGTGACGACCTGCGCCGCCGCTTCCTCCGCGAGTGCCGTACCACCGCCGCCCTCGACCACCCGGGCCTGGTCACCGTCTTCGACGCCGGTGAGGAGGACGGCGAGCTGTACCTGGTGATGCAGCGCGTCCCCGGCATCAGCCTGTCCGACCTCATCGCCGAGGACGCGCCGTTCCCGGTCGAGCGCGCCGTCGCGGTGGCCGCCCAGCTCTGCGCCGCGCTGGCCGCCGTCCACGCGGTGCGGGTCGTCCACCGTGACCTCAAGCCCAGCAACGTGATGGTCCGTGAGGACGGCCGGACCGTCCTGCTGGACCTCGGCATCGCCACCGCGCTCGACCCCGAGTCCACCCGGCTCACCCTGACCGGCGTCCCGATCGGCAGCCCGTCCTACATGGCGCCGGAACAGGCGCTGTCCGCCGCCGTCGACCCCCGCAGCGACCTGTACGCGCTCGGCTGCCTGCTGCACGAGATGCTGACCGGCGAGGGGCCGTTCCGGGCGCCCACCGCGCTGGGACTGCTGCGGCGGCACGTCGACGACCCGCCGGTGCCGCTGCGCGACCTGCGGCCCGAGGTGCCGGGCGCGCTGGAGCGGCTCGTCCTCGACCTGCTCGCCAAGCGCCCCGAGGCCAGGCCGGCCGACGCCCAGGAGGTGTACGGGCGGTTGCTGCCGCTGCTGCCCGCCGCCGTCCCGGTGCCGCAGCCCCGGTCCGGTCCGCTGCCGGACCCGGCCCGGCCCTACCGGTACCCGCTCCAGCCGCAGCCGCGCCCGGAGGGCGTCGCCCCGACGCCACCGCCCCGGGCCGAGCCGCCGCCGTTCCTGATCGCCGCCGTGCCGAACCCGCCCGCCCCGGTGGCGCCGCAGGCTCCGGCGGTGGTGGCGGGGGAGGACTTCGCGGCGGCCTGCGCCCGGCTCTCCGACCTGGTCGACGCCGGCCGGCGCCCCGAGGTGCTCGACCTCGCCGCCCGGCTGCTGGCCCGCGGACGCACCGAACTCGGCGACGGCGCGGGGATGGTCCGCACCGTCCGGACCATCTACGCCCGCACGCTCCTCCAGGAGCGGCGTCACCACGAGGCCCTGGCCGAGTACCGGGCGCTCGCCGCCACCGCCGAGGGCGGACCGCACGGCCGACGGGCGCTCGAACCCCGCCACCGGGCGGCCGAGTGCCTCGAACAGCTCGGCCGGGGCGCGGAGGCCCTCGCCGAGTACCAGGCCCTGCTCGCGGTCTGGCCGGAGACCGAGCCCGAGCGGCTGCTCGACCTCCGGGAACGGGTCGGCGTGCTGCTGGCCACGCTCGGTGAGACGGAGGCGGCCTGGTCGTGGCTGCTCCAGCTGCTCTTCGACCGCGAACGCCGCGACGGCCCGCACCACCCGGCGGTCCGCCGCCTGCGGCAGACCCTGGACACCCTCCAACCGCACCGCACCAACGCCACCCCCTGGCCCCCGCGCGCCTGACCGTCGGCCACGCCGACCGTGCCGAGCCGGGACCGGGCCCGCGACCGGTCGCCGACGGGCATGACTTTCGACAGATCCGCGGCGCCGGTGAGGTCCGTAGGGTCGGGCGGATGCGGACGAGAACGTGGTGGGACCGAGGGTTGCCGGCGCTGGCGGCCGGGGCGCTCGGGCTGAGTGCGGTGTCCCTCTGGTGGGTGGTGCCCGGTGTCGGGGCCGCGTTCGCGGCCGGGGTGCGGACGGACCGGGTACGGGAGGCGGTCGCCCTGCTCGTGGTGCTGGTCACGGCCGGGGCCCTGGTGACGGTGGCCGCCCCGGAGCTGGCCGTCCGGGCGACATCGGTGGTGTCGGTGCTGGTCTGCGCCGGAATGGCCCCGTGGATGGTGGGCCGGTTCTGGCGGCAGTCGCAGGAGCTGGTGCGGGCAGGCTGGGAGCGGGCCGAACGGGCCGAGCACGAGCAGCGACTGGTGGCCGAGCAGGCTCGCCTGCGCGAACGCGCCCGGATCGCCCAGGACATGCACGACGCGCTGGGCCACGACCTGAGCCTGATCGCCCTGCGGGCCGGCGCCCTCAAGCTCGCGCCCGACCTGGCCCCGCCGCACCGCGAGGCGGCACAGGACATCCGGGCGGGCGCGGCCGCCGCCGTCGAACGCCTCGGTGAGGTGATCGGCATCCTGCGGGACGACACGGACCCGCACACCGTCCGGGGCCCGGTCGACGCGGGCGTCCCGCAACTGGTGGGGGAAGCGGCCGCGGCCGGGCTGGACGTCCGGCTGACCGTCGACGGTCGGCCGGACGGGCTGCCCCGGGCGGCCGAGCACGCCGTGTACCGGGTCGTTCAGGAGGCGCTGACCAATGCCGCCAAGCACGCCCCGGGGGCGCCCGTCACGGTGCTGGTGGCGTACACGGTGGACGGCGCTCGCGTCCGGGTGCTCGACGGTCCCCGAGCGGGGAGCGAGCCCCCGGCCCGCGCCGGGGCGGGCCCCGGTCCGCCGGGCACAGGAGGTCACGGTCTGCTCGGACTGGCCGAGCGGGTGCGGCTGGCGGGCGGCACCTTCGGCTACGGGCCCCGGGCCGACGGCCCAGGCTTCGAGGTGAGCGCCCACCTGCCGCGGACGGGCGTTCCGACCCCGGCCCCCGCAGTGCCGGTCACGGTGTCGCCGGCCCGTGAACTGCGCCTGGCCCGCCGCCGGGTGGGCCGCATGGTGGTCGCGATCGTCCTGGTGCCGCTCTCCGCCGCGGTGCTGCTGACCGCCGTGCTCCGGGGCTGGACGATCCACACCGCCGGGCGGTCGGTGCTCGACCCCGCCGACTACGCCGAACTGCGGGTCGGCCAGGACCGGTCCACCGTGCAGCGATTTCTGCCGGAACATCAGTTTCCGTACCATCCGTCCGTAGGCGACCCGCCACCCGGTGGAGAGGGAGTGACGTGCGAGTACTACGCGATGACGGCCGAGGCGTTCAACAACGACCGCTCGGGGGACGCGTACCGGCTCTGCTTCCGGGGCGGCGTGCTGATCTCCCTGGACGCCCTGGTCCAGTGAGTGTCCGATGAGCGCCGGGGCACCGGGGAACGGCGCCCCGGCGCGGATCCGGGTACTGGTCGCGGACGACGAACCGATGGTCAGGGCCGGGGTGCGTGCCGTGCTCGCCACCGACCCGGGCATCGAGATCGTCGCGGAGACCGGGGACGGGCGGGAGGCGGTCGAGCTGCTCCGCCGCCACCGACCGGACGTCGCGGTGCTGGACATCCGGATGCCGGGCACGGACGGCATCACCGCCGCCGCCGAGATCCGGCGGGCGGGCGTCACCACCAGGACCGGAGCGGCTCCTGGGATCGTCATGCTGACCACCTTCGGTGAGGACGACTACATCCTGCGCGCCCTGAGCGGGGGCGCCAACGGATTCCTGATCAAGTCCGGCGAGCCCGAGGAGCTGATCGCCGGGGTGCGTGCGGTGGCCGACGGGGCGGCCTATCTGTCACCCAAGGTGGCCGCCCGGGTGGTGGCCCACCTCGCCGCCACCCGGTCCGGCGGTCCGGCCGACCGCCGGGCCGCGGCCCAGCGGCAGGTGGCCGGGCTGACAGCCCGTGAGCGCGATGTGCTGACCCTGGTCGCCGCCGGGCTGTCCAACGGTCAGATCGCTCGCCGGATCGGTGTGGTGGAAGGCACGGTGAAGGCGCACGTCAGCTCCGTCCTGGCCCGGTTGGGAGTGGCCAACCGGGCTGCCGCCGCCGTCCTCGCCCACGAGGCCGGACTGACGGTGGGCCCGGCCGGCTGAAACCGCGGCCGGGGCCGGGACCGGGACCGGAGGCGAAGCCGGGACCGGGAGCGGGGCCACGGCGGGTGCGGAGGCCGAGGGCGCCAGCAGCACCGGACCGAGCAGCCGGACCCGGCCCGCCGTGCCGACCACCGCCGTCGCCGAGGGCAGCAACGCGACCACAGCGGCCGCCGTGACCACCCCGCCCAGTACGGCCCCGGCGGCCACGTCGTGCGGGTAGTGCACGCCTGCCGCCACCCGGAGGGCCGCCGTGCCGAGGCCGGCCGGGACGACGAGCCACGCCCACCGAGGCCGTAGCAGCAGCAGACCGGTGGCCATCGCGACGGCGAGGGTGGCGTGGTTGCTGGGGAACGACCAGTCGCCCGGCGGAGGACAGGCGGCGAGCGCGGTGGCCGGCAGTCCGGCCAGGGCGCGGCAGGGGCGTTCCTCGTCCAGGACGAGCTTCAAGCCCTCGCTCGCCCCGTACGCGAGCACGGTGCCGAGGGCGGTCAGCACGACACCCGCGACGGTACCGGTGGCCCGCCGCCCACGTGCCGTCCACCAGACCAGCGCCAGCAGCAGGCCCAGTACCACCAGACCGGCCTCGGTGGCGGGCTCCAGCAGGGAGGCGAGGCGGGGCGGGGCGTCCGTGACGGCCCCGGCGACCCGGCGGTAGCCCGCGGTCGACCAGCCCGGTGCGGGCGGGCCGGCTCCGCCCGCACCGCCGCCGGCCGGAGCGAGCCACCCGACCGCACCGGCGCCGGTACCGACGAGTGCCACCACGAGGACGGCCCTGTTCCTGATCGTGTTCGTCATGACACGGACGGTAGGAGTCGGAGGCGGGTCCCGACCCGACCCGAAAGGCAGGGGCCGACCTTGACGATCGTCAGGGTTGACCTGAGCCCGGTGCCGTGTCGGCGCCCGGCCCGGATGGGCCGTCCGGGGGACGGTCCGCACCGCCCCGGGCACCCCGCCCTACGCTCGGGGGATCCCTGCCGCCCGCACCCGGAGAGCCGCCATGCACCGTCGCCGGACCACCGGGACCACCGGGACCACCAGGAGCACCGGAATCACCGGAATCACCGGAACCAACAGGGCCACCAAGGCCGTCGCCGCCGCCGTCGGGGCCCTGTTCTGCCTCCCCGGGCTGGCCGGGTGCGGCGGGGACGGGCTGACGCCGGGCACGGCGGCGGTGCTGGACGGACGGCGGATCCCGGTGGACGCGGTGCAGGCCAGGGTGGCGGCACTGCGCCGGGCCCCGGGCGGTGTGTCGGCGGACGCCCGGTGGGAGACGGAGGGGCCGGCCCGGCGGGCGGTCACCGAGCTGGTGCTCGACGCGGTGGTGGCCCGCGCGGTCGCGGAGCGGGGCCCGGCGGTCGCGGACACCGAGGTGGCGGCCGCCCGGGCCGAGGAGGAACGGCGCCTCGGCGGCGCCGGGCGGCTGGCGCGAGCCCTGGCGGCGCAGGGCGTTCCGGCCGAGGCGATCGACGGCCGCCTCGGGCGCGAGCTGGGGATCCGCCGCCTCGCCGCGACCGCCGGGGCGGACGCCGACACCCCGGCGGGCGACGCGGCCGTCCGCCGGATCCTGGCCGCCACGGCCACCACCCGCCATCTGCGGGTGAACCCCCGCTACGGCACCTGGGACCCGGAGCGCGCGGCCCTCGCCCCGGTCGTCCGCTCCCGACCGGCCGGCTGAGGACGGCCGCCGCCCCGGCCCGGCCGGGGCGCGGAACCCGGCGGCGGGGGCGGCGGGCGGACGGGTAGGTTCGAGGGGTGACGACGAATCCTCCGGGCGCGAAGCTGATCCTCCTCATCACCACCCATCGGGTGGCCCCCGGTCTGCTGTCCTGGCCGGCCTGGGAGGCCCTGCGCTCGGCCGGGCGGGTGCTCGCGGGCGACGCCGGTCACCCGCAGCTGCCGGCGCTGCGGCAGGCGGGTGTCGAGGTGGAGGTCGTGGCGCCGGGCTCCGCCCCCGCGCTGGCCCGGCTGCTGACCGGCGCCCCGGCGGACGGTGCCACCGGGGCCGGGAGCGGGGCGACGGTCTGGCTGGGCGGCCCGGACGGCGACCCGGGGCTGACCGACGCGCTGGCCCGGCTCGCGGTCGAGCGCGCCGGCGAGGTGCCGGAGATCGAGGTGCTGCCGGGTTCGTACGACCTGCCGGGCTCCCGGCTGCTGGACCTGGTGTCCGTGATGGACCGCCTCCGCTCGCCGGGCGGCTGCCCGTGGGACGCCGAGCAGACCCACGCCAGCCTGGTGAAGTACCTGGTCGAGGAGTCCTTCGAGCTGGTCGAGGCGATCGAGGAGGGCGACCGCGACACCCTCCGCGAGGAGCTCGGCGACGTGCTGCTCCAGGTCTTCTTCCACTCCCGGATCGCCGAGGAGCACCCCACCGGGGCGTTCTCGATCGACGATGTGGCGGGCGACATCGTCGAAAAGCTGATGTACCGGCACCCGCACGTGTTCGGGGACACCGAGGCGGACGGCGCGGCCGAGGTGGAGGCCAACTGGGAGGCGCTCAAGGCGGCCGAGAAGTCGGACCGCGAGTCGGTCCTGGACGGCGTCCCGGCCGGGCTGCCCTCGCTGGCGTACGCGGCGAAGCTGGTGTCGCGGGTGCGCCGGTCCGGCTTCGCGGGTGTGCCGGACGAGCCGTACGAGCTGCCCGCCGAACTCACGGCGGAGTCCGCGGGCCGGCTGTTGCTCGCGGTGGCGCAGCGCGCGCACGACGCCGGGCTGGACGTGGACGCGGCGCTGCGGGCGGCGGCGCGGGCCTACCGGGACGCGGTGCGCGCCGCCGAGGGCCTCAAGCCCGCCGAGCGGCCCGAGCAGCCCGAGCCGTCGGACAACCTTTAGGAGCCGTCCGGGCAGCCCGGTCGGTCGGACCGGCCCGACGACCGCCCGGTCCGATCGCGCTGGGGGGCTCAGGCCGCGGCGACGTCCCGCACCGGACGGCGCTGCGGCGGAACGACCTCGCCGATCGCCTCGCCGACCAGCGCGACGAGTTCGGCCAGCCGCTCCAGGTCGAGGTGGTCGGGCAGATCGGCGAGGGAGACGATCCGCTCGCCGTCCGGCCCGGCCACGCAGAACAGGTCGATCGGACCCAGGTGCTTCTCGGCGGTGTCGACCAGCGCGGCGACGTCGCTGGGGCGGCGGACGTCCGCGCACACGCCGACGACCGGGCAGCCCGGACGGTCGAGTTCGGTGGCGAGGTCCTCGGCGACCCCGCTGCCCTGGTCGGCGATCAGCATTCCGACGGCTCCCGCCGCGGTGAAGCGGCGGGCGAGGCCCGCCCCCGACCCGCCGTCGAGTACCGCGATCACGACGACCGCACCGGTGACCCGCATGGCCCTGCTCCTCCCTGTGGGCGGCTCCGCACCGGCGCCCACGGACATCTTGCGGAGGATCGTAGGCACGACCGGATCCTCCGCAACAGGAATTACCCCTCAGGTGACCAGGCTCACGCCTGCTTCCCCCCACCATCACCGGAACGATCACCGGACGGCGCCCACGACCGTGCCCACGCCCGCGGTGCGGTGCCGGGGGCACGTCCGGGATACCGTCGACCCATGCCAGCCCAGCCCGCTTCCGTCCGTCCGCCCCTGTTCACCTGGGAGTTCGCCGCCGACCCGTATCCGGCGTACGCGTGGCTGCGCGAGCACCGGCCGGTGCACCGGACCACCCTGCCCAGCGGAGTGGAAGCCTGGCTGGTCACCCGGTACGCGGACGCCCGCCAGGCGCTCGCGGACGGCCGGCTCTCCAAGAACCCGGCGCACCACAGCGAGCAGGCCCACCGCACCGGCCGGGTCGGCATCCCGGGCGAGCGCCAGGCCGACCTGATGACGCACCTGCTGAACATCGACCCGCCGGACCACACCCGGCTGCGCCGCCTGGTGTCGAAGGCGTTCACCCCGCGCCGGGTGGCGGCCTTCGAGCCCCGGGTGCAGCAGTTGACCGACCGGCTGATCGACGGCTTCGCGGCGCGCGGATCCGCGGACCTCATCCACGAGTTCGCCTTCCCGCTCCCCATCTACGCGATCTGCGACCTGCTCGGGGTGCCGGCCGAGGACCAGGACGACTTCCGGGACTGGGCCGGGATGATGATCCGGCACGGCGGCGGCCAACGCGGCGGTGTGGGAAGGGCGGTGAAGCGGATGCGGGCCTATCTCGCGGAGCTGATCCACCGCAAGCGCGCCGACCTCGGCGACGACCTGATCTCGGGGCTGATCCGGGCCAGCGACCACGGTGAGCACCTCACCGAGAACGAGGCCGCGGCGATGGCCTTCATCCTGTTGTTCGCGGGCTTCGAGACGACGGTCAACCTGATCGGCAACGGCGTCTACGCGCTACTGCGCAATCCGGGTCAGCGGGCCCTGCTGCAGGACTCGATCGGCCGCGGCGAGAGCGCGCTGCTGGAGACCGGGATCGAGGAACTCCTGCGCTACGACGGCCCGGTGGAAATGGCCACCTGGCGGTTCGCGACGAGTCCGCTGACCATCGGCGGAGTGGAGATCCCGGTCGGCGACCCGGTGCTTGTGGTGCTCGCCGCCGCGGACCGGGACCCGGCGCGGTTCGCGGACGAGAACACCCTCGACCTGGCCCGGGCGGACAATCCGCACCTGGGCTTCGGGCACGGCATCCACTACTGCATCGGCGCCCCGCTGGCGCGGTTGGAGGGGCGGGCCGCGCTGTCCACCCTGCTGACCCGGCTGCCGGACCTCCGGCTCGCCGCGGATCCGGAGGAACTGCGCTGGCGCGGTGGTCTGATCATGCGCGGACTTCGTGAACTTCCGGTGGAGTTCACGCCGGAACCGACTTCGGCGGCAACCTCCGCGGACCCCTCGGCAGTCCCCTGAGGGGGACTCACGACACGCCGACGCGGAGGTCTCGCAGGGCAGTTCCGGGGGGTGTGAACCTCCATCAATCAGGACATACCTCTTCGGTTGGTGGGCAATCCATCGTCTGACGTGATTTCCGTGTGATAGCGGCGATATGAGCTTGTGATTGCTCTGAAGATCTGTCTACTCTCCGGGGAGCCCGCGGAAGCGGGTCCCGTGCGCGGAACGCCGAGTCCTGCCCGCCGCGTCACCGGAAACCGACCAGAACCCTGGGCAGGGGCGGGGGAACCAGGTCTTGCGCCGTCTCCCACGGCTAGGGGTGAAGCCGCCTCCGCGCGGCCGGGCCACCTCCCGGTCCGAACCCGACAGCTCACCTCGCAGGCGTGCGGAGAGGGACTTCTTCATGCTGCTCGTCGGAAACGGCCGTCATCGTCGCCGCACCCAGACCGAGAAGGCCATCGCCGTCGCCGGTGTCGCCGGTGTCGGACTGGCGCTGCCGATCCTCAGCGCCACCGGCGCCTCGGCCGCCCCGGCCTCGACCTGGGACGCGGTCGCCCAGTGCGAGAGCGGCGGCAACTGGGGCATCAGCACCGGCAACGGCTTCTACGGTGGCCTGCAGTTCACCTCCAGCACCTGGAAGGCGTTCGGCGGCACCGCCTACGCGCCGCAGGCCAACCAGGCGTCGAAGGCGGCGCAGATCACCGTCGCCGAGAAGGTGCTGGCCTCGCAGGGCCCGGGCGCCTGGCCGGTGTGCTCCAAGAAGGCCGGCCTGAGCAAGGGCGGTGCCCCGGCGGCGGTCGACGCCTCGGCCGACGCCGCGCCGGCCGCCCCGAAGCCGCAGGCCCAGCCGCAGCAGCAGACCCCGGAGCAGCAGACCCCGAAGCCCCGGGCGCCGCAGGCGCAGGTCGAGCAGCAGGCACCCAAGGCGGGCCCGAAGCACGCCGCGCCCAAGTCGCCGGCCCAGCAGGCCCAGGCCGAGCAGCAGGCACCCAAGGCGGCGCCGAAGCACGCGGCCCCCAAGCCGACGGCCCAGCAGGCCCCGCAGTACGCGCAGCAGCAGGCCCCGAAGGTCCAGCAGCCGCAGGACGGTCAGGGCTACACCGTCCGCTCCGGCGACACGCTGGCCGGGATCGCCACCACGCAGGGCGTGCAGGGTGGCTGGCAGGCCCTGTACGACGGCAACCGCGGCACGGTCGGCGGCGACCCGGACCTGATCATCCCCGGCCAGGTCCTCACCCTCGGCTGACGCTCCCGCGCACCCCCCGCCCGCCCCTTGTCCGCCCGTCGTCCGAGGTGGGCACGCGGGCGGCCGGGCGGCCGGGCGGGCGGGCCCGGTCCGGCCCGTTCCACCCCGTTCGTCCACCCGGGGGCGTCCGGGGCCGGGCGACCAGGTGAACTACCGGTGGGTAGCACGGCCACACGCTGAGACGGAGCCGAGGCCGACGTGGCCCGGACAGCCCGTGCGGTTAGGCTCTGGTCGTAACGACTCCGCAATCGTCCGGCCGACGGCACCCCACTGTCAGCCGTACCTGCTTCCGCTAGGAGATGCCTCGTGCCGTCCATCGATGTCGTCGTAGCCCGTGAGATTCTCGACTCGCGCGGCAACCCCACGGTCGAGGTCGAGGTCGGCCTCGACGACGGCAGCACCGGCCGTGCCGCTGTTCCGTCGGGTGCCTCCACCGGTGCCTTCGAGGCCCTGGAGCTCCGCGACGGTGACAAGAACCGCTACTTCGGCAAGGGCGTCGAGAAGGCCGTCCTGGCCGTCATCGAGCAGATCGGCCCCGAGCTGGTCGGCTACGACGCCACCGAGCAGCGCCTGATCGACCAGGCCATGCTCGACCTGGACGCCACCCCGGACAAGTCCTCGCTCGGCGCCAACGCCATCCTGGGCGTCTCGCTGGCCGTCGCGCACGCCGCCTCCGAGGCCAGCGACCTGCCGCTGTTCCGCTACCTCGGCGGCCCGAACGCGCACGTCCTGCCGGTCCCGATGATGAACATCCTCAACGGTGGCTCGCACGCGGACTCCAACGTCGACATCCAGGAGTTCATGATCGCTCCGATCGGCGCGGAGTCCTTCTCCGAGGCCGTCCGTTGGGGCGTCGAGGTCTACCACACGCTCAAGGGCGTGCTGAAGGAGCGCGGCCTCTCCACCGGTCTGGGCGACGAGGGCGGCTTCGCCCCGAACCTGGACTCCAACCGCGAGGCCCTCGACCTCATCGTCGAGGCCATCCAGAAGGCCGGCTACGTGCCGGGCAAGGACATCGCGCTGGCCCTGGACGTCGCCGCCTCCGAGTTCTACGAGGACGACGCCTACCAGTTCGAGGGCAAGGGCCTCACCTCCGCCGAGCTGATCGAGTACTACGCCGGTCTGGTCGCCGCCTACCCGCTGGTCTCGATCGAGGACCCGCTGGACGAGTCGGACTGGGACGGCTGGAAGGCCATGACCGAGAAGCTGGGCGACAAGGTCCAGCTGGTCGGCGACGACCTGTTCGTCACCAACCCGGCCCGCCTGGCCCGCGGCATCGAGACCGGCACCGCCAACGCGCTGCTGGTGAAGGTCAACCAGATCGGTTCGCTGACCGAGACCCTGGACGCCGTCGAGCTGGCCCAGCGCAACGGCTACCGCTGCATGATGTCCCACCGCTCCGGTGAGACCGAGGACGTCACCATCGCCGACCTGGCCGTCGCCACCAACTGCGGCCAGATCAAGACCGGTGCCCCGGCCCGCTCCGAGCGCGTCGCCAAGTACAACCAGCTGCTGCGCATCGAGGAGATCCTCGACGACGCCGCCGAGTACGCCGGCCGCGGCGCCTTCCCGCGGTTCAAGCACGAGGGCTGACCCGCCCGGCCGCCCGAGTGGCGCACGCCTGACCGGTGCCCCGCCGTTCACCCCGTAGGGTGGACGGCGGGGCACCGTCGCGACCAGGAGGGGACACCGGAGATGGCAGGCTGGAGGATCCCGGGCTTGGCGGCCCGGCCTCGGTTCACGAGCCGGGCGACCGTCCTGGTCCTCGTGCTCTGCTCGCTGGTGGCGATCCTGGCCTACCCGACCCGGCAGTTCATCTCGCAGCGCTCCGAGATCACGGCGCAGCGCGCCCGGGCCGACCACGCCCGGGAGCAGGTCGAGCAGCTGCGCCGGGAGAAGGCCCGCTGGCAGGACCCGGAGTACGTCAAGGCACAGGCCAGGACCCGGCTGCACTACGCGATGCCGGGGGAGACCCCGTACATCGCGGTGGACCCGGCGGCCCAGGACCCGGTGAAGTCCTCGCAGGGCGCGCCGCCGCCCGCGCAGGGCCCGGCCGCCGGTACGGTCAAGGCCGCCCGGCCCTGGTACGCCAGTGTCTGGGACTCCGTGGACGCCGCCGCCGCTCCGCCGCCCCCCACCGCCCCGGCACAGCCCGACCCTTCCTCACCACCCGCCCCCGTCCCCGCTGGAGACAGCCCCTCCCATGACCACTGAGAACCACCCCACCGTCTCCGACCAGGACGTCGCGGCCATCGCCGCGCAGCTCGGCCGGGTCCCGCGCGGTCTGCGCGGCGTCGCCCACCGCTGCCCGTGCGGCAACCCGGACGTCGTCGAGACGGCCCCCCGACTGCCGGACGGCACGCCGTTCCCGACGCTCTACTACCTGACCTGCCCCAAGGCCGCCTCGCTGATCGGCACCCTGGAGGCGGACGGCGTGATGAAGGAGCAGACCGCCCGGCTCGCCGAGGACCCGGAGCTGGCCGCGGCGTACCAGAAGGCGCACGAGGACTACATCGCCCGCCGGGACGCCATCGAGGTGCTGGAGGGCTTCCCGAGCGCGGGCGGCATGCCGGACCGGGTCAAGTGCCTGCACGTGCTGGTGGGCCACTCGCTGGCGGCCGGCGAGGGCGTCAACCCGCTGGGCGACGAGGCGATCGGGATGCTGGAGGACTGGTGGGCCAAGGGCCCGTGCGTCTCCGCCGCCGAGGTCGACGCCGCCGGTGGGCGGGTGCTCCGCAACCGCGCCAAGAACCAGGACCACGAGGCCGTGATCGCGGCCAAGGAGCAGAAGACCGCCGACCGGGCCGCCAAGCGGGCGGCGCTGGAGGCGGACGAGGCTGGGGAGGCCGAGGCATGAGTTCCACCCGGGTGGCGGCGATCGACTGCGGGACCAATTCGATCCGGCTGCTGGTCGCCGATCTCGACCCGGAGACGGGGGAGATCACCGACCTGGACCGGCGGATGATCGTCAACCGCCTGGGCCAGGGCGTCGACCGTACCGGCCGGCTGCACCCGGACGCGCTGGAGCGCACCTTCGCGGCCTGCCGCGAGTACGCCGGGGTGATCTCCGGCTTCGGCGTCGGGCCGGAGCGGATCCGCTTCGTCGCCACCAGCGCCTCCCGGGACGCCGAGAACAGCGCCGAGTACGTCGACGGCGTGCGGGCGGCCCTGGGCGTCGAGCCCGAGGTGGTCAGCGGCGAGGAGGAGGCGCACCTCTCCTTCGTCGGCGCCACCAAGGAGCTGACCGGGGGCACCTTCGCCACCCCGTACCTGGTCTTCGACCTGGGCGGCGGTTCGACCGAGTTCGTGCTCGGGGCCGAGGACGTCGAGGCGGCCCGCTCGGTGGACATCGGCTGCGTCCGGTTGACCGAGCGGCACTTCGGCGGCGCCGAGCTGCCCTCGGCGGAGCAGATCGCCGAGGCGCGGGCGCATGTGCGGGCGGAGCTGGACCGGGCCGAGGAGGCCGTCCCGCTGACGGGTGCGGCGACCCTGGTCGGTCTGGCCGGGACGGTCACCACCATCTCGGCGATCGCCCAGGACCTGCCGCGGTACGACTCGGAGGCGATCCACCACTCGCGGATCTCCCGTGAGCGGGTCGCCGAGATCGCGGAGCGGCTGCTGGGCGCGACCCACGCGGAGCGGGCGGCGATCCCCTCGATGCACCCGGGCCGGGTGGACGTGATCGCGGCCGGCGCGCTGGAGCTGCTGGAGATCATGGCGCGGACGGGCGCCGCCGAGGTGGTCGTCAGCGAGCACGACATCCTGGACGGCATCGCCTGGAGTATCGCCCGCTGACCAGGCACGAGGCTTACCGCTCCGGCCCCGGAGGCCCCTCGGGGGCCCCGGGGCCGGGGCGCGCCCGGGGCCGGGCGAAAAAGTTCGTGAATTTCTTCACATGGGGATCCGCCCGTTCGCCGCGTTGGGCGGTCCGGTCCGTCCGATATGTGGGACCGAAGGCTCGCTCGGCGTGATAACCGCTGGATCGTAGGTTCTGACCCGTCACAGGTTTGAAAATCGAAATCCCGCACGGGAACCAGGCCCCGTCATGGATCGTTGCTGCTCAGCGGGGCCGTCGTCACGGACGGGCCCGTCGAGGGGCCGGGGTGGCCGTGAAGTGTCGGCCGGGGGGTCGAAACGGGGGCGCGAAGTGTAGCAGAGGGGGTCCGTCCGCTTGTGAGCGGGCTCACGAAGGCTGCTCCGAACGGTGCTGGATACTTTCGGATATGAGCACCACGGAGCGTCCTCGCATCCTCATTGTCGGCGGTGGTTACGTCGGCCTGTATGCCGCGATGCGCATCCTCAAGAAGATGCGCTACGGCGAAGCGACCGTCACGGTCGTGGACCCGCGGTCGTACATGACGTACCTGCCCTTCCTCCCCGAGGCGGCCGGCGGCAACGTCGCGCCCCGCAACCTCGTCGCGCCCCTGCGCACCGCGCTGAAGAACGCGGAGGTGCTCACCGGTGCTGTCACCGGTGTGGACCACGAGCGCAAGATCGCGACCATCCAGCCTTCGGCGGGCGACTCGTACGAGCTGCCCTTCGACTACCTCGTCGTCGCGACCGGGTCGGTCTCCCGCACCTTCCCGATCCCGGGTCTGGCCGAGCACGGCATCGGCATGAAGACCGTGGAGGAGGCCATCGCCCTCCGCAACCACGTCATGGCGCAGCTGGACAAGGCCGAGTCCACCACGGACGAGGCCATCCGCCGCAAGGCGCTGACCTTCGTGATCATCGGCGGCGGCTTCGCCGGCGTCGAGACGATCGCCGAGATCGAGGACATGGCGCGCGACGCCGCCAAGATCTACAAGACGGTCAGCCGCGACGACATGCGCTTCATCGTGGTCGAGGCCGCCAACCGGATCCTCCCGGAGATGGGCCCGGACCTCGGTCTGTGGACCAAGGAGAAGCTCGAAGAGCGCAACATCGAGGTCTACATCGAGACCTCGATGGACTCCTGCGTCGACGGCCACGTCGTGCTGAAGAACGGCATGGAGACGGACGCCTCCACCATCGTGTGGACCGCCGGTGTGAAGCCGAACCCGGTGCTGGCCCAGTTCGGCCTGCCGCTGGGCCCGCGCGGCCACGTCGACACCGCGCCGACCCTCCAGGTCCAGGGCCTCGACTACGTCTGGGCCGCCGGCGACAACGCCCAGGTGCCGGACCTCGCCGCGGGCGAGGGTGCCTGGTGCCCGCCGAACGCGCAGCACGCCGTGCGCCAGGCCGCGGTCCTCGGTGACAACGTGATCTCCGGCATGCGGGGCTTCCCGCAGCAGGAGTACAAGCACAAGAACCTGGGCGCGGTCGCCGGCCTCGGCCTGCACAAGGGTGTCGCGATCCTCTTCGGCAAGTACAAGCTGAAGGGCCGTCCGGCCTGGTGGTTCCACCGCCTGTACCACGGCGCCATGGTCCCCACCTTCAACCGCAAGGTCCGTGTCTTCACCGACTGGACCCTCGCCGTCTTCCTGAAGCGCGAGATGGTCGGCCTCTCCCAGATGGAGAACCCGTACCAGCCGATCCAGGAGGTCACGGCGCCGACCAAGCGTCCCGCCGTCGAGGCCGCCAAGCCGGCCGCCGACAAGGAGCTGGCCACCAGCAAGTAGCGACTACGGCCCGGTGTGGGAGCGCCGGGTATGAGTCGGAGGCTCTCCGCCCGGCAGCGCTGCCGGACCACGACCTCCGTGGTGCTCAGCCGGCTGTGCGAGTCGGGCGGAGTACAAGAAGTAGCGAGAAGGCCCCCGCCGAACCCTCCGGCAGGGGCCTTCTGCTGTTCGCCGACCGCGAGGGCCGTGCGGGCCCGCGGGCCGTCGCGGTCAGTCGGTCTTGATGCTGCTCAGGATGTCCAGCCCGGCGGCCCGGCGGGCCGGCCAGAAGGCGGCCACCACACCGACCAGGCCGGCCAGGGCCAGGAAGAGCAGCAGCTGGCCGAACGGCAGCACCGTGGTCATGGTGGGCAGGGCGGACTTGAGGGTGCCGTTGATCGCCCAGGCCGTGAAGCAGCCGAGCAGGATGCCGATGCCGGCGCCGAACACCGAGATCACCACGGACTCCAGCCGGACCATCCGCTTGATGCCGCGCCGGTCCAGGCCGATCGCCCGCAGCATGCCGATCTCGCGCTTGCGCTCGAAGACCGACATCGCCAGGGTGTTGATCACCCCGAGCACCGCGACCACCACCGACATCGCCAGCAGCCCGTACATCATGTTCAGCGCGAAGGTGATGTTCTGGCTGAAGCCGTCCCGGACGTCCTGGCGCGACTTGACCTCGATCACCGGGTTGGCGCCGGTGGAGTCCTTGAGCGCCTTCCGCAGCGACTCGGTCTCCCCGTCGGTGCCCTTGACCAGGACGCTGTCCAGGGAGGGCTGGGGGTCGTGCTTGAGGATCTCGCTGTTGGCCAGCATGGCGCCGCCGAGCAGGTCGTTGGTCTCGTAGACGCCGCCGACGGTCAGGGTGCCCTTGGCGTCGCCGGGGTAGCCCATCTCGACGGTGGAACCGGTGCCGACCCCGAGCTTCTTCGCCAGGTCGTCGCCGAGCAGCAGCTTGCCCTGGCCGAACGAGGCCGGGGAACCGCTCTTCATCTTCACCGTGAGCAGCTTGTCCATGCTGTCCGCGTTCAGGCCGGTGATCTTGCTGGACTTGCCGTTGAGGTCCCACTCGACCTCCACCAGCGGCGAGGAGGCGGCCACCCCGGCGGCCTTCGCGGCCTCGGCGGGGACCTTGTCGGACAGGCTCATCCCGTTCGCCGCGGAGATCAGGTAGTCGGCCTTCATCGAGCTGGTGATGGCCCGGTCCACGGTGTCGGAGACCGAGGCGCCGATCACCGTCAGACCGCTGACCAGGGTGAGGCCGATGGTGATCGCGGCGGCGGTGGCGGCGGTACGGCGCGGGTTGCGCACCGCGTTCTGCCGGGCCAGCTTGCCGGGCATGCCGAACAGCTTGCCGAGGGCCGGTCCGACCAGGGCGATCACCGGGCGGGAGAGCAGCGGCAGCAGGACGAAGACGCCCAGGACGGCGAGCACGGCGCCCAGCGCGACCGGCATCCGGCCGTCCGAGTTGCCCTTGGAGGCACCGAAGGCGACCAGGGCGATACCGGCGGCGGCCACCAGCGAGCCGATCACGTTCCGGACCACGAGGGACTTCTGGGAGGCGGGCTGGTCACCGCTGCTCATCGCGGCCACCGGGGCGATCCGGGCGGCGCGGACGGCGGGCAGCAGCGCGGAGAGCACCGTCACCAGGACGCCGACCAGCAGGGTGACCACCACGGTCAGCGGCTTGACCACCAGGGCGCCGGTCGGGAGGCTGTCGTTCAGCGAGGCGATCAGGGACTGCAGGCCCGCGCCGATGCCGAGCCCGGCGACCAGGCCGGCCGAGGCCGCGACGGTGCCGATGGCGAACGCCTCGATCAGCACCGAGCGGGTCACCTGCTTGCGGCTGGCGCCGATCGCCCGGAGCAGGGCCAGTTCCTTGGTGCGCTGGGCGACCAGCATGGTGAAGGTGTTGGCGATGATGAAGATGCCGACGAAGAGCGAGATGCCGGCGAACGCGAGCAGCATCGTGCGCAGGCTGTCGGTGCCGGCGGCGATCATCCGCTCTTCCTCGGCCTTGAGCTCGGCCCCGGTCCGGGTCTCGATCTGCTGCTCCGGCCGGATCTTCTGGTTCACCTCGGCGAGCAGGGCGTCCTGGCCGGTGCCGGGCTTGGCGGTGAGCACGATGCTGCTGTAGCGGCCGGGTTCCAGCAGGATCTGTTGCGCGGTCGCGCGGTCGAACAGGGTGAGCGTGCCGCCGCTGTTCACACTCGGGTCGTCGGTGGTGAAGACACCGGTGAGCTTCGCCTCCAGGACCGGGCCGTTGGAGCCGATCCGGACGGTGTCGCCGACCTTGTAACCGCCCTTCTCGGCGGTCTTCCGGTCGAGGGCGATCTCCTTGCCGTTCTTCGGCCCTTGGCCCTCGACCATCGGGTAGCGGGCGTCCTTGCCGTCCGGGCCGGGCGCGAAGTTGGCGCCCTTGGCCGACCACGCCTGGCCGATCAGCTCGCCCTTCTTGTCCGCGACACCGGTGAAGCCGCCGGCCACGCCGCGGGCGCTCGCGGTGCCGGGCAGCGCGGCGAGTTGCTGGACGGTGGCGTCGGTCAGGGTGACCGCGCTCTTGTCGCTCTTGTCCCGGAGCGAGGCGGTGGCGCCGGCGGAGTAGTCGACGATCTGGACCGACACGTCGGAGTAGCTCTTGGAGTTGCTCTCCCGCATGGCCTTGCCGAAGGTGTCGGAGAAGACCATGGTGCCGGCCACGAAGGCGGTGCCCAGCATGACGGCCAGCGCCGTCATCAGCAGTCGGCCCTTGTGGGCCAGCACATTGCGCAGTGCGGTGCGATACATGGGGTTTCCTGGGTCCTGGGGTCTGCGAACGGACGGGGGCGGTGCCTACCGGGTCGTTCGGGTCAGCTGGTGCGGCCCTTGGCGTCGAAGCGGCGCATGCGGTCCAGGACGGTGTCGGCGGTGGGGTTGGGGAGTTCGTCGACGATGCGGCCGTCGGCGAGGAAGACGACGCGGTCGGCGTAGGCGGCGGCGACGGGGTCGTGGGTGACCATGACGACGGTCTGGCCGAGTTCGCGCACGGAGTTGCGCAGGAAGGAGAGGATCTCGGCGCCGGAGCGGGAGTCGAGGTTGCCGGTGGGTTCGTCGGCGAAGACGATGTCGGGCTTGCCGGCGAGGGCGCGGGCGCAGGCGACGCGCTGCTGCTGGCCGCCGGAGAGCTGGCTGGGGCGGTGGGAGAGGCGGCCGGAGAGTCCGACGGTCTCGACCACGGCGTCGAGCCACTGCTTGTCGGCCTTGCGGCCGGCGATGTCCATGGGGAGGGTGATGTTCTCCAGGGCGGTGAGGGTGGGGAGGAGGTTGAACGCCTGGAAGACGAAGCCGATGTGGTCGCGGCGCAGCTGGGTGAGCTGCTTGTCCTTGAGGCCGACGAGTTCGGTGTCGCCGATGGTGGAGGAGCCGGAGGTGACGGTGTCGAGGCCGGCCATGCAGTGCATGAGGGTGGACTTGCCGGAGCCGGAGGGGCCCATGATCGCGGTGAACTCGCCCTGGGGGAAGGTGACGCTGACGTTGTCGAGGGCGACGACGCGGGTCTCGCCCTCCCCGTAGACCTTGTTCAGGCCGGTGGCGCGGGCGGCCGCCCGGCCGGTGCGGACGGCGGTTGCGGTCGACGTGCTCACGAGGTGCTCCTCAGGTCGGGCATGGCGGGCCGGGCCGTACGGCTCCGGGGGCTGGCCGGCCGGGCCCTTTCGAGGGGCGCCCGGCCGTACCTCCATGCTCCTTCCGGCGATCATGGTTTCTCGTCGCTCCGCCGGACGGTTGGCCCGACCACCGCTGGGCGTACGCCCAGGTGACGCCCTCCTCCTGCGGTATGACGCCGACCCTGAGCGGAGGACCGGTGGCCGGATCGAGCGGGTCGGATGGCCAAATCACGAACTGTTCGTCAGATGGCAAGGAAACATGACAACTTCCCCGCCTCGGAACATGCGAAAGGGGATGCCGGGCGACTAGGCTCAGGGGTGGCCCGCACGGGGGCGGAGGGCTGCTCTCCGTTCCGCCGGCCGGGCCGGGTCCGCAGAAGCCCAGATGGTGGAACGCAGACACGGGCAGCTTAAAACTGCTTGGCCGAAAGGCCGTGCCGGTTCGAGTCCGGCTCTGGGCACCGACTCGCGGGGACGCCGACCGGCGTCCCCGCCGGACGTCAGTGACCGAATCCTTCTCGCGGCGGATGCCGATTCCTTTGCCAAGCCATTACCCTGGTCGTGCGGGCGGTGCAGTGCCGCCACGGAGGGAATGAGCAATGAGAAGCAGCAACCCGGTCTTCTCGCGGGAGGGGTCCTTCTCCCGCGAGTCCGGCTACGCGGGTTTCGGGACCACCCAGACCCCGCCGGCCGGGAGCCCGAACGCAGGCAACCCCTACGGCAACAACCCTTACGGCAACAACCCGTACGCCGGCAGCCCGTACGGCCAGCAGCCCCAGGCCGGGGCGCCGCTGACCGACGAGCAGCTCGTCGAGATGTACAACGCGCCCTCCGCCGGCCCTGCGGCGACGGGCCGGATGACGCTCGACGACGTGGTCGCGCGCACCGCGATGACGCTGCTCACCCTGGTCGCGGCCGGCGGTCTCGCCTGGTTCGCGCTGCCGGAGCGGAACTTCGGGCTGGCCGGCGTTGCCTCGCTGATCGCGTTCGTGGTCGGCATGGTGATCTCCTTCAAGCGGAGCGTCAGCCCGCCGCTGATCCTGCTCTACGCGGGTCTCCAGGGTTTCGCCCTCGGTGCGATCACCAAGGTGTTCAACAGCATCTGGGAGGGCATCGCGATCCAGGCGGTGCTGGGCACCGCGGCGGTGTTCGCGGCGATGCTGATCGCCTACAGGACCGGGCGGATCCGGGTCACCCCGCGCTACACCCGGATCGGCATCGCGATCGCCATGGGCTTCGTGCTGCTGATGCTGGTCAACATGGTCGCCTCGCTGGTCTTCGGCGCCGACATGGGGCTGCGCTCCGGCCCGCTGGGCATCGTGGTCGGCCTGGTCGGCATCGGCCTCGGCGCGTTCTTCCTCTCGCTGGACTTCGCGGCGATCGAGGAGGCCATCGCGCAGGGCGCCCCGCAGAAGGAGTCCTGGCGGGCGGCCTTCGGGCTCACCCTGTCGCTGGTCTGGATCTACGTCGAGATGCTGCGCCTGATCGCGATCCTGCGCGGCGACGACTGATCCTCCGCCGCACCGCCTGCGCCGTAGCACCACTGCTGCCGGGCCCCGGAGCGACCGCTCCGGGGCCCGGCGGTTTTCGTCCCCGGTGGCCCGTATGCTCACGGCATGCCCGAGACGTCCGATGAGAAGTCCCTGGCCGAGGCCGTCGACGCCCTGGCCGACCGGTTCCGCGCGATGCCGCAGAGCCGGTTGCTCGGCGCCGTCCCGGGGCACCCCTCGCGGGCCGCGGCCGGTCTGGCGCTGGCCCGTCGGCTGGCGGTGACGGCGCAGGCCGCCGAGGCGGCGCGCGCCGACGGCGGGCCGGACGGCGGTCCGGCGGACCGCGAGCTGCCGGAGGCCGGGGCGTTCGCCGTCGGCGACCAGCTCGCCGTGGTCGGGCACGATCTTGCGGCGGCGCTGGCCGGGCTGCCCGGGGAGGCCGTGGTGGCCCTGCCGGACGACCCGCTGGCGGCCGCGGCGGTGCGGGACCTGGCCCTGCGGTGGCTGGCGGAGACCGCCGCGGCCCTCTGAGCACCCCGGCCTTCCGGTACCCCGGCCTTCCGGTACCCCGGCCTTCCGGCGCCCGGACCGTCACGGCCGCCGCGGTGGCGCCGACGGCTCCGGACCGGCTCCGGACCGGCGAACGCCGAGGGCCGGCCGGATCGGTAACCCCTCGATCCGGCCGGCCCTCGGCGTTCGCGCGCCCCGGCCGGCGCGCCCCGGTCAGATGCTGGCGACCACCCGGTCGGCGAGCACGTACACGGCGTCCTCGTCGGTGGAGAAGGTGAGCGAGTAGGAGCCGGAGAACCGGGAGCCGCCGAGCAGCCGGACGTTCTCACCGGCCCGGACGGCGTCGATCAGCCGGTACGCGGCCTCGCGGTCGCCCGGGGCCACGCAGAGCGTGGTGCCGTCGGCGAAGGCGTAGACGTCCAGGGTGCCGAGCGGGCCGGGGCGGACGTCGATCAGCGCGGTGCCCTCCTCGGCCAGCGCGGTCAGCCGGGTGTCGGTCCACTCCCGGGACGGCGTCTGGCTGGGCACGAAGTCGGGGTGCGAGGGGTGGCGGCGCGGGTCGGGCGCGGTGGCCGGGGCCTCCTCGACGGTGGCCTCGGCGTCCAGCAGGCCGGACTCCAGGCCGGTGGCGAGCAGGTCGGCCTCGCGGCGGGCCCGGGCGTCCCCGGTGCCCTCGCCGGCCGGGTGGCCACCGGCGGGGTGGCCGGCCGGGTGGGCGGGGCGCAGCGGGCTGCCGCCCTCGGGGCCGGAGTCGGCGGGCCGGGTGCCGCCGTCGCCGATGAGGTCCTCCAGCGCGGAGCGCAGGGCCTCGCCGAACTCGGGGTCCATGGTGCCGGCGTGGTCGGCGTTGTCGGCGGCCTCGTTCGGCCCGGTGGGGCGGGGGAAGAAGAGCGGCCACTCGTCGGTGGTGCTGAAGACACCGGCGAACGGAGAGTCGAACAGCGGGGCGTCCTCGGCCGCGCGCGCCTCCTGCTCGGCCCAGAACGCGCGGGCCTCGGTGATCTCCCGCTCGCGGTCGGCGGCCAGGGCCTCGGCGACGGCCCGGCGTATCGCGGCCTCGTCGACGGTCGGGGCCGCGGCGGCCTGCGCGTCCAACCGGCGGGAGACGGCCCGGAGGTGGAACAGGACGGTGGTCGAAACGGCGATCAGGACCAGCAGCAGGATGGTGTGGACGGCGCTCACGGAACGTACTCCTAGCGAGGAGTGGAACGGGGTTACGTCTCCACACTGCCCCATCCGGTGCTGTTACCGCAGTGGCCAATGTCCAATTTGTCGGTGACTTTCGCTCTTGTCCCCAAATTGTTAGGTAGCACCGTTCTACGCTGCGGAGTTGATCCGCTCCGCACCGTCGATTTCCGGTCCGGAAACGAAAGAATTGAGGGCCGGATCGACCTCGCGGTGTGATCCGGCCCTCAATTACCGTGTGTCACTCCAAATGGGTGGTCTGGACCCTTCGGGGTTGACAGCGGAGGGTCAGCTGAGGCGCTCCAGAACCATCGCCATGCCCTGGCCGCCGCCGACGCACATCGTCTCCAGGCCGAACTGCTTGTCGTGCCACTGCAGCGAGTTGATCAGGGTGGTGGTGATCCGGGCACCGGTCATGCCGAAGGGGTGGCCGACCGCGATCGCGCCGCCGTTGACGTTCAGCCGGTCCAGGTCGACGCCGAGATCCCGGTAGGAGGGGATCACCTGGGCGGCGAAAGCCTCGTTGATCTCGACCAGGTCGATGTCGCCGATGGACAGGCCCGCCCGCTTGAGCGCCTGCTTCGAAGCCTCGACCGGGCCGTAGCCCATGATCTCGGGGGAGAGCGCGCTGACACCGGTGGAGACCACCCGGGCGAGCGGGGTGATGCCCAGCTCGCGGGCCTTGGTGTCGGACATGATCACCAGTGCGGCGGCGCCGTCGTTCAGCGGGCAGCAGTTACCGGCGGTGACCGTCCCGTCGGGGCGGAACACCGGCTTCAGTCCGGAGACGCCCTCCAGTGTGACGCCCGCGCGCGGGCCGTCGTCCGTCGAGACCACGGTGCCGTCGGGGGTGGTGACCGGGGTGATCTCGCGCTCCCAGAAGCCGGCCTCGATGGCGGCCTCGGCGAGGTTCTGCGAGCGCACGCCGAACTCGTCCTGCTCGGCCCGGGTGATGCCCTTGAGCGCGGCGAGGTTCTCGGCGGTCTGCCCCATCGCGATGTAGGCGTCCGGCAGCAGCCCGTCCTCGCGCGGGTCGTGCCACTCGCCGCCGCCCTTCTCGGCCCGCTCGGCGGTGCGGGCCCGGGCCTCGTCGAACAGCGGGTTCATGGTGCCCGGCATGCCGTCCGAGGTGCCGTGGACCGACCGGGAGACGGTCTCCACCCCGGCCGACAGGAAGACGTCGCCCTCGCCGGCCTTGATCGCGTGCAGGGCCATCCGGGTGGTCTGCAGCGAGGAGGAGCAGTAGCGGGTGATGGTGGTGCCGGGCAGGTAGTCCATGCCCATCTGCACCGCCACGATGCGGGCCAGGTTGTGGCCCTGCTCGCCGCCGGGCAGGCCGCAGCCGAGCATCAGGTCGTCGATCTCGCGCGGGTCCAGCTGCGGCACCTTGGCCAGCGCCGCCTGGATGACGTGGGCGGTCAGGTCGTCCGGGCGGACGTCCTTGAGGGAGCCCTTGAAGGCCCGGCCGATCGGCGAACGGGTGGCGCTGACGATGACGGCTTCGGGCATGGCGGGCTCCTCGCTGAGTGGCGGCGGACAGGCGTCCGGGAGGAAAGTTACCGTCTGGTAGCTCAGTCGTCACCCGCCCCGGTGTGTGAGCTGGCCGACGTGTTGCCGGGGGTCTGGCCGGCGCTCCCGGAGAGTCCCCCGGGAAGGCCCCCGGGCACCCCGTCGGACGGCCCGCCGACCGGTTCCCCGGTTGCTTCCCCGACCGGCTTCCCGGCCGTTTCCCCGCCTGGCTCCCCGGCCGCCCAGGGCACCGGCAGGCCCACCCGCAGCCGGTGCCGCAGCAGCGCCCAGCGCCCGGCCGAGCCGTCGCCGCCGCCGAGCGCCGCCACCTCGGTGCCGGCCCGGTCGGCCGCGGCCGCCGCGGCCACCGCCACCGGCAGCACCGCCTGGCCGGGGACCGGCCCGTCGGCCGGCTCCTCCTGCGGCCAGAGGCCCAGTGCGGCGCAGACCGAGGGCAGCACGGCCATCGCGGCCGTCGCGTAGCCCTGGGCCGAGGGGTGGTAGCGGTCGGCGGCGAACATCTCCGGCCGGGCCGCGAACTCCGGGCCGAGCAGCGAACCCAGCGAGACCGTCCGCCCGCCCGCCTCCACCACCGCGATGGTCTGCGCGGCGGCCAGCTGGCGGCTGACCCGGCGGGCCACCCAGCGCAGCGGCGGCCGGACCGGCTTGATCGTCCCGAGGTCGGGGCAGGTGCCGACGACGACCTCGCAGCCGGCGGCGCGCAGTGCCGCCACCGTTCCGCCGAGCTGGCGCACCGCGAGCTGGGCCGGGCTGTGCCGGGTCACGTCGTTGGCGCCGATCATGATCACGGCGATGTCCGGGCGGAGCGGCAGGGCCTGCTCCAGCTGGCCGGCCAGATCGGCGGAGCGGCCGCCCGAGAAGGCCACGTTCACCAGCCGGACCGGGCGCTCGGCGACCGAGGCGAGGCCCGCGGCGAGCAGCGCCCCGGGGGTCTCCCGGGCCCGCAGCACGCCGAGGCCGGCCGCGGTGGAGTCGCCCAGGAAGGCCAGTACCAGTGGCGGCTGCGGCGCGGCCGCGCCGTCGGCGAACGCCTCGCCGTAGACGCCGTCGGCCTTCGGCGGGTCGCCGTCCAGGAGGCCGATGGCCTGGACGGCCAGTCTGCTCTCGGTCAGCAGCAGGCCCACCAGGCCCACTCCCAGGACCCCGAGCCCGCCGCCGCCGTACGCCGCCGCGGTGGCGATCCGCCGGGCCACCCGGGCCCGCGACTGCTGCGCTCCTGGCATCCGGTGCCCCCTTCGCGTCCTCGTGCCACCCCGACGGGTGCCGTTCCCGATGCGTGTACACCCCTAGTACCCGCGTTGGGGGCGGCCTACGACGGGGGCTGGGCCGTTCGTGGGGCGCACGGGCTCTCCGGGGCGCCCGGTACGGCCTAGGCTTGTTGTACCGACAGCACTCGCATGCCCACATACCGGGAGGACCCCCGTGCGGTACCACAACTCGATCATCGACCTCGTCGGCAACACGCCGCTGGTCAAGCTGAACAAGGTCGCCGAGGGGATCAGCGCCACCGTGCTCGCCAAGGTCGAGTACTTCAACCCCGGCGGTTCGGTGAAGGACCGCATCGCGATGCGGATGATCGAGGCCGCCGAAGCCTCGGGCGCCCTCAAGCCGGGCGGCACCATCGTCGAGCCGACCTCCGGGAACACCGGTGTCGGCCTGGCGATCGTGGCCCAGCAGAAGGGCTACAAGTGCATCTTCGTCTGTCCGGACAAGGTGTCCACCGACAAGATCAACACGCTGCGCGCGTACGGCGCCGAGGTGGTCGTCTGCCCGACCGCCGTCGCGCCCGAGCACCCGGACTCGTACTACAACGTGTCCGACCGCCTGGTCCGGGAGACCCCGAACGCCTGGAAGCCGGACCAGTACTCGAACCCGGACAACCCGGCCTCGCACTTCCACTCCACCGGTCCGGAGCTGTGGGAGCAGACCGGAGGTCGGATCACCCACTTCGTGGCGGGCGTCGGCACCGGCGGCACCATCTCCGGCACCGGCAACTACCTGAAGGAGGTCTCCGGCGGCAAGGTCAAGGTGATCGGCGCCGACCCGGAGGGCTCGGTCTACTCGGGCGGCACCGGCCGGCCGTACCTGGTCGAGGGCGTCGGTGAGGACTTCTGGCCGACCGCCTACGACCGTGACGTCGCGGACGGCATCGTCGCCGTGTCCGACAAGGACTCCTTCCAGATGACCCGCCGCCTGGCCAAGGAGGAGGGCCTGCTGGTCGGCGGCTCCTGCGGGATGGCGGTCGTCGCCGCGCTGGAGGTGGCGCGCGGGCTCGGCCCGGACGACGTCGTCGTGGTGCTGCTGCCGGACGGCGGCCGGGGCTACCTCTCGAAGATCTTCAACGACGACTGGATGGCCGACTACGGCTTCCTGCCGTCCGCCACCGACGAGGCGCACATCGGCGAGGTGCTGGCCCGCAAGGACGCCATCGAGCACGAGGGCATCCCGCAGTTCGTCCACATGCACCCCAACGAGACCGTCGCCGAGGCGGTCCGGGTGCTGCGCGAGTACGGCGTCTCGCAGATGCCGGTGGTCTCGCCGGGTGCCGGCCACCCGGACATCATGGCGGGCGAGGTGATCGGCTCGGTGGCGGAGAAGCTGCTGCTGGAGGGTGTCTTCGCGGGGGAGATCCAGCTGACCGACACGCTGGACAAGGTCATGTCCAAGCCGCTGCCGGTGGTCGGCTCGGGCGAGACCGTCACCAACCTGATGACGGTGCTGGAGAAGGCCGACGCCGCGGTGGTGCTGGTGGAGGGCAAGCCGCAGGGCATCGTCACCCGCCAGGACCTGCTCGGCTTCCTGGCCGGCAGCCGCGCCGGTCACTGAGCCCGCGCCGGTCACTGAGCCCGCGCCGGTCGTCGGCCCCGCGCCGGTCACCGGCCCCGCCGTGCGCCGCCCCGCGGTCAGCCGCCGCCCCCGACCCGGTGGCTGAGGAACCGTACGGCACCGGTTCCGTTTCCGGGCGAACCGGTACACCGGCGTCATCTCCGTGCAGCACGGGCTTAACACGACTCCGGCATGGTGGTGCACACGGCAAGACGCCGAACGGGACGACAACGACCGGCCGGGAGCGGCTCCCCGGCGGTGCGGTCCGTCCCGGGCACGACGGTCGGTCCTGACCCGGCCGGTGGTGTCCCTGTCCACGGAGACGCCGTCGTCCCGCCCCTGCCCGGCTCCGGCCGGCTGTCAGGGTGAGGCGGCTCCCGGACAACCGCGCCGCTCGGCGCGTCCGCACGGCTCCCGGGTGGGGGAGTCCGGCGGAAGCGGTGGGGCCGGTCCCTCTTCGGAGGGACCGGCCCTGTTGCTTTCTCCGGCGCCTCGGGACAGGCCGGATCCCGTAGTCTCGGCGCATGACCAGCACTGACACGACCGACCAGGACAGCCCGCGCTACGTCCGGCTCAGCATCGAGCTCATCGCCGAGATCACCGACGAGGGCGCCCTCAAGGCGGCCGCTCTTGAGCAGGTGACCGCGGACGAGTACCTCGACGACGAGGAGCGCGCGCAGTCCGTCGAGGCCATCGAGGTGGACCCGGCGGGTTCGCTCGCCCACTTCATCGACCCGGTGGCGCTGCTCGGCGACATCCCGGGTGTCGAGCTCGCCTCGGCGACCTGGGAGTCGGCGAACACCGACTTCGACCCCGAGGACGCGGAGTGGGACGAGTACACGGTGGAGGAGCCCGCCGAGTAGGGCTCGCCCACCGCATTCGACGAACGCCCGGCCTGCTCTCCGCAGGTCGGGCGTTTTGTCCATATTTGGCACTTGGTTTCGTCTTCTCATACGATCGCAAGCCGTTGGTGTTGGAACCGTGAACGTACGGATTGCGTTTTTGTATCCGTAATGCCCGGATGAGCAGCAGGGAGTGGGCGACGTGACGGCACGGGACGGTCAGGGCCGGACGGCCGGGAGCAACTGGAGCCGGCGTGGCGTACTCGCCGGCCTGGTCGGTGCTCCGGTGCTGTTGCTGGCGGCCTGCAACGACACCAAGGGCGCGGACAACGGGGCGGGCACCGGGGCGACGGGCACCGGCGGTTCCGGCGGCAGTGGCACTGGCGGTACGGGTGGCGGACAGCCGACGCCCGCCGCCACCACCAGCGCGCCCAGGACCTCCGTCGCCGTGATCACCGTCACCCCGGCCGACGGCACCACCTCGGCCGGCTTCAGCGACCCGGTCCGGGTCGCCGTCGCCGGCGGCACCCTCACCTCGGTCAAGGTCACCGACTCCGCCGGCAAGGCGCTGGCCGGCGCGCTGTCCGACGATGGCACCGTCTGGACCTCCGCCGCCTCCCCGGCCAGCGGCACCAAGTACACGGTCACCGCCGCCGCCGTCGACAAGGACAAGCTGGAGGCCGACGCCAACGCGGTCTTCACCACCGCGACCCCGGCCAACACCTTCGTGGGCTACTTCACCCCCGAGGACGGCTCGGTGGTCGGCGTCGGCATGCCGGTCTCGATCAACTTCAGCAAGCCGGTCACCGACCGCAAGGCCGTCCAGCAGGCCATCACCGTGGTGGCCGAGCCGGGCGTCGAGATCGTCGGGCACTGGTTCTCCAGCACCCGGCTCGACTTCCGCCCGCAGGAGTACTGGGCCAAGGGCACCAAGGTGACCGTCAAGCTCCGGCTCAAGGACGTCCAGGGCGCCAAGGGCGTCTACGGCACCCAGTCCAAGGACGTCCGCTTCACCGTCGGCCGGGCCCAGACCAGCGTCGCCGACCTCGCCGCCAAGAAGCTCACCGTCACCACCGACGGCCAGGTCAGCGCCGTCTACGCGATCTCCGGCGGTTCGCCCGAGTTCCGTACCTGGGGCGGCAAGATGGTGATCACCGAGCAGTACCAGCAGACCCGGATGAACTCGCAGACCGTCGGCCTCGGCAGCGAGTACGACATCCCGGACGTGCCGCACGCCCAGCGGCTCAGCACCTCCGGCACCTTCATCCACGGCAACTACTGGTCCCCCGCGTCGACCTTCGGCCGCCAGAACACCAGCCACGGCTGCGTCGGCCTGCGCGACGTCCAGGGCGGCCAGGACGCCAACGCGGACGGCTACAAGTTCTTCAAGAGCTCGATGGTCGGCGACGTGGTCGAGGTCACCAACTCCGGTGACAAGACCGTCCTCCCGTCCAACGGCCTCAACGGCTGGAACATGGCCTGGGCCGACTGGAAGGCCGGCAGCGCGGTCTGACGCCCCCGGGCGCGGAGCGCGAGGGCCGAAATCCGCCGGATTCCCGGGGGCGGCGGCGGGAGGGTGGAGGCATGACGACCACCACCCCTCCCGCTCCGCCCGCCCCGTCCGTACTGACCGTCCGGGCGGTCGACCCGGCCGTGCACCACGCCCTGCTGGTGCGCGACGACGCCGGCCGCCCGCCGGTCCGCTCGGTCGACGTCACCGGCGGCGCCCCGCTGCGCTGCTGCCTGAGCCGGGCGCGGGCCGGCGAGCGGATCGCCCTGGTGAGCTACGCGCCGCTGCGGCGCTGGGCCGCGGAGACCGGGGCCGAGCCCGGTCCGTACGAGGAGCTCGGCCCGGTGTTCGTGCACGACGGCCCGTGCGAGGGCCCGGCGGCGGGGGAGGGCTGGCCGGAGGGTTTCCACGGCGGGCAGCGGGTGCTGCGCGCCTACGACCGGCGCGGGCACATCCTCGGCGGCGTCGTGGTGCGGCCGGAGGCCGCCGAGGCGGGCGCGGCGGTGCTGCTCGCCGACCCGGAGGTGGCCGTGGTGCACGTCCGGGCGGTGGAGTTCGGGTGCTTCATGCACGAGGTCCGGCGGGGCTGACGACCACCGGCCTGGTGCTCACGAGCGCTTGGCGTAGTCCCCGTAGCCCTGCCAGTCCAGGACGACCGCCGACTCGTCGCCGACCACCCAGGCGTCGTGGCCGGGCGGGCAGACCATGAAGTCGCCGGGGCCGAACTCGCTCTCCTCGCCGTCGTCCATGACGATCTTCAGCCGTCCCGAGAGCATGTAGCCGACGTGCGCGGCCCGGCAGCTGTCCGTCCCGGCGATCGGCTTGACGTGCCGGGACCACTGCCAGCCCGGCCGGAACACCGCCCGCCCGACGCCGCCGGCGTCCAGGTGGACCAGGCGCAGCTCGCCGCTGTCCGCCTCGAACGGGCGGACCTCCTCGGGATCGGTGTCGAAGTTCCTGCGGATGAGACCGGCCATGGCGGGCTCCTCGGGTCTCCTCGGGACGGGAGCGGCCGCGCCACCGGGACGGGTGGCGCGGCCGCCCTCCTGGTCCCTCCAGTCTGCGCCCGTGGGGCGCCGGGAGGAACCCCGGTGGCTCAGCCCTGGGAGTCCGTCCGGGCCACCCCGATCGGGCAGCTGGCCCCGGTGCCGCCGAGACCGCAGTAGCCGTTCGGGTTCTTGGCCTCCGACAGGTACTGCTGGTGGTACGGCTCGGCCGGGAAGAACGGGCCGGCCGGGGCGATCTCGGTGGTGATCGCGCCGAGGCCGAGCGCCGTCAGTGCCGGCTGGAAGGCGTCCCGGGTCGCGGTCGCGGTGGCCGCCTGGGCGGGGGAGTGGGTGTAGACCGCCGAGCGGTACTGGGTGCCCACGTCGTTGCCCTGCCGGTTGCCCTGGGTCGGGTCGTGCGCCTCCCAGAAGGTCTTCAGCAGCCGCTCGTAGGAGATCGCCGCCGGGTCGAAGACCACCCGGACCGCCTCCGTGTGCCCGGTCAGGCCGCTGCACACCTCCTCGTAGGTCGGGTTCGGGGTGTGGCCGCCCTGGTAGCCGACCAGCGTCGTCCAGACGCCGGGCAGCCGCCAGAACGTCCGCTCGGCGCCCCAGAAGCAGCCCAGCCCGAAGTCCGCGACCTCGAACCCGTCGGGGTACGGGCCGGTCAGCGGGTGACCGAGGACGGTGTGCGGCTCGCGCAGCGTGAAGCCGGGGGCCGCCCGGCCGGGCAGGGCCTGGTCGGCGGGGACGAGCGAGGTCTTGTGGCGGTTGAACAGCACGGCCTGCTCCAACGGTTCGACAGGGGTTGCGGACGTTCCAACGCGGTCGCCCGCCCGGGGATTCCGCACCGCCCCCGACGGCCCGGCGCCTTCCGGGCGGCAGCCGGGCGTTCGCCGACTACGCTCGGAGCATGACCGAGCACCAGCTTCCCCAGGGCTTCGAGACCCTCGCCATCCACGCGGGTCAGGAAGCAGACCCCCAGACCGGGGCCGTCGTCACGCCGATCTACCAGGTGTCCACCTACAAGCAGGACGGGGTGGGCGGCCTGCGGGGCGGCTACGAGTACAGCCGCAGCGCCAACCCGACCCGCACCGCGCTGGAGGAGTGCCTCGCGGCGCTGGAGGGCGGCGCCCGCGGCCTCGCCTTCGCCTCCGGCCTGGCCGCCGAGGACACGCTCCTGCGCACGATCCTCAAGCCGGGCGACCACATCGTGATCCCCAACGACGCCTACGGCGGCACCTTCCGGCTCTTCGCCAAGGTGCTGACCCGCTGGGGCGTCGAGTTCTCCGTGGCCAACACCCAGGACCTCGCCACCGTCCGCGAGGCGCTGCGGCCCAACACCCGCGCGGTCTGGGTGGAGACCCCGTCCAACCCGCTGCTGGGCATCACCGACCTGGCCGCGCTGGCCGAGATCGCGCACGGCGCCGGCGCGCTGCTGGTCGTCGACAACACCTTCGCCAGCCCGTACCTGCAGCAGCCGATCGCGCTCGGCGCCGACGTGGTCGTGCACTCGACCACCAAGTACATGGGCGGCCACTCGGACGTGGTCGGCGGCGCCCTGGTGGTCGCCGAGGCCGGTCTGGCCGAGGAGGTCGCCTACCACCAGAACGCGATGGGCGCGGTCTCCGGCCCGTTCGACGCCTGGCTGGTGCTGCGCGGCATCAAGACCCTGGGCGTCCGGATGGACCGGCACAGCTCGAACGCCGAGAAGGTCGCCGAGCTGCTGGCGGGCCACCCCAAGGTCAGCCAGGTGCTGTACCCGGGCCTGCCCGAGCACCCCGGCCACGACATCGCCGCCAAGCAGATGAAGGCGTTCGGCGGCATGGTGTCGTTCCGGGTGGCCGGCGGCGAGGAGGCGGCGGTCGAGGTCTGCAACCGGGCCGAGCTGTTCACCCTCGGTGAGTCGCTGGGAGGCGTGGAGTCGCTGATCGAGCACCCGGGCCGGATGACGCACGCCTCGGTGGCGGGTTCGGCGCTGGAGGTGCCGGCCGACCTGGTGCGGGTCTCCGTCGGCATCGAGTCGATCGACGACCTGCTGGCCGACCTCCGCCAGGCGCTGGGCAAGTAGCGGCGCCCGCGGGTCCGCCCCTCCGGGAGCGGCCCCAGGGCCTGTCTCCTGGACCCTCGCCTGATCCGACAAAATCCAGGAGACAGGCCCTAGCAGCCCTGCCGGCCCGCCGAGTACGACTCCATCGAGTGGTTGAAGCGGGCCAGCAGGGCGCAGAACACCTGCTGCTCCTCGGGCGGCCAGTCGGCGACCAGCTGGCGTGTCAACTCCGTCCGCCCCGCCCGGACTTCGGCCAGGCGGTCGGCGCCGAGCGGGGTCAGGGCGAGCCGGACGGCGCGCCGGTCGGCCGGGTCCTGCACCCGGCCGACCAGGCCCGCCGCGACCAGCGGGGCGACCTGCCTGGTGACGGTGGAGGAGTCGACCCCCAGCGCGTCGGCCAGGGCCTTGACGTTGGCGGGTCCGAGCCGCTCCAGCCGCTCCAGCAGCAGGTAGGCGGCCCGTACCAGGGCGGCCACTCCGTCGGATCCGCGGACCTGTTCCATTCTGCGGGCGAACAGCGCCAGCTGGTACTGGAGTTGCGTGTGCACGGGGTCGTTGAGGTCGGAGGCCAGGGGCGAGGTCGTCGTCATCGCGGCTCACGATCGTCATGCGGTGAGAGAGGCTCAGAACCAGCAGCGTACGCGGGCCGGGCGGGCCCGGGAACAGGGCCGACGTCCCCGGACGGCGCGTCGCGGAGCTCTAGGCTGCTGTCATGCACAGCTGGCCGATCACCCTCGACGATGTCCGCGGCGCCCAGAAGATGCTCGCCGGGGTGGCCCGGACGACGCCGATGGAGGGCAGTCGCCACCTGTCCGCGCTGGTCGGCGCTCCGGTCCACCTGAAGTGCGAGAACCTCCAGCGCACCGGCTCGTTCAAACTGCGCGGGGCGTACGTCCGGATCGCGGGCCTCTCGCCGGTGCAGCGGGCGGGCGGGGTGGTCGCGGCCAGTGCCGGCAACCACGCCCAGGGCGTGGCGCTGGCGGCCTCGCTGCTCGGGGTGCGCTCCACCGTCTTCATGCCGCTGGCCGCGCCGCTGCCGAAGGTCGCGGCGACCCGGGAGTACGGCGCCGAGGTGCGGCTGCACGGGACGACCGTGGACGAGGCTCTGCTGGCCGCCCAGCGGTACGCGGAGGCGAGCGGGTCGGTGTTCATCCACCCGTTCGACCACCGGGACATCGTGATCGGGCAGGCCACGGTCGGGCTGGAGATCCTGGAGCAGTGCCCCGAGGTGCGGACCGTGCTGGTCGGGGTGGGCGGCGGCGGCCTGCTGGCCGGGATCGCGGCGGCGGTGAAACCGCTGCGGCCGGACGTCCGGGTGGTGGGGGTGCAGGCGGCGGCGGCCGCCGCGTACCCGCCCTCGCTGGCGGCGGGGCGGCCGGTCTCGCTGGAGCGGTTCGCCACCATGGCCGACGGGATCATGGTGGGCCGGCCCGGGGACGTGCCGTTCGAGATCGTCAACACCCTGGCGGACGGGGTCCGCACCGTGTCCGAGGACTCGTTGTCCCGGGCGCTGCTGCTCGGTCTGGAGCGGCTGAAGCTGGTGGTGGAACCGGCCGGGGCGGCGCCGATCGCGGCCCTGCTGGAGCGGCCGGACTCCTTCGAGGGGCCGGTGGTGGCGGTGCTCTCCGGCGGCAACATCGATCCGCAGCTGATGCAGCGGGTGCTGCGGCACGGACTGGCGGCCGCCGGCCGGTACCTCTCGCTGCGGGTGCGGCTGGCCGACCGGCCGGGGGCGCTGGCGGGGCTGCTCGGGGTGCTGACCCGGGTCGACGCCAATGTGCTGGACGTGGCGCACGTGCGGGTCGACCCCCGGCTGGGGCTGACCGAGGTGGAGGTGGACCTGCACCTGGAGACCAAGGGACCGGAGCACTGCGCGGCGGTGCTCGGCGAGCTGCGGGACGCGGGGTACGTGGTCTCCGGGTAGCGGGCCGGGGTACCGGCGCGGGGCTCCGGAGTCGCTGGCCCACCCGGAATGGGGGCAGAGTGGACAGACCACATGTTGTCCCGCGCAGTCGTCCCCGCCCTTCCGCCCTCCCCGAGGAGATGAGGCAGGCCCATGGCGCCAGCCATCCAAGCCGAGAACCTGGTGAAGACCTTCGGCGACGTACGAGCCCTGGACGGCGTCAGCCTCGACGTCCCCGAGGGCACGGTGCTCGGGCTGCTCGGCCCGAACGGCGCCGGCAAGACCACCACCGTGCGTGTCCTCACCACCCTGCTCCAGCCCGACTCCGGCCGCGCCACGGTGGCCGGCGTCGACGTCCTCAAACACCCGAACCGGGTCCGCAGCCTGATCGGCCTCTCCGGCCAGTACGCGGCGGTCGACGAGTACCTCACCGGCTTCGAGAACCTCCAGATGGTCGGCGAGCTCTACCAGATGCCGGTCCGCGCGGCCAAGGCCAGGGCGCTCGAACTGCTGGAGTGGTTCAACCTCACCGAGGCCAAGGACCGCACCGCCAAGACCTACTCCGGCGGCATGCGCCGACGCCTCGACCTCGCCGCCGCCCTGGTGGTCCGGCCGCCGGTGATGTTCCTCGACGAGCCCACCACCGGCCTCGATCCCCGCAACCGGCTCGCCCTGTGGGAGGTCATCGAGACCCTCGTCGAGCAGGGCACCACGCTGCTGCTCACCACCCAGTACCTGGAGGAGGCCGACCGCCTCGCCCACGACATCGCGGTGGTCGACCACGGCCGGGTGATCGCCCGCGGCACCGCCGACCAGCTCAAGGCACAGATCGGCGGCGAGCGGATCGAGGTCGTGGTGCACCGGGCCGACCTGGTCGGCGAGGCCGTGGCCGCGCTGTCCGCCTACGCGCTGGGCGAGCCGACGCTGGAGAAGAACACCCGCCGGATCACCGTCCCGGTCAGCGGCGGCGCCCGGGTGCTCGCGGACGTGATCCGCGAGCTGGACACCCGCTCGATCGAGATCGACGACATCGGCCTGCGCCGGCCGACCCTGGACGACGTCTTCCTCTCGCTCACCGGCCACCACACCGAGGCCGACCAGGAGGAGGCCGGCGGCAAGGGCCGGGGCAAGGGCCGCGACGGCGGCCCGGACACCGACGAGCGGGCCGTCCCGGCCGGGAAGGAGCGGTGAGATGAGCAGTGCCACCGAGCACGCCATCGGCGGGGCGGTGCCCAAGCAGCGCCGGGGCGTGGCCGCCGTCCTGCACGACTCGTGGGTGGTCGCGAAGCGGAACCTGCGCCGGATGACCCGGATCCCCGAGATCGTGGTGTTCGGGCTCATGCAGCCGGTGATGTTCGTGCTGCTGTTCTCGTACGTCATGGGCGGCGCGATCCAGATCCCCGGGACGCAGTCCAGCTCCTCCACGTACATCCAGTTCCTGATGGCCGGCATCTTCGCCCAGACCGTCACCTTCGCGGTGGCCGGCGCCTCGGCCGGCATCGCCGAGGACATGTCCAAGGGGCTGGTGGACCGGTTCCGCTCCCTGCCGATGACCCGCTCGTCGGTGCTGGTCGGCCGTACCCTGGCGGACCTCTGTCAGACCGCCTTCACCCTGGTGGTGCTCGCGGTGGTGGCCCTGCTGGTCGGCTGGCGGATCCACCACGGGTTCTGGTCCGCGCTGGGGGCGTTCGGGCTGCTGCTCCTGCTCGGCTACGCGTTCTCCTGGATCGGGGCGCTGATCGGCCTCTCGGTGCGCAGTCCGGAGGCGGCCACCTCGGCCGGGCTGATCTGGCTGTTCCCGCTGACCTTCATCTCCAACGCCTTCGTGCCGGTCAGCTCGATGCCGGGCTGGCTGCAGGGGATCGCCTACTGGAACCCGTTCAGCGCCACCGTGCAGGCGTGCCGCAACCTCTTCGGCAACCAGGTCGGGCCGGTGGACGACGTCTGGCCGATGCAGCACGCGGAGCTGATGTCGGTGCTCTGGTCGCTGGCGATCATCGCGGTGTTCTCCTGGCTCTCGGTGCGCAAGTACCGCTCGGCCGCCGGCTGAGCCGGGGCGGGACCCCCTGCCGCCCGGGGCCGGCCCGGCCCGGCCCGGCGGGCCCCGGGTGCGCGAAGGGCGGCCGTGGCAGATGCCACGGCCGCCCTTCCGCTCGTCCGCCGGACCGGCGGGGCGGGGTCAGCCGGTGTAGGGCTTGACCTCGATGATCTTGACCATGGCGCGCTTGCCGTTCGGCAGCTCGTACGTCGCCTCGTCGCCGATCGTCTTCGCGTCGATGGCGCGGCCCAGCGGGGACTGCGGCGAGTAGATCTCCAGGTCGTCGTCGCCGGCCACCTCGCGCGAGCCCAGCAGGAACTTCATCGTGTCGTCCACGTCGCCGTCGAAGGCGACCGTGACGACCATGCCCGGCGCCACCACGCCCGAGTCGGCCGGGGCCTCGCCGACCTTGGCGCGCTCCAGGAGCTGGGTGAGCTGGCGGATCCGCAGCTCGTACTTGCCCTGCTCCTCCTTGGCCGCGTGGTAGCCGGCGTTCTCCTTGAGGTCACCCTCCTCACGCGCGGCCTCGATCTTCTGCGCGATCTCGATCCGCCAGGGGCCGGTCAGGTGATCCAGCTCGGCCTTGAGCTGGTCGTAACCGGACTGAGTGAGCCAGGTCACGTTCTCGCTGGTCTGGGTCACGGGTGCTCCTCGTAGGTGCTGGGGCTGTGCTGAGGGTGTCAGTCGTCAGCGCGTAGGGCGGTGCTGATAACGGTCTTAACTACAAAGCAACGCCCGCTCCCGTACCAGCTGGTGCGGAAGGGGCGAAACCACGAGCCTAACAACTCCTGCCGACAATCGGGAGGGTCGTTGGCGCGCCATTGACGGCGGCATTGCGCCGAGGTGTACCGGATCGGCGGGCGACTCCCCTACGGATGCCCGTCCACCCGGGTGAATATGCGCCGACCACGGGGGTGGCCGCCGATGAATTCCCGGGCGGGTCGGGCTCTCCGGAGCTGCGGGCCGCCGTCCGGGGGCCGGCGTCCGGAAGCTGGTCCCGGGGTTAAGCGGGGGTGCAGCCCAGCAGCTCGGCGGTGGTGCCGCGGGCGGTCGTCCGCAGGCTGACCACCGCGTCGTAGCCGGTTCCCGCCGCCGGTACGGGGAAGTCCGCGACCCCGACCACCGCGCCGTCCTCGCCCTGCGAGCGGACGGTGCAGCTGCCGGCCGTGCCGTCGGTCTTGCGCACCGCCAGGTGCAGCTGGAGCTCGCTGTCCGAGAGCGCCTGGAAGGTCGGCACGGTGCCGTTGATCCGGGTCTCGCGGATCAGGTACGAGCTGCCCAGCCAGGCGATCAGGCCCAGCGCCAGCACCGCGCAGACCGCTCCGACCACCTTGAGCCGGCGGTCGGTCTCGCGGTCGCCGCGCCGCCCGTAGCGCCCCTCGGGGAGCCGCGGGGTCCGGGTGCCAGCACTCATGGGGCTCAGTCCTCTCGTGAGGAGGAGGCCGCGCGGGTGGTGCGGGGGAATGCGGGGCTCCTCCAGTCCGTCACTATAGGAGGGGCACGCCCGCGGCCGGTCCGGCGGGGGCGGGGCTCGGTCGTGTCGGCGCCCGGCGCGGCGGCCGGTCCCGCGGTGACGCGGCCCCGAGAGCGGCTCGGACGGTGGGCAGACCGGATAGCGACGGGACGCCCGGAGATTTGTGGAAGGAACGCACGCGTTGACTGAGCAGTTGCGACTGATGGCGGTGCACGCACACCCGGACGACGAGTCCAGCAAGGGCGCGGCGACCATGGCCATGTACGTCGACCAGGGGGTGGACGTGCTGGTGGCCACCTGCACCGGGGGGGAACGCGGTTCGGTCCTCAACCCGAAGCTGCAGGGCAAGCCGGAGATCGAGGAGAACATCCACGAGGTACGGCGCAAGGAGATGGACGAGGCCCGCGCGATCCTCGGGATCAAGCAGGCGTGGCTGGGCTTCGTGGACTCGGGCCTGCCGGAGGGCGACCCGCTGCCCCCGCTGCCCGAGGGCTGCTTCGGCCTCCAGGACGTCAAGGAGGCGGCCGAGCCCCTGGTCCGCCTGATCCGGGAGTTCAAGCCGCAGGTCATCACGACCTACGACGAGAACGGCGGTTACCCGCACCCCGACCACATCATGACCCACAAGATCACCATGGTGGCCTTCGACGCCGCCGGGGACCCCGACGCCTACCCCGAGGCCGGCGAGCCCTGGCAGCCGCTGAAGCTCTACTACAACCACGGCTTCCCGATGGGCCGCATCCGCGCCCTGCACAAGTACCTCAGCGAGAACGGCCACGAGTCCCCCTACGGCGAGTGGATCGCCGGCTGGGAGAAGAGCGGCCGCAAGGAGCGCGAGATCACCACCCGGGTCCGCTGCGACGACTGGTTCGAGACCCGGGACCGCGCGCTGATCGCGCACGCCACCCAGATCGACCCGGACGGCCCGTGGTTCCGCGTCCCGCTGGAGGTCCAGCGCGAGGTCTGGCCCACCGAGGACTACGAGCTCGCCCGTACCCTGGTCGACGTGGACCTGCCGGAGGCCGACCTCTTCGCCGGCCTGCGGACCCCCAGCCTGACGGCCGAGTCGGCCGACACGCGGGACTGAAGCACCCCCCGACGGCCCGGCTCCCCGTGAGCCGGGCCACCATAGAGATATGAGCGCCCCCGTGAACCTCACCCACCTCGCCGCCGAGCTCGCCGTCGACGACGCCAAGGTCACCCCCGGCCTGCTGGGCTTCGTCGTCTTCGCCGCCCTCGGCGTGGCCACCTGGTTCCTGGCCAAGTCGATGAACCGCCAGTTCAAGAAGGTCGACTTCGCCGAGGAGCCGGAGGCCCCCAAGGAGTGAGCCACGCCCCCTCCCGGGCGCCGATGCGCAAGGATGGGGGGCATGCCGAACCGCCTCGCCGACGCCACGTCGCCGTACCTGCAGCAGCACGCCGACAACCCCGTGGACTGGTGGCCCTGGGGGCCCGAGGCGTTCGCGGAGGCGGAGCGGCGGGGGGTGCCGGTGCTGCTGTCGGTCGGGTACGCCGCCTGTCACTGGTGCCATGTGATGGCCCATGAGTCGTTCGAGGACGAGGGGGCGGCGGCGTACCTCAATGAGCGGTTCGTCGCGGTGAAGGTGGACCGGGAGGAGCGGCCGGACGTCGACGCCGTCTACATGGAGGCGGTGCAGGCGGCGACCGGGCAGGGCGGGTGGCCGATGACCGTCTTCCTGACTCCGGAGAAGGAGCCGTTCTACTTCGGGACGTACTTCCCGCCGGAGCCGCGGCACGGGATGCCCTCGTTCCGGCAGGTGCTGGAGGGGGTGCACGCGGCGTGGCGGGACCGGCGGGACGAGGTCGGTGAGGTGGCCGGTCGGATCCGGGCGGATCTGGCCGAGCGGGCCTCCGTGTACGGGGTCGGCAGCGGGGTGCACACGGCGCCCGACGAGGCGGGGCTGCACGGGGCGCTGGTCGGGCTGGGCCGGGAGTTCGACGAGCGGCACGGCGGGTTCGGCGGGGCGCCGAAGTTCCCGCCGGCGATGGTGGTCGAGTACCTGTTGCGCCACCACGCCAGGACCGGTTCCGGGGCGGCGCTGGAGATGGCCGTCCGCACCGGGGAGGCGATGGCCCGCGGCGGGATCCACGACCAGCTCGGCGGCGGCTTCTCCCGGTACGCGGTGGACGCCGCGTGGGTGGTGCCGCACTTCGAGAAGATGCTCTACGACAACGCGTTGCTGCTCCGCGCCTACCTGCACCTGTGGCGGGCGACCGGCTCCCCGCTGGCCCGGCGGACGGCGCTCTCCACGGCGGACTTCCTGCTGCGCGAACTGCGCACCCCCGAGGGCGCGTTCGCCTCGGCGCTGGACGCCGACAGCCTCGACGAGGAGACCGGCGCCAGCAGTGAGGGCGCGTACTACGTGTGGGAGCCGGGCCAGTTGGTCGACCTGCTCGGTCCGGCCGACGCGGCCACCGCCGCCCGGCTGTTCTCCGTCACCGCCGAGGGCACCTTCGAACACGGCACCTCCGTGCTCCAGCTCCTCGCCGACCCCGAGGACCGGGCCGAGTACGAGACGATCAGGGCGCGGATGCTGGCGGCACGCGCGGAGCGCCCGGCGCCCGCCCGGGACGACAAGGTCGTCGCCGCCTGGAACGGCCTGGCGATCGCCGCCCTCGCCGAGACCGGCGCCCTGCTGGAGCGCCCCGACCTCGTCGCCGCCGCCGAACGCGCCGCCGATCTGCTGCTCGCCGTCCACCTCACCTCCGACGGCCGGCTGCTGCGCACCTCCCGCGACGGCCGCCCCGGCGCCAACGCGGGTGTGCTGGAGGACTACGCCGACACCGCCGAGGGCTTCCTCGCGCTGTACGCCGTCACCGGGGAGGCGGAGTGGCTCCAGTTGGCCGGGGGGCTGCTCGACACCGTGCTCAAGCACTTCGCCGACGAGGCGACCGGTGCCCTCCACGACACCGCCGACGACGCGGAGGAGCTGATCCGGCGCCCGCAGGACCCGACCGACAACGCGACCCCGTCCGGCTGGACCGCGGCCGCGAACGCACTGCTCGGCTACGCCGCCTACACCGGTTCGGACCGTCACCGGACCGCCGCCGAGCGGGCGCTGGGCATCGTCGGGGCGCTGGCCCCGCGTGCGCCCCGGTTCGTCGGCTGGGGTCTGGCGGCGGCCGAGGCGCTGGTCGACGGGCCGCGCGAGGTCGCGGTGATCGGTCCGGCCGGCGACCCGGCGACGGTCGCGCTGCACCGGACCGCGCTGCTGGGCACCGCGCCCGGCGCGGTGGTCGCGTTCGGCGAGCCGGGCGCGGGCAGCGACGACGTCCCACTGCTGGCCGGCCGGCCGCTGGTCGACGGCGCGCCCGCCGCGTACGTCTGCCGCCACTTCACCTGTGACGCCCCGACCACCGATCCGGGCGTCCTCGCGGCCCGGCTGGGCGTGTTCCAGGAGGCGGCCGAACAGTAGGAAAGCGGTGGTGGGGCCGGGGGAGACGGGGGAGGATGGGCCATGCCCTGGACCATCAGCAGTTCCCTCGACGAGTTCCGCGCCCGGGCCGGCGAATTCCTCGCCGCGCACCCGGCCCGGAACACCGTCCTGCTCACGATCACCGACCGGCTGGCGACGAGCGGTCCGCACTACTACGGCGACGGCGTGCCGGTGTTCGGCTGGTGGCGCGCCGAACCGGAGGGACCGGTCGGCGGCGCGTTCGTGCACACGCCGCCGTTCACCCCGCGGCTGGGGCTGATGCCGGAGTCCGCCGCGGCCGAGCTGGCGACCGAACTGGCCACCGATCCGGCCGGCGGGCGGGAGACCGGGCCGGCCGCCGCCCCGGCCGGGCCCGCGGCGATCACCGGAGCGGGCGGCGGCGCGGCGGCGACGCTGGCCTTCGGGGCCGCCTGGGCCGGGGCCACCGGCACCACGAGCACCGTCCGGACGAACGAACGGCTCTACCGGTTGGGTGAGTTGACGGACCCGCCGCGCCCGCCGTCCGGCCGGTCCCGGCTGGCCGCAGCGGACGACCGCGAGCTGCTGATCCGCTGGTTCGCCGAGTTCGCCGAGGAGGTGGACATCCGGATACCCAACCTCGCGACGGCGGTGGACGACCGGACCGCCGCCGGCCAGCTGCACCTGTGGGAGGACGACGGGCGGCCGGTCGCGGTGGCGGGGGCCAGTGCGGTGATCGCCGGGATGTCGCGGATCGGTCCGGTCTACACCCCGGCCGATGCCCGGGGCCGGGGCTACGCCAGCGGCGTCACGGCGGCAGCCTCGGCCGCCGCCCTCGCCCTGGGTGCGGCGGAGGTGCTGCTCTACACCGACCTCGCCAATCCGACCAGCAACTCGATCTACCAGCAGATCGGCTACCGGCCGGTGGAGGACTGCGTGGAGCTGGCCTTCGGCGACTGAGGTCCGCCGCCCGGCGGCGGACGGCCGCGGAGCCCGGGAACCGCCGGCACCGGGAGGACGTCGGACCGGTGGGGCGGCCGGAGCAGGCAGGGCAGACGGCCGGAGGGGGCGTGGCGGTGGACGAGGTACTCGCACGGGCGGCCGGGCTGGGGCCGCTGGAGGTGGCGGCCGGTGCGCTGGCCGGCAACCTCGCGCTGTTCGTGGTGGCCGTGCTGGCCGGGGGCTGGCTGGTGCGCCGCTTCGGTGACCGGCGGCTGACCCCGGCCCCCGCGCCGCCGGACCGCCGCGAACGGCTGCTGACGGTGGTGGCGGTGCTGCTCAACTCGGCGCTGGGACTGGCCGGTTGGCTGCTCTGGCGGGCGGGCTGGATCCGGCTCACGGCGGACACCGGGCCGCGGGCACTGGCCGACCTGCTGCTGTTCTCACTGGTGATGGACGCGCTGATGTACGGCGGCCACTGGCTGGCCCACCGGCGCCGGCTCTACCGGCTGGCGCACGAACTGCACCACGCCTACCCGGATCCGGGCCCGGCCACCCTGTTCGTGCTGCACCCGCTGGAGGTGCTGGGCTTCGGCGGGGCCTGGATCGCGGTGCTCTGTCTCTGGCCGGGGATGTCCGCCGCGGCGCTGGTCGGCTACATCGGCGTGAATCTGGTCTTCGGTCTGCTCGGGCACCTCGGGGTGGAGCCGTTCCCGGTCGGGGTCCGGCGGCTGGCGGTGTTCCGGTGGGTGGCGCTGCCGATGTTCCACGTCGGCCACCACCGGGACCCCGCGGTGAACCTGGGTTTCTACACCACGGTCTGGGACCGGCTGTTCGGCACCGTCGACCCCGGCTACGACGCCCGCCGAGCGGCTCCGGACCCCGGCCGGTACGACCGGTAGGGCCTCCGGCCGGTAGTCGGTAGTCGGTAGTCGGTACGACCGGCTACCGGAGCAGTCGGCCCGTTCTACTCCCAGTCCCAGCTGATCCCCAGGATGCAGGGCCGCAGGGCGGTCGCGACCAGGTGGACGCAGTGGTGACCGTCGAGGGTCAACTCCTCCGTCTCGTAGGGTCGTTCGGCGGGGGAGCGACGGGCGAAGCGGTGGCAGCGGACCGGGAGCGCCTCCGGGTGGAAGGTGATCTGGAGGACGTACTGCCCGGCGCCCGAGTTGAAGCCCCGGACGTACTCGCAGCTGGGGGTGGGCGACGGGGCGTCGTCGAAGCCGTAGCCGAGCAGATGGGTGTCGCCCGCGCGCAGCCGGCGGTCCAGCAGGAGTTCGGCGAGCAGCAGGTCGTGGGCCTGGTCGCGGCGGATGCGGCCGGGGCGGCAGTTCTCCTCGGCGCGGACCCCGACCCGGGTGATGTCGCTGCCGGGGTCGCCCTGGTGGATGGCGAGGTAGCGGTCGATCCCGTCGCGGTGGGCGCGCAGCGCGTGCTGCGAGTCGCGGCGCCGCAACTGGCGGTCGGCGCCGATCCGGATCCGTTCGATGTGGGTGATGGTGTGCAGGCCGGTGTCACGCGGGCTGGACAGCGCGGTGAGCAGGTCGTCGACGGCGGCGGCCGGGCTGATGAGGTCGCGGTAGGGACGGACGGGCGGGCCGGCCGGCTCGGCGGGTGCGCCGCGCCGGGGGCCCAGCAGTCTGGTGAGGGAGTGCGCGGGGAGGTCCAGCACGCGCTCCAACTCCCTCACCGCGCGCAGCGACTCCGGCCGCTCGGGGCGGCGGTGGCCCTGCTGCCAGTAGCTGAGGCTGGTGACCCCGATGTGGACGCCGCGCAGCGCGAGGTGGTCCCGGACCCGGTGCAGGGCGAGTCCCCGGACGGCGATGGCGGTGCGCAGGGCGAGGTGGAACGGGCCGGTCCGCAGCGCGGTGGCGAGGTCGGGGTGGTCGGTCCGCTGCATGCGGCCTCCTCGGGTGGCGGACGGGGCGGGCCCGGTCGGTCGTGAATATTCACATGTGGAGGGGGGTTTGTCACCGGTCGGGGCGTGACGGCCGGGGGTTTCCGGGCCGGCGTTCACAGTGGGGCGGGCCCGTTCACACCCGGGGGAAGGGGTTCCGAGGGGCGTTGACCGGCCATGTCAACAGCGCGATGCTCAGTGGCGCGATCCGGACCGCACCCCCACGTCTCTCGACTCCTCTGCCTGTCGCAAGGAGGAAATCCCCCATGTCAGTCGCACGGACACGCCTGCGCCGCACCGTCTCGGTGCTCGCACTCGGCGTCCTCGGTCCGGCGCTCAGCGTCGCGGCCGTCACTCCGGCCCAGGCCACCCCCACGGCCTGGTCCGCCTCCGCACAGACCCGGGCCCAGCGGGTGCAACCCGCCGCCACGGGCGCCACGGCCGATCTGGCCGGCACGTTCAAGAAGCTCAACATCACCATGCAGCAGCAACAGCAGACCAACTGGTGCTGGGCGGCGAGCGGCAACACCATCGCCACCTGGTTCGGCTACACCTACAGCCAGAACCAGTTCTGCAACGCCGCGTTCGGCCGTTCGATCAACTCCAGCTGCCCCAACAGCCAGGCCACGCTGGGCGATGTGCAGAACGGCCTGAGCTGGATCGGCATCAACCCGGGTTCCTACGTCACCGGCTACCTGCGCTACAGCACGGTGCAGACCGAGGTGAACGCCAACCGGCCGATCGAGACCCGGATCCAGTGGAGCTCCGGCGGTGGCCACATGCACGTGCTCTACGGCTTCGACACCTCCAACAACTGGGTCTACTGGGGCGACCCGTGGCCGTCCAACAACCGCTACAACTGGGCGGACTTCAACTACTACGTGTCGAACGGCACGTTCTCCTGGACCCACTCCCTGTACCGGATCGGCGCGTGAGGGGCGACATGAGCAGCATGCGTGATGCCGCGGCCGTCCGCGGCGCGGCGGTCGTCCTGCTGGCGGCCGGCCTCGGTCTGGCCCTCGCCCCGGCCGCCTCGGCGGCCGGACCCGCGGGGGTGCCGGAACCGGTGCCCGCGGCGGAGCTGGCCCGGGCCAGGGGCGCGGTGCAGGCACCGGCGGTGCTGGACCAGCTGGGCCGGTTCTTCGCCCGCAAGGGCGCTCCGGCGGGCAAGGACCTCGCCGTCGGGGCGGCCGAGGAGGCGTCGGCGGCGGCCGCCGCCGCGCCCAGGCTGGCCGGTGACACCGTGCCGGTGTACCTGCTGGACGCGGACTTCGTGTCCGGCACCCCGGGCGCCCCGGTGGCCCGGGCCGAGTTCACCGCGAGCAAGGTGGTCGCGGCGGACGGTCGGGTCGCCTCGGTCTGGACGGTCGAGCAGAACGGTGACTGGCGGGTCGTCAACATCGCCACCGGCGGCGACGAGAGCGACTACGCGGCGCGGGCGGCGGCCGGTGGAGGCGGGACGGCGTTCCGCGAGCCGCAGATCAACGCCTGGTACGTGCTGCGGGACGGCCGGGTGCTGCCGCTGGACGACGAGGCGCGCCGGTCGGTGGGCGCGGCCGGGGTGAGCCTGGCCGGGTACCAGGGGCTGGTCCGGCAGCGGTACGGCGACAAGTTGCCCGGCTCGGCGTACGACCGGGCGGGCAAGGGCGGCGGCTACGAGCCGGGCGCCCCGCAGGCCGCCGGCGTTCCGGCGGACGGCGGCACCGCGTTGCCGGCCGTGACGGCGGGCGCGGCCCTGGGCGTCACCGCGCTCGCGGGCGCGGGCCTGGCGTTCCGGCGCCGGGTCGCGGTGCGGGTGGCGGCTCGGCGCGGGTAGCCGAACGGTCCGGGCTGCGGATCGGCCCGGGCGGTGGACCGGCGGTGGGGCATCGAGCCCCGCCGCCGGTCCTGCCGTGCGTCACGACCCGGCGAAGCCGTCCTCCAGGATCGCGAAGGAGCGGTCGACGAGTTCGGCGATGTCCTCGGCGCCGCCGCCCTCGGCCCACTGCAGCACGGTCTCGGTGGTGGCCGCGCCGATCGCGGCGGCGGTGATCCGCATCGCGAAGGTGGGCTCCCGCACTCCGGCCCGCCGGGTGAGCGCGGTGAGGTAGAGCCGCTGCGGCTCGTTGCCGGTGTCGATCATCCGGGCGCGCAGCGCGGGCACGTCCCTGGTCAGCCGCATCCGGACGAGCAGTTCCTCGCGCTCGTGCTCCAGCAGCTGCCGGATCAGCCCGATGACTGCCTCCCGGCAGGACCGCAGGAACGGTTCGTCGGCGGGGCGGGCGAGCAGGGCCTCGATCATCGCCGGGTCGTACTCGTCGGTGAGGACGAGGTCCTCCTTGGTGGCGAAGTACCGGAAGAAGGTGGACGGGGAGACCTCGGCGGCGGCCGCGATCTGGTCGACCGTGGTGTTCTCGTAGCCCTGTTCGGCGATCAGCCGGTAAGCCTCGCGGCGAATGGTCTGGCGGGTCTTCAGCTTCTTCCGCTCGCGCAGCGACAACGGCGCCTCCAGCATCGCCTGGATCGGGTTGCCCGGTCCGGTCGGAGGTGCCGTTGCCGACTGCGGTGCGTTCATGTCTTCGATTATCCGTGATCGGTCGCGGGCACGACGGCCTCCCCGGGCCCTCCCGACGGCTCACCGGGCCCTCCCGGCGCTCCGGCGGGCGCGGACGCGGCGGCTCCGGCGGCTCCGACCGCGGTCCCGGCCTCCCCGGCGGCCCCGGTCGGCTCGGCGGCCGGCATCCGCAGCGCCACCAGCACCGCCGAGAGCGCCGCGATCACCCCGGAGACCAGCAGCACGACCGTCATCCCGTGCACGTAGGCGCCGTGCGCCGAGGCGGCCAGGGCGGAGTCCCCGGTCGAGGCGGCGACCGCGTCGGCCGCCACCACCGAGCGCCCGGCCAGCTCGGCGAGGTGCTCCCCGAGCCCGCCGGTGTCCAGCGCCCCCCGGTAGGAGTCGGCCAGCAGGCTGCCGAAGACGGCGACCCCGATCGCGCCGCCGACCTGCCGGAAGGTCTGCAGCAGCCCGGAGCCGACACCGGCCCGGGCGGGCGGCAGTGTGAGCAGGGCGGTGGCCTGCGCGGTGATCAGGGACAGGCCCATGCCGACCCCGAGCAGGGTGAGCCAGACGGCGGCGAGCCCGTAGCCGTCCGAGACCTCGGTGCGGCTGCCGAGCAGCAGCGCGCCGGCCAGCAGCGCCAGCCCCAGGACGATCACCGTCCGGGGGCCGGTCCTGGCGACGAGCCGGTCGCTGAGCCGGGCGGCGACCATCAGGCCGAGCATCATCGGCATCAGCCGCAGGCCGGTGCCGAAGGCGTCGGCGCCGAGCACGCTCTGGAAGTACAGCGGGAGGACGAAGAAGGCGCCGAACAGGACCAGGGACACCAGCGTCGCGGCCACGGTCGACCAGCGGAAGCCGCCGTCGGCGAGCAGGGCCAGATCGAGCATCGGGTCCGGCCTGGTCCGGCTGCGCAGGACCAGCGCGGTGAGCGCGACCAGCGCGCCGCCGACGGTGCCGAGCACCAGCGGGTCGCCCCAGCCGCGTTCGGGGCTCTCGATGATGCCGTAGGTGAGCGCGGCCAGTCCGGCCGCGCCGAGCAGGGTGGCGGGCAGGTCGATCCGGGGCGCGGCCGGGTTGCGGGTCTCCGGCAGCAGCAGCGTGCAGGCGGTGATGCCGATCACGACCAGCGGCAGGTTGATCGCGAAGATCGCGCCCCACCAGAAGTGCTGGAGCAGGAAGCCGCCGATCAGCGGTCCGAGCGGGGTGCCGACGGCCAGCGCGGCGGCCAGGATCGCGGTGGCGCGGCGCTGCTCGGCGGGCGGGAAGAGGCCGGGGATCACCGCCATGGACATCGGCATGACCAGTGCGCCGGCGAGGCCCATCGAGGCCCGGGCGGCGATCAGTGTGCCGGGGCTGTCGGCCAGCATGCCGACGGCCGAGGCGATGCCGAACAGGGCGAGGCCCAGGGTGAGGGTGAAGCGGCGGCCGAAGCGGTCGCCGATCAGCCCGGCCGGGAGCATCACGGCGGCGAACACCACGGTGTAGGAGTCGACGATCCACTGCTGCTGCCCGGTGGTGGCCTGGAGCTGCGAGGCGAGCGTGGGCAGGGCCACGTTCAGGACCGTCATGTCGAAGCTGATGACCAGAACGCTGAGGGCGACCGCGACCAGGGCGAGCCAGCGCCGCGGGTCCGGCCCGGGTGGGGCCGCCTGGTCGGTGGGCGGGGTGGACACGGGTACCTCCGGAGGCCGGCGAAGGGAGTCGCTGTCAAATGACAGTAACTCTCAAAAGATGCCCGCCGTCAATGCCGAACCATGGCGCCGAGTCGGCTACTCTCTGTGATGTGTCCTGGAAGTGCGCGTTCCGCACGGGGAATTGACGCAACGTTGATCTGTCGTTCGCCGCTTTCGTGCGGTTACGGGTGACTGTCGGTAGATACCATGTGGCCGTCGGTCAGTGCGGGCCGGTGCGTGCCGAGAGCGGAGAAGGGGTGGGGCGGCACGGGCCGACCACGAGCCCGGCGCAGGAAGGGGAAGCCGTAATGGCCGATCGGGAGTCGGGTGCCCAGATCTGGGGCGCCGCAGTGGTGGTGGCCTCGGCGCTGGCCGTGGTCGCGGCCTATCTGATCAACGGCGCCGCGCTGGTGCTGGTGGTCGCCGGGGTCGAGGTGCTGCTGCTGATGGTGTACGTGGGCCAGCGCTGGCAGTTGCTGCGCCAGGCGCCCGCGCCGGACCGCCGGGCGGCGCCGAAGGCCCACCGGACGGCGAACGGCCTGGTGGACGCCGCGCACTGCGAGCGCTGCCGCCGGGCCCGGGAGGCGATCGACGCGCGACAGGCCGGGCGCCAGTCGCGGACCCCCCGCGCGCACGACCGCCATGACCGGCCGCGCGAGCCCCGGCGCGAGGGTCCGCACGAGCGCGGGTCGCACGAGTGGGCGCCGCACGACCGCGGGACGCGCGAGCGCCCGGTCCGGGAGTGGACGGCGGAACGGGCGGCCGTCCGGTCGCACGACCGGCCGACCGCCCGCCACGGGGCGCCGGGTTCAGCCGGCCGCGCTGTAGGCCGCCAGTGAGACGCCGATGTACTGGGTGATGAAGGCCCCGAGGGTGAAGGCGTGGAACACCTCGTGGAAGCCGAACCAGCGCGGTGACGGGTCGGGCCGCTTGAGCCCGTACACCACCCCGCCGATGCTGTAGAGCACCCCGCCGACGATCATCAGCACCAGGACCGCGACGCCGCCCTTGTGCAGGAAGTCCGGCAGGTAGAACGCGGCGGCCCAGCCCAGCGCGAGGTACACCGGCGTGTACAGCCAGCGCGGCGCGCCGACCCAGAAGACCCGGAACGCGATTCCCGCCAGCGCACCGCCCCAGACCGCCCAGAGCAGCACCTGCCGGGCGGCGCCGTCCAGCAGCAGGATGGTGAACGGTGTGTAGGTGCCGGCGATGATCAGGAAGATGTTCGCGTGGTCCAGCCGCCGCAGGACGGCGTCGCCGCGCGGGCCCCAGGTGAACCGGTGGTAGACCGCGCTGACCCCGAAGAGCAGCCAGGCGCTGGCCGAGTAGATCGCGCACGCGGCTCTCGCGGGCCCGGGTTCGGCCAGGCAGATCAGCACGATCCCGGCGGCCACCGTGGCGGGGAACATTCCGGCGTGCAGCCAGCCGCGCCATTTCGGCTTGACCGGCGCAGGCTCCGCGCTCTCCAGGAGCTCAGCAGTCATGAGCCGCATGCTACCCGCTACCTACGGATCCGTAGGTTACCCGGCCGTAGGAAGTGGCGCTCATCACGACTTGGACGTTTTGGAGTATTGGCGGAGGGGGTCGAGGGGGTCCGAAGCCCTTCGAAGCATCCTGCTACTGGCTGGTAATCATCCTTACTGTAGTAAAAGATGCGTCAACTTTGCCTTCTTGCCGCGTTCCGGCCCAAGGTGCGGAGCTACGCTGCAAGCACCCTCAACCCCCGCTACGCCGTCTCCCCGCCGGGATGGCGTGAAACGGAGCGATCGTGTCGAACGAGAACTCGGCTGCTCTCAGCGCCGCGCCGACCCGCCACCAGCGCCTGCTGGCGTGGGTGCGCGAGATCGCGGAGATCACCCAGCCGGACCGCGTCGAATGGTGCGACGGTTCCGAGGAGGAGTACCAGCGCCTCGCGGACCTGCTCGTCGCCCAGGGCACTTTCAAGAAGCTCAACGAGGACAAGCGACCCAACTCCTACTACGCCGCCTCCGACCCCACGGACGTGGCGCGGGTCGAGGACCGCACCTTCATCTGCTCCGAGCAGGAGAAGGACGCCGGCCCGACCAACCACTGGAAGGCCCCCGCCGAGATGCGGGAGATCTTCCAGGGGCAGCAGGGCCTGTTCCGCGGCGCCATGAAGGGCCGCACCATGTACGTCGTCCCGTTCTCGATGGGCCCGGTCGGCTCGCCGCTGGCCGCCTACGGCGTCGAGATCACCGACTCCGCCTACGTCGCGGTGTCGATGCGCGTGATGACCCGCATGGGCCGCGCGGTGCTGGACCAGCTCGGCGAGGACGGCGACTTCGTCAAGGCCGTGCACACCGTCGGCGCCCCGCTGGCCGAGGGCCAGGCGGACGTGCCGTGGCCGTGCAACAGCACCAAGTTCATCTCGCACTTCCCCGAGAGCCGCGAGATCTGGTCCTTCGGTTCCGGCTACGGCGGCAACGCCCTGCTGGGCAAGAAGTGCTACGCGCTGCGCATCGCCTCGACCATGGCCCGCGACGAGGGCTGGCTGGCCGAGCACATGCTCATCCTGAAGCTCACCCCGCCGTCGGGCGAGGTCAAGTACGCGGCCGCGGCCTTCCCGTCGGCCTGTGGCAAGACCAACCTGGCGATGCTCCAGCCCACCGTCCCGGGCTGGAAGGTCGAGACGATCGGCGACGACATCGCCTGGATGCGCTTCGGCGCCGACGGCCGCCTGTACGCCATCAACCCCGAGGCCGGCTTCTTCGGCGTCGCGCCGGGCACCGGTGTCGACACCAACGCCAACGCGATCGACACCCTCTGGGGCAACACCGTCTTCACCAACGTCGCCCTCACCGACGACGGCGACGTGTGGTGGGAGGGCCTCACCGACGAGAAGCCGGCCCACCTGATCGACTGGCGGGGCGACGACTGGACGCCGGAGTCCGGCACCCCGGCGGCGCACCCGAACGCCCGCTTCGCCGTCCCGGCCGCGCAGTGCCCGACCATCGCTCCCGAGTGGGAGGACCCGGCGGGTGTGCCGATCTCGGCGATCCTGTTCGGCGGCCGCCGGGCCACCGCCGTCCCGTTGGTGACCGAGTCCTTCGACTGGCAGCACGGTGTCTTCCTCGGCGCCAACATCGCCTCCGAGAAGACCGCCGCCGCCGAGGGCACCGTCGGCGAGCTGCGTCGCGACCCGTTCGCGATGCTGCCGTTCTGCGGCTACAACATGGGCGACTACTTCGCGCACTGGCTGAAGATCGGCGCCGCGGCGGACGCCGCCAAGCTGCCGAAGATCTACTACGTGAACTGGTTCCGCAAGAACGCCGACGGACAGTTCGTCTGGCCGGGCTACGGCGAGAACAGCCGCGTGCTCAAGTGGATCGTCGAGCGGCTGGAGGGCGACGGCGCGGGCGTCGAGACGCCGATCGGCGTGCTGCCGACCGTCGAGGGCTTCGACCTGGAGGGTCTGGAGCTGTCGAAGGAGGACATCGACCTGCTCTTCACCGTCGACGCCGACATCTGGCGTCAGGAGGCCGCGCTCGTCCCGGCCCACCTGGAGATGTTCGGTGAGCACACGCCCGCCGAGCTGTGGGACGAGTACCGAAGCCTGGTCGCCCGCCTCGGCTGAGCCTGAGCCTCAGCAGGAGCGGTAGAGAGACCGGCGCGCCGCACGAAACGAGCGCACCGGTCAGCGACAGGACGGCCGGAGCCCCGACGGACGATCTTTCCCCGACCAAGGAGATCGCCCGACCGGGACTCCGGCCGTAGCCCTTTCCCGGACACCCCGGAGCGCGGCCCGACCAGGGCCGGGTGCGGCGGGGTCAGGGCCGGGTGCAGCCGGTCAGGGCTGGGTGTAGCCGCTCAGGAAGACGCCGATCCGGGTGACCGCGTCGGTGATCTCCTCCGCGCGCGGCAGCGTCACCAGCCGGAAGTGGTCCGGCTCGGGCCAGTTGAAGCCGGAGCCCTGGACCAGCAGGATCCGCTCGGCGCGCAACAGGTCGAGCACCATCCGGGCGTCGTCCTTGATCTTGAACACCTTCGGATCCAGCCGGGGGAAGGCGTACAGCGCGCCCCTCGGCTTCACACAGCTGACCCCGGGGATCTCGTTGAGCAGTCGGTACGCGGCGTCCCGGGACTCCAGCAGCCGCCCGCCGGGCAGCACCAGGTCCTTGATCGACTGCCGCCCGCCGAGCGCCGCGGCCACCGCGTGCTGGGCCGGCATGTTGGCGCACAGCCGCATCGAGGCCAGCACGGTGAGGCCCTCGATGTAGCTGCGGGCCCGGGAGCGGTCCCCGGAGAGCACCATCCAGCCCGAGCGGAAGCCCGCCACCCGGTACGCCTTGGACATGCCGTTGAAGGTGACGCAGAACAGATCGGGGGCCAGGGTGGCCAGCGGGACGTGCTCGGCGTCGTCGTAGAGGATCTTGTCGTAGATCTCGTCCGCGTAGATCACCAGTTGGTGCCGGCGGGCGATCCCGACCAGTCCCTCCAGCACCTCGCGCGGGTAGACCGCGCCGGTGGGGTTGTTCGGGTTGATCACCACCAGTGCCCTGGTCCGGTCGGTGACCTTGGCCTCGACGTCGGCGAGGTCCGGGTACCAGTCGGACTGCTCGTCGCAGCGGTAGTGGACGGCGGTGCCGCCGGCCAGCGAGACGGACGCCGTCCACAACGGGTAGTCCGGCGCGGGGACGAGCACCTCGTCACCGTCGTCCAGCAGGGCGGTCATCGCGAGCTGGATCAGCTCGGAGACGCCGTTGCCGAGGAAGACGTCCTCGACCGTCAGGCCGTGCAGCCCGCGCTCCTCGTACTGCATCACCACGGCGCGGCGGGCGGAGAGCAGGCCCTTGGAGTCTCCGTACCCGTGCGCCGAGGAGAGGTTGCGCAGGATGTCCTGGAGGATCTCCGGCGGTGCGTCGAAGCCGAACAGCGCGGGATTGCCGGTGTTCAGCTTCAGGATGCGGTGGCCCTGTTCCTCCAGCCGCATCGCCTCGTCGAGCACCGGACCGCGGATGTCGTAGCAGACATTGGCGAGCTTGCTGGACTGGATGACCTGCATGCCTGCCTACTTTAGGGGCACGAACGGGCGGCCCGGCGCGTGTCGTGGGACACCCGCCGGACCGCCCGGACGTCGCGGTTCCGCTACCCCTTCGATCGGGAGGCGGAGATGTCAGCTGGCCTTCCAGATCAGCGGCTGGGTGTCCAGAACGCTCCCGAAGACGAGGAACTGCGGCGGGGTGCCGTCCGGAACGAGATAGACGGCACACTGCTGCTGGGTCTCGCCGTCGGCCAGGGTGCCCGGCTTCTTGCCGCTGTCGCACTGCGGGATCGACCGCAGGATGGTCGGGGCGGACAGGATGCCGGTGCCCTTGGGCTCGGTCTGCACCTTGAACCGCATCATGAAGTACTCGTCCTGCAGCGGGGCGCCGGTCTTGTTGGTGAAGTTGACCGTCACGTAGTAGGGGGTCTTCCCCGCGGTGTCGGCCGGCTTCCAGTTGTACGACGCGATCTCGGCCGCGGTGCCCTTGACCACCGAGACCGGGGTGACGTCGGCCTTGGTCTTGCCGAGGTAGCTGCCGGTGGCCGTGAGCGCGAGCGGGTTGTCGAAGGTGATCTTGCTGCCGCCGCCGCTCGCCCCGCCGATCGGGTTGCCGCTGGTCGCGGCCGAGGGCAGGCCGCCCGCGGTCGGGCTGCCGCCGCCGGTCGCGCCGCCGGTCGCGCCGCCGGCCGCGGCGCCCGCGGGGGCCGAGGTCGGGGCGGCGGCCGTCGGGGCCGCGGTGATCCCGCCGGCCGGGGCCGAGGTGGGAGCGGCACCGGTGGGAGCGGCGGTGCCGCCGCCCGCCGGGGCGCCGGTCGGGGCGGCGGTGACCGCCGGGTCGCTGTTCTCCGGACCGCAGGCGGTCAGCGCGAGCGCGAGCGCGGCCACCGGAACGGCCGCGCGCAGAGTGTGCCGAAGCTTCGTCATGGTGTATCTCCCCCGTGGATGATGTGGTCGGTGCGGCGCCGCGGAACCGAGGATCCGAGCCGCCGTCAGTGTCGGACGCGGACGGTGTCCGGCCGGTTCCGGAGCGGAACCTGCCGGATCGTACCGTCACCGGAGGAGGAGGGGGCAAGCCGTGATCGCGATCGTGCTGGGGGCGGTCCTGGCCGGGGTGCTGGTCGCACCGGCCCTGCGCGGGCTCGTGGTGCGGTACGCCGTGCCCGAGGAGCAGCCGTGGTGCCTGGCCTGTCCGGCCTGCGGGCGGGCCCTGCGCGGTCTGCCCCCGACCGGCGGCTGCCCGGGCTGCCGGACCGGACTCGGCCCCGGCCCCTGGCGGGTGGAGGCGGTCACCGCCGCGGCGGCCGCCGCCGCCCTCACCGCGGCCCACCCGGCGGACGCGGTGCTGCTGCTCTGGCTGGCCGGTCCCGGTGTGGTGCTCGGCTTCACCGACGCCCGGGTGCACCGGCTCCCCTACCCGCTGACCTGGACGCTGGCGGCGGGCCTGGCGCTGCTGCTGACGGTGCTGGAGCTGGCCGACGGCAGCCCGGGGACGCTGCTGCGCTGTCTGCTGGTGGCGCTCGCCGCCGGGGCGCTGTTCGAAATCCCGGTGCAGCTGGGGCGAATGGGCCCCGGGGACACCGTGCTCGCGCTCGGCCTCGGGGCGCTGCTCGGCCGCTACGGCTGGTCCGCCGCGCTGGCCGGGCTGGCCGCCTTCGTGCTGCTGGCCGGGCTCTGGTCGGTCGGCGTCCTGCTGGTGGCCCTGGTGCGGCGCCGGCCGGTGCGCGGCCGGGAGGTCCCGCTGGGTCCGTTCCTGCTGCTCGGCACCCTGGTGGCGGTGCTCGGGTACTCGGGCTGAGGCGAGGGGCGGGCCCGTCCGTCCCCGCCGGAGGAGAGCGGCCGGGCCCATCGGAGGAAAGCGGACGGGCCCGCCGTACCGGTCGGGTACGGCGGGCCCGGCGCGGCGCGCCGGCCCCACCCTCAAGGGGAGGCGCGCCGTGGGGGGAGGTCCTCGGGGTTACGGCATCTGGTGGACGAACGGGCCGACCGTGTTGGAGAAGGAGTTCCCGTTGACGGAGTCCCAGTTGGTGGACCAGGTCATCGCGCCGCGGATGGTCGGCCACTTGGCCGGCGGGACGAAGCTGCCGCAGTTCTTGCCGGTGGCCAGGCAGTCCAGCGCGTTGTTGACGACGCTCGGCGCGACGTAGCCGCCGCCGGCCGCCTTGCTGGAGGCCGGGACGCCGATGCCGACCTGGTCGGGCCGCAGGCCGCCCTGGATCTGGGTGCAGACCTGCGAGGTGATGAAGTCGATGGTGCCCTGGGTGTAGACCTTGCCGTCGCAGCCGTTCATGCCGCCCGAGTTGTAGAACTGGGTGTTGACGACGGTCAGGATGTCCTTGGTGTTCAGCGCCAGCTGGAAGTAGGCGCCCGCGGTCGAGTACATCCCGATGGTCTCCGGGGCCATCGTCAGGACGAAGCCGGGGCCGACCTTGGACTGGAGGCTGTGCAGGGCGTTGCCCATGTGGGTCGCGTTGACCCCGTTCTCCAGGTCGATGTCGATGCCGTCGAAGCCGTAGTCCTTGATCACCGCGTAGGCGGTGTCGGTGAAGGACTGGGCGGCCGCCGCGTCGTTGACCGAGATCGCGCCGTTCTGGCCGCCGATGGAGAGGATGACCTTCTTGCCGGCCGCCTGCTTGGCCTTCACGTCGGCGCGGAACTGGGCGTCGGTGTAGCCGCCGAGACCGGTCGAGAGCTCGGCGTCCAGCTTGAAGGTGATGGCGCCGGGGCGGTTGGCGACCGAGTCGGCGAAGGACACCGCGATGATGTCGTAGGCGCTCTGGACGTCGCTCAGCTTCTGGAGGTTGTTGCCCTTGTTGTCGAAGTTGTGCCAGTAACCGGTGACGACGTGCTTGGGCAGACCGGTGGTGGGGTTGCCGGTGCTGGTCGCGGTGGGGGTCGCGGTCGGCGTGGCGGTCTGGGTCGGGGTGGCGGTCGCCGTGGGGGTGGCGGTCGCGGTCGGGGTCGTGGTCGCCGTGGGGGTGGCGGTCGCCGTGGGCGTCGGCGTGGGGGTGACCGTGGGGGTGGCGGTCGGGCTCGGGGTACCGCCCGGGCCGCTCAGCACCACGTCGTCGGCGAGGTAGGCGCTCTGCCCGTACCAGCCGTGCAGGTAGACGGTGACGCTGCGGGCGCTCGCGCCCGTGGTGAAGGTGGAGGAGAGCTGGTTCCAGCTGTTCTGGTTGGACCAGCTGCTCGGGTCGGTGCCGCCGGTGCCGCGGGCGCCGAGGTAGACGTAGGGGCCCTGGACCCAGGCGCTCAGGGTGTAGCTGGTGTTGGGCAGCACGCTGATGGTCTGCGTGCACTCGGCGGTGTCCGCCGCACCCGGGGTGGCCTGCAGCGCGCCCGAGCCGGAGTGGACCGGCGTGGTGACGGCGCTCGCGGAGCCGGTACAGGTCCAGCCGCCCAGCGAGCCGTCGAAGCCGCCGTTGGCGACGAGGTTCCCGGCGGCCGCGTTGGCACCACCGGCGAAGAGGGCGAGGCCGGTGCCGGCCAGGGCCAGGGCGGTGGCGCCGGCCGCGAGGGCCGGGACGGGGCCGCGGCGGCGCTTGTGCGACGCGGGGCGGTTCAGCGTACGGGCCATGGAGGTGCGCTCCTGTGGGGGAGGAGCGGCCGCCGCGGTGGGGGGCGCGGCGGCCGCGTGTGGGGGAGGGGAGGTCCGCAGTACTGCCTGGGAGGGGCGGTTCCGGTACTCCGTTCCGCCCTGGCACAAAAGCTGGACTAGACCATTGGGGGTCGTCAAGCATTGAACCGTCGGCTTACGGATTCCTTAAGGAAGCAGAGACCGTTCCGTATCCGGCCGCCGGGCGTTCCCCCGGCCGACCCCGGGGCGCCGCGCGGGTACCTTCCGGCCACCCGCGCCGGGCCGGCGGCGACAGAGTCCGCACATGACCGTGACCCTCCCGCGACCTGCGGCTTTCCCTGCCGCCACAGCGCGGGAGTAGGCTGCGCCGGGGGTTCTGAAGCACCCGCTGAAGTGAGCACGGAGGGGCCGAAAACCATGGGTCTGCGCGATGTCGTCGAACGCACGCCGGGTCTGCGCGTCCTGCTGGACGGGATGTACGGCCTCTACGGTCGCCGGGTCGAGGTGCACCTCGCCCGGACCCCGCACCACATCGGGGTGATCCTCGACGGCAACCGCCGCTGGGCCAAGGCGACCGGCGGCTCCACCGCGTACGGCCACCAGCGCGGCGCCGACAAGATCAGCGAGTTCCTCGGCTGGTGCGACGAGACCCACGTCAGGGTCGTCACCCTGTGGATGCTCTCCACCGACAACCTCTCCCGTCCGGCCGACGAGCTGGTCCCGCTGCTCGGCATCATCGAGGACGCCGTCACCGGCCTGGCCGCCGCCCGCCGCTGGCGGGTCAACCCGGTCGGAGCGCTGGATCTGCTGCCGCAGCACACCGCCGACGTCCTGAAGCGCGCCGCCGACGAGACCGCGGCCATCGAGGGCATCACGGTCAACGTGGCCGTCGGCTACGGGGGCCGGCACGAGATCGCCGACGCCGTCCGCTCGCTGCTCCAGGAGCACGCCGGCCGGGGCACCTCGATCGAGGAGCTGGCCGAGGTCCTGGACGTCGAGCACATCGCCGAACACCTGTACACCAAGGGGCAGCCCGACCCGGACCTGGTCATCCGCACCTCGGGCGAGCAGCGCTTGTCCGGCTTCCTGCTCTGGCAGAGCGCGCACAGCGAGTTCTACTTCTGCGAGGCGTACTGGCCGGCCTTCCGCAAGGTGGACTTCCTGCGGGCGCTGCGCGCCTTCGAGCAGCGCAACCGGCGGCTCGGCCTCTGACGGAGGGCGCGGGCGGGTGGCGGGAGCGGTGCTCCTCGCTGCGGGGAACGGCGCCGCGGGGGGTGCCCGGGATTGACCGCCGTAAGAGCTGGCCTACCCGGTGGCAGGGCGAGGCCAAACGTTCATCCGCAATGATCCGTCAGTTCTCCGGGGGCGCGAATGCACCGCCCCCCGCCTGGGAATACTCCGATCAGACCGGCTCCGAGGCCACCGGGGCAGCGGGGCCGGCTTGCCGCGGATGACGCAGGGTCATCCGCCCTGGAGGCCTAGTGGTCAGTTCCAAGAGCCGCCGGACACCAGACCGGCGCACGTACGTTCTCGACACCAGCGTGCTGCTGGCGGACCCGCTCGCCATGACCCGCTTCGAGGAGCACGAGGTCGTCCTCCCCGTGGTCGTGGTCACCGAGCTGGAGGCCAAGCGGCACCACCCGGAGCTGGGCTATTTCGCCCGCCAGGCGCTGCGGCTGCTCGACGACTACCGGATCCGGTTCGGGCGCCTCGACGAGCCGATCCCGGTCGGCGAGCTCGGCGGCTCGATCCGGGTCGAGCTCAACCACTCGGACACCTCGATACTGCCGGCCGGTTACCGGGTCGGTGGCGGCGAGGCCGACACCCGGATCCTGGCGGTGGCCCGCAACCTCCAGGCCGAGGGGTACGACGTCACCGTCGTCTCCAAGGACCTCCCGCTGCGGATCAAGGCGTCCTCGGTGGGCCTGCTCGCCGAGGAGTACCGGGCCGAGCTCGCGATCACCTCCGGGTGGACCGGCATGGCCGAGCTGCACGTCCCCGCCGACGACGTGGACGCGCTGTTCGCGGCCGGCCACGACGCCGGGGTGGACGTCGCGGGCGTCGACGAGCTGCCGGTGCACACCGGACTGGTGCTCACCTCCGAGCGCGGCAAGGCGCTCGGCCGGGTCACCGGCGACGGCCGGGTCCGGCTGGTGCGCGGCGAGCGCGAGGCGTTCGGCCTGCGCGGGCGCAGCGCCGAGCAGCGGGTGGCGCTGGACCTGCTGCTCGACCCGGAGGTCGGCATCGTCTCGCTGGGCGGCCGGGCCGGTACCGGCAAGTCCGCGCTGGCGCTGTGCGCCGGCCTGGAGGCGGTGCTGGAGCGCCAGCAGCACCGCAAGGTGATGGTGTTCCGGCCGCTGTACGCGGTCGGCGGCCAGGAGCTCGGCTACCTGCCGGGCTCCGAGTCGGAGAAGATGAGCCCCTGGGCCCAGGCGGTCTTCGACACCCTGTCCGCCGTCACCACCCCGGACGTGATCGAGGAGGTCATCTCCCGCGGGATGCTGGAGGTCCTGCCGCTCACCCACATCCGAGGGCGTTCCCTGCACGACGCCTTCGTGATCGTGGACGAGGCGCAGTCGCTGGAGCGCAACGTCCTGCTGACGGTGCTGTCCCGGATCGGCCAGGGCTCGCGGGTGGTCCTCACCCACGACGTGGCGCAGCGGGACAACCTCCGGGTCGGCCGGTACGACGGCGTGGTCGCGGTGGTGGAGAAGCTGAAGGGGCATCCGCTGTTCGCGCACATCACGCTGACCCGCTCGGAGCGCTCGCCGATCGCGGCGCTGGTGACGGAGATGCTGGAGGACGTCCAGCCCTGATCCGGACTATCCGGACGTTCCTGGGCAATTGGTGACAGAACAGTCAATTCCCGGTTCGGGGCCCGCTTCTGACGGAGCGGGCCCCTGTCCCATTCATCACATCGCGTGCTTTCTGTCCGGTGAACGCCAGTACGGTGAATGTGACATCCGCCACGCAACAGGGAATTGCGTCGACAGTGCCCGGTGCGGCATGGTGAGGGTTCTGTCAGGCCCCGCGTACGGCATGGCAGGGCTTCCGGGAGACCGGGGGTCCGGCCCGGACGGTCCACCAACTCCGGTCAGTGGACGCACAATTGAAGACCTGAGCCGTACGCCGCCCGATCACAACGCCCAGCCGCCTCACCTCGGCCGGACGCCGGGTCAGCACCTCCCGTGACCAGCACCGTACGGAGGGCAGCGCCAAGGGGCATGTTGCGCCCGTACGGTCACGCGTGGGCGATGCTGGAAGGAATCCATGTGACTCGGATCTCGGTCCGGGGAGTCGCTGTCGCCTCCGCCACCGCCGTCACCGCTGTCGGCGCCGTGGTTGGTATGGGCGCGGGCAGCGAGGCAAAGACGACGCAGACGGTCGATGTCGCCGGCGCGACGCTGCTTGCCGAAGTCCCCTCCGGCGCCCAGGCGCAGACCATCAGCGACAACATCGGCACGCAGGCGACCGCCCAGCAGGCCGCTGCCGACGCCGCCGCCAAGGCCGCCGCCGAGCAGAAGGCCGCCGAAGAGGCAGCGCGCCAGCAGGCCGCCGCCGAGGCGCAGGCGAAGGCCGACGCCGCCGCCAAGGAGGCCGCCGACGCGGCCGCCAAGGCAGAGGCGGAGAAGGCCGCGAAGGCCGCCGAGGAGAAGCGGAAGGCCGACGAGGCCGCCGCCAACCGCTCCAAGGCGCGTTCGGCGATGGCCGCCACCGACAGCACCCCGTCGACGCCGCCGGTTTCGGTCAGCCCCGGTTCGGTGCAGGAGCTGGCCCAGCAGATCATCGGCAGTGACGCGCAGTTCCAGTGCTTCAGCCAGATCGTGAAGCGCGAGAGCGGCTGGAACTACACCGCCACCAACAAGAGCTCCGGCGCGTACGGCCTGGTCCAGGCGCTGCCCGGCTCCAAGATGGCCTCGGCCGGCGCCGACTGGCGCACCAACCCGGCCACCCAGATCCAGTGGGGTCTCGGCTACATGAACAGCCGTTACGGCAGCCCCTGTGGCGCCTGGTCGTTCTGGCAGTCGCACCACTGGTACTAGGCCGACCGGTACCACGAACGTCCGCCGCGGCCCCCGATCACCATCGGGGGCCGCGGCGTTCTGTCGTGCGGCGCTGCCTTCGGGGACCGGTGTGCTCGGTCGCTGCCGTCCGACCGCTGTTGTCCGAGCGCCGCCGTCGGGTCGGTCTCGTCCGCTCTCGTCCGGGCGGGCCGCGCCGCCCGGACGCGCTGACCAGTGCGCCCACGGGCGGTGCGGTCCTGGTGCGGACGCGGGGACGGGGAGGGGTCCTGGTGACTCCCCGCCCGGCCGGTCCGCCGACAGGCGGCTCCTGGTTCCCGCCCGACTCCTCCCCACTGTCCCGTGCCTGAAACCACCCGGAACCTCCCGGTTCGCCCCGGAACCACCCCCCGGCCGTCCGGCGCCCCGCCGCAAGAACCCGCGCGGATCCCGCTCACCCGGCGGACTCATCGCACCGCGGCCGGGTAGCGTCTATCCCTGACGGCCGTGGCGTGACCACGGCGTGCCGCCGCACCGGGCGGCTCCGGCGGGGAGAAGTGGTAGCGAGCATGGCGCGGGGCGGAAAGGCATTCAAGGCCGTGGCCAAGGGCATGGCCGTGGTGGCGAGCGCGGCCGCCGTCATCGAGCGGCGCCGACGGGCCGCGATGGCGGCCGACTTCCACGAACCTCCGCACCGGACGCACCGGCTGGAACAGGACCGGATCGACCAGGTGGATCCGGCGCCGGCCGCGGCCGACCGGCCGCTGCCCGGGCCGCGCGGTGCCGTCGCGCCGGTCCCGGTGGCCGCCGCGCCCGCCCCCGCGCCGGTGGCGGCTCCCGTCGCCGCGGCCGCCCCGGTCCCCGGCCCCGCCGCCGCCCCGCTGCCCCCGCACGGCCACTTCGGCCGGCCCGCCACCCCCGCCGAGGCGGTGCCGTGGGGCCTGCGGGTCGCCGCCGAGTCCACCTGGCGGCTGCTGCTGCTCGGCGCCGCGCTCTACGTCGTCTTCTACATCGTCGACATGCTGCGGCTGGTCGCCTTCGCGGTGCTGGCCTCGCTGCTGATCTCGGCGCTGCTGGAGCCCACCGTCTCCTGGCTGCGCCGGCACGGGGTCCCGCGCTCACTGGCCGCCGGCGGTGTGTTCATGAGCGGACTGGCCGGCATCGGGCTGGTCGGCTGGTTCGTGGTCTGGCAGGTGACCACCAACCTGGAGACCGTCACCAGCAAGGTCAAGGCGGGTGTCGACCAGCTCCGGGACTGGCTGATCACCGGGCCGCTGCACCTGACCGAGCAGCAGATCACCGACTTCGCCAACCAGATCACCAAGGCGATCAGCACCAACAGCGAGCAGATCACCTCCGCCAGCCTCACCGGCGCGCAGATCGCGGTCGAGGTGCTGACCGCCGTCCTGCTGGCGTTCTTCACCACCTTCTTCCTGCTCTACGACGGCGAGCGGATCTGGAACTGGGCCCTGCGCGGCCTGCCCAGGCACTCCCGGTACGCGATGGCCGGGGCCGGCCCCAAGGCGTGGGCCACGCTCACCGCCTACGTCCGCGGCACCGTCTGCGTGGCGTTCATCGACGCGGTCTGCATCGGGGTCGGGATCCAGTTGCTCGGCGTCCCGATGGCACTGCCGCTCGCCGTGATCATCTTCCTCGGCGCCTTCGTCCCGCTGGTCGGCGCACTGGTCACCGGCACCGTCGCGGTCCTGATCGCGCTCGTCACCACGACACCGTGGACGGCGCTGATGGTGCTGGTGGTGCTGATCGCCGTCCAGCAGATCGAGGGCCATGTGCTCCAGCCGCTGATCCTCGGCCGCGCCGTCCGGGTCCACCCGCTCGGCGTGGTCCTCGGCGTGGCAGCCGGATCGATCATCGGCGGCATCGGCGGCGCCATCGTCGCCGTCCCCCTGATCGCGGTCACCAACACCGTGGTCACCCACCTCCGCCGCCGCAACGAGGCCGGCCAGGCCGTCTTCACCGCCCTGGAAGCCGCCCGCGAAGCCGCCACCCGCCCCCATCCCCCCACCCCCTGACCTACCACGACGGGCCCCGCGCTCCGGACGTGAGTCCGGGGCACGGGGCCCGTTCGAGGGTGGTGCGGGTCAGGCGGTGATGCCCGCCAGGGCGGCCTCGGAGTCGAGGACCCCGGCGACGGCCTGGAGCACGGCGGCGATCTTCATCGACGCCTGGACGACCTCGCGGTCGACGCCGGCCTTGCGGAGGACGGCCTCGTGCGAGTCGAGGCACTGGCCGCAGCCGTTGATCGCGGAGACCGCGAAGCACCAGAGCTCGAAGTCGACCTTCTCGACGCCGGGAGTGCCGATGATGTTCATCCGCAGACCGGCCCGCATGCTGCTGTACTCCTTGTCGGAGAGCAGGTGCAGCGTCCGGTAGTAGACGTTGTTCATCCCCATGACCGCGGCCGCGCCCTTGGCGGCGTTGTACGCCTCCGGGGAGAGGTTGGCCTTGGCCTCGGGCTCCAGCTCGCGCAGCACGGCGGGGCTGCGGGTGGCCATCGCGCAGGAGAGCACGGTGCCCCACAGCTGCTGGGCGGGGAGGTCGGAGTTGCCGATGACCGAGCCCAGGTTGAGCTTGAGGTCCTTGGCGTAGTCCGGGAGGGCGGACTTCAGGTCGTCGAGAGCCATGGGTCAGCCGGCCAGCAGGGCCTGGGCGTCGAGGGTGTCCTCGCCCTTGGTCCAGTTGCAGGGGCACAGCTCGTCGGTCTGCAGGGCGTCCAGCACCCGCAGGACCTCCTTCGGGTTACGGCCGACGGAGCCGGCGGTCACCATGACGAACTGGATCTCGTTGTTCGGGTCGACGATGAAGACGGCGCGCTGGGCGGTGCCGTCCGCGGCCTCGACGCCGCAGGCGCGCATCAGGTCGTGCTTGACGTCGGCCAGCATCGGGAACGGCAGGTCGCGGAGGTCCTTGTGGTCCTTGCGCCAGGCGTGGTGCACGAACTCGGAGTCGCCGGAGACGCCGAGGATCTGGGCGTCGCGGTCGGCGAACTCGTCGTTCAGCTTGCCGAACGCGGCGATCTCGGTCGGGCAGACGAAGGTGAAGTCCATCGGCCAGAAGAAGACGATCTTCCACTTGCCCTCGTAGGACTTGTGGTTGATCTCGGCGAAGGCGTTCGCGGCGTCCAGGTCGACGCAGGCGTTGAGTTCGAACTCGGGGAACTTGTCACCGATCGTGAGCACGTTCGCTTCTCCTGAAGTGAGACTGAGGGGAGTTTGTCCGGTTTGCGGAACGGTCTCCACCATTCCACATCGTGGACTGATCAGGGAAATAGCTACACTCGATGTGACTGATCGGAGAGAGTTATCAACAGCCCCACGCCCCCCTCCCGCCCCGTCCGGCGCAGGGCTCCCGCCCGTAAACCCGACGCGGCTGTGGGGAACGCCACCTCGCGCGCCCCCCGCTCGCCGACGGTGGCCCAGCTCAGGGCCTTCGTCGCGGTGGCCGAGCACCGGCACTTCCGGGAGGCCGCGGCGGCCACCGGTACGAGTCAGCCGGCCCTCTCCGGGGCGGTCGCGGCGCTGGAGGAGTCGCTGGGCGCGCAGCTCGTCGAGCGTACGACGCGCCGGGTGATGATCACTCCCCTGGGTGAGCGTGTGCTGGAACATTCACGCCGGGTGCTCGCCTCGCTGCAGGCCCTCACCGAGGAGGTGGAGGCCGGCCGCCGGCCCTTCACCGGGCCGCTGCACCTGGGCGTCATCCCGACCGTCGCCCCGTACCTGCTGCCGACCGTGCTGCGGCTGGTCCGCGGCCGCTACCCGGAGCTGGAGCTGCACGTCCACGAGGAACGGACGCCCTCGCTGCTGGAGGGGCTGGCGGCCGGACGGCTGGACGTCCTGCTGCTCGCGCTGCCGGCCGGCGGGTCCTCGCCGACCCGGGACATCCCGCTCTTCGACGAGGACTTCGTCCTGGTCACCCCGCCCGACCACGAGCTGGCCGGGCAGGTGGACGTGGCCCGCGACGTGCTGCTCGACCTGGACGTGCTGCTGCTGGAGGAGGGCCACTGCCTGCGCGACCAGGCCCTCGACATCTGCCGCGAGGTCGGCGCCGACCCCGGCGGCTCCACCACCAGGGCGGCCGGACTGTCCACCCTGGTGCAGCTGGTGGCCGGCGGTCTCGGGGTCACCCTGCTGCCCGCCACCGCGCTGGACGTCGAGGCGGGGCGGGCCGACCGGCTGGCCGCCGTGCGCTTCGCCGCGCCCGCGCCCGGGCGCCGGATCGGGCTCGCCGCCCGGCCGGGCTCGGCCCGCAGTGCGGAGTACGACCGCTTCGCGGCCTCGCTGCGCGAGGTGCTGGCCGAGCTGCCGGTCCGGATCGTCCAGCCCTGACGGAGCCGGTGACCGCCCCTGCGGCCGGTGGCCGCCCCTGTGGTCGCCGGCTCCGCTCAGGGCCGCGCGGCCGCGCCGAGGCAGAGGCCGACGGTGGTGGCGACGAGCAGGTCGAGCGTCCGGCGGGACTCCGCCTCGGGGTCCTCGCCGGCGGCCTTGAGGACGAGGTAGCGGTCGGTCAGGCCGTTGAAGCCGGCCAGGAAGTACACCGAGACCTCCCGGGCGGGCAGCGGCAGTGCCAGCCCGTGTGCCGCGGCGAGCCCGGTGAGCAGCGCGGCGGCGGTGTCCTCGATCTCGTGCTGGAGCGCCCGCATGGTCTCCTGGAGGTCCGGGTCGCGCAGCGCCATCGCCGAGAACTCGGTGATCAGCGCGCACTTGCCGTCCTCGCCGACGGCGCTGTTCCAGAGGGCGTGGACCATCGTCCGGACCTGCTCGCCGAACGGGCCCTCGGCGGGGGCCGAGGCCCGGACCTGGCCGATGAACTCGGCGGTCAGCTGCTCGACGACGGCCCGGTAGAGGTCCTTCTTGGTGCCGAAGGTGTAGTGCACCGTCGCCTGTGCCACGCCCAGCTCGGCCGCGATCGCGCGGGTGCTGCCCGCGGCGATCCCCTCGCGGGCCATCAGGTCGATCGCGGCCTGGATCAGTTGGGGGCGCCGTTCGGCGGCCGGGACATGAGCCATTGGGCCAGGGTATCGCCATGTTCGGACAACCGGATCGAATGATCTCGTCGCATGTTCGCGTCGCTCGACTTTGTCAGGTGACAAGGTTGCGCGTACGGTGGGCGGGACGATCGCGCACCGCACGTCCGCCTGCCCGAACGACCCGATCGAAGGTGCACGCATGGCCACGTACCTGTACCGCCTGGGCCGCCTCTGCTTCCGCCGGAGACGAACCGTCCTCGCCGTCTGGCTCGCCCTGCTGATCGCGATCGGCGGCGGCGCGGCGGCCTTCGGGGGCGGGACCACCGAGGAGTTCAAGGTCCCCGGGACCGAGGCCCAGGCCACCCTGGACCGGATCAAGGACACCTTCCCGGCCCAGGGCCACGGCTCCGCCCAGGTGGTCTTCCGCAGTGACGCGCCCGGCGGCATCGCCGCCCCCGGGGCCGCCCGGGCGGTCGGCGAGGCGGTCACCCGGATCGCCGCCGTCCCCGGTGTCGCGGGCATCCCCGACCCGTACGCCTCCGGCGCGCTCTCCCCGGACGGCACGGTCGCGCTCGGACTGGTCTCCTTCGACAGCAAGCTCGGCGACATCACCGACCAGCAGCGCGACGCGGTCAGGGCGGCGGCCGACCCGGCCCGCGCGGCGGGCGTCACGGTGGCCTTCGGCGGTGACGCCTACAACAAGATGGCCCAGGTCGACGGCGGCGAGGTGATCGGTCTGATCGTGGCCGGGCTGGTCCTGGTGGTCACCCTGGGCTCGCTGGTCGCGGCCGGACTCCCGCTGGTCACCGCGCTGGTCGGGGTCGGGATCGCGATGGCCGGGGTGTTCACCGTGGCCGGCTCGTTCGAGGTCATCTCGACCGCGCCCGTGCTGGCGCTGATGGTCGGCCTGGCGGTCGGCATCGACTACGCCCTGTTCATCCTCTCCCGGCACCGGCGTCACCTCGCCGAGGGCCTGGAGCCGGAGGAGGCCGCCGCCCGCGCCAACGCGACCGCCGGCAGCGCGGTGGTGTTCGCCGGCCTCACCGTCGTCGCCGCCCTGGCCGGGCTGGCCGTCGCCGGGGTGCCGTTCCTGACCGTCATGGGCCTGGCCGCCTCGGCGGCGGTGGTGGTCGCGGTCCTGGTGGCGGTCACCCTGCTGCCCGCCGTGCTCGGCTTCGTCGGCCGGGGCATCGACCGGCTGCCGGTACGGCGGCGCCGGACCACCGGGCGCACGACGATCGGCGAGCGCTGGGCGGGCTTCGTGGTGCGCCGTCCGCTCGCCGTGCTGCTGGTGGGCCTCACCGCCCTGGTCGCGCTCGCCGTGCCGGCCGCGAGCCTCACCCTCGGCCTGCCGGGCGGCGGGTCGCAGGCCAAGGGCACCGACGCCCGCACCGCGTACGACCTCGTCGACCACGGCTTCGGCCCCGGCTTCAACGCGCCGCTGGTCGTGGTGGTCGACGCCGCCGGGGCCGCGCAGCCGGAGCAGGCGGTCCAGGGCGTGGCCGGGCGGCTCGGCGCGCTGCCCGGCGTGCAAACGCTGCTCCCGCCGCAGCTGGACGGTCCGAGCCGCACCGCGCTCCTCCCGGTCATTCCGAAGACCGGCCCGGACCACGCCGACACCCGGCAGCTGGTCACCGACATCCGCGACCAGCGCGACGCGCTGGAGACGGAGACCGGCGCGCGGATCGACGTCACCGGCACCACGGCCGCCAACATCGACGTCTCCGCCAAGCTGAGCGACGCGCTGCCGCCGTTCGTCGCGGTGATCGTGGGCATCGCGCTGGTGCTGCTGGCGCTCGCCTTCCGCTCGATCCTGGTGCCGCTGAAGGCGGTGGCGGGCTTCCTGCTCTCCATCACGGCCTCGCTCGGCGCCGTCGTCGCGGTCTACCAGTGGGGCTGGCTGGACGGCCTGATCGACGTGCCGAAGGTCGGCCCGGTGGTCAGCTTCGTGCCGATCCTGCTGATCGGGGTGCTGTTCGGGCTCGCGATGGACTACGAGCTGTTCCTGGTCTCGGGGATGAAGGAGCACCACGCGCACGGGGCGGAGCCGCGCGAGGCGGTGGTGGCCGGGGTGAAGAACGGCGCCCGGGTGGTCACGGCGGCCGCGCTGATCATGGTCGCGGTGTTCGGCTCGTTCGTCTTCGGCCACGACCCGATCGTCCAGCCGATCGGCTTCGCGCTCGCGGTGGGCGTGCTGGTGGACGCCTTCGTGGTGCGGATGGCCCTGGTGCCGGCCGCGATGACGCTGTTCGGGCGGGCGGCCTGGTGGTTCCCGAAGAGCCTGGACAAGGTGGTGCCGCGGGTCGACATGGAGGGCGAGCGGCTCATGGCCCGGCTGGAGCCGGCGACCGGCGCGGACGCCGAGCGGGCCGGGGGGCAGGTGCCGGAGCGGGTCTGAGAGGCGGGGCCAGGGCCAGGGGCCGCACCGGCGTACCGTGCCGGGGCGGCCCCTCGTCCGCTACGGCAGCCGCTGCTCGAACCAGACCACCTTGCCGGTGCCCAGCCGGGTCGCGCCCCAGCGTTCGGCGCACCGGGCCACGATCTGCAGGCCCCGTCCGCGCTCGTCGTCCGGCCCGGCCCGGCGCGGCCGGGGCAGCAGCGGGCTGTCGTCCCCGACCTCGCAGCGCAGCCGGGTGGTGCGGACCAGGCTCAGCGTCACCGGGCGGGTGGCGTGCTGGACGGCGTTGGTGACCAGCTCGCTGACCATCAGCTCGGTGGCCTCGGACAGTTCCTCCAGCCCCCACCGGCGCAGGGTGTGCGCGGCCAGCCGGCGCGCCCGCCCCGGCGTCTCGTTGCGCGGCTGGAGGTACCAGTGGGCGACGTCCCCGGCCGGGATGCCGTCGAAGCAGGCGGCGAGCAGGGCGATGTCGTCGCCCCGGTCCCCGGGCGGCAGGATCCGCAGCGCCTCCTGGCAGAGGTGTTCGGGCGCGTGCCGCAGGGCGCCCGAGAGCCGGGCGCGGAGCAGTTCGAGACCGTCGCTGAGCGGTCGGCTGCGGGTCTCCACCAGGCCGTCGGTGAACAGCAGCAGGGCCGATCCCGGCGGTGCGGGCAGTTCGACGGAGGAGAAGTCCACTCCGCCGACGCCGATCGGCGCGCCCGCCTCCAGGTCGAGCAGCTCGGCGGTGCCGTCCGGTTGGACGAGCACCGGCGGTACGTGCCCGGCGTTGGCGAGCACCACCCGGTTGGCGATCGGGTCGTAGACGGCGTAGACGCAGGTTGCCAGATGTTGTTCGCGGCCGAGCCGCTGGGCCTGTTCGTCCAGGTGGTAGAGCACCTCGTGCGGCGGCAGGTCGAGGGCCGCCAGGGTCTGCGCGCTGGTGCGCAGCTGGCCCATGATGGCGGCCGAGGTGAGCGAGTGGCCCATCACGTCGCCGACGATCAGCGCGACCCGGTTGCCCGGCAGCGGCACCGCGTCGTACCAGTCGCCGCCGACCTGGGCGCCGCGTTCCCCGGGCAGGTAGCGCTGGGCGAGCCGGACGCCGTGCGGCTGCGGCAGGCGCAGCGGAAGCATGCTGCGCTGGAGCTCGTTGGCTATCTCCCACTCCCGGGCGTACCGCAGCGCGGTGTCCACGGCCAGTCCGGCCTGGGTGGCGAGGTGGGTGGCGGTCGCGGTGTCGGTGGCGTCGAAGCCGGGCCGGCCGCTCTTCTCCTCCGGGCGCCGGATCAGCACCAGCAGTCCGAGCACGGCCTTGCGGCCGCGCAGCGGCAGGGCGAGCACCGAGGTGCCCGGGCTGAGCCTGGCCAGTCCCCGGGCGCCGTACAGCTCGCGCAGCAGCTCGGTGGTGCGGGCATTGCCGCCGTCCTCGGCGGAGCCGAGCACCACCGGTTCGGCGGGGCGGCGGCTGAGCAGGGTGTGGGCGAGGGCGCCGCCGCGGGTGACCGGGGTGGCCGGGCCGGGGTCGGCGGTGGAACGCGCGCCGTACCGGCTTCCGTAGCGGTCGCCGTAGCGGTCGCGCTGGTCGTCGCCGGCCGGGCGGCCGCGCCGGCCCAGCCGGGTGCCCTGGCTGTGGTGGATCCGCAGCTGCTCGGGGAAGCCGGGCTCGCGTTCGACGTTGGGCAGCGGGTCGCGCAGGTGGACGACGGCGGCGTCGGCGAGCGCGGGGACGAGCACCCGGCCGACGTTGCGCAGGGTGGCGGCCAGGTCGAGCGCGCTGTTGATCCGCCGGGTCGCGGAGTCGAGGTAGGCGAGGCGCTCGGCGACCCGGTCCGGCGGCCGGGGCTGCGGCTCCGGCCGGAGCTCGGGCCCGGGTTGCGGCGCGGACCCGGCCGGGTCCGGGGGTGGGGACGGGGGCGACGGCGGACGGCGCGGGATCGGCAGGGCAGGCGGCTGTCCGGCCTCGGGATTGAGCTGGTCGCGCACGGGTGCCTGTCCTGGGATCGGTACGGTCTGGGGCCTGTATCTGGTCTGTGGTGTGCGGTCGTGCTCCGGTCCGTCGGTGCCGCCGGGGTCCGGCGCGTGCCGACCGGCCGTCAGCCGACCCGCCGACAGCGGAGGAAGAGCTGCTCCTCCGGCGGCAGCGTGGTGCTGGCCGGCGCGTAGGGACGTCCCTCCTGCTCCTCGATCACGAACCCGGCGTCCAGCAGGACCCGTTCGAGATCCTCCCGCAGGTACCCGCTGATCCGCAGCTCCCGCCCGAGGAAGGGCAGCGGCACGTGGTCCAGGTCCGCCTCGACCATACCCAGCGCCAGCAGTCCGTCGGGCCGCAGCAGGGCGCGCAGCCGGGCCAGCACGGTCGGGATCTCGTCCTGGGGGAGGAGGATCAGGGAGAAGAAGGCGGTGACGGCGTCGAAGGTGCCCCGCCCGGCGGGCCCGAGCTGCGGCAGGTTCCAGGCCGAGTCGGCGCGCTCGTCCGCGAGGTCGTACATGTCGATGCGGTGCAGGGCCGGCGGGTGCGGGCCGGGGTGGTGGGCCTCCCGGGCCAGCGTCAGCATCACGTCCGACAGGTCCACGGCGGTGACCCGCAGCCCGGCCGCGACCAGCTGGCGGACGGTCGGTTCGCCGCTGCCGCAGCCGACGTCCAGGACCGTGGCCCCCGGCTCCAGCCGGGCCAGCAGCCGGCGCCCGCAGGCCAGCTGGCCGTGTTTGGAGGGGAACGCCTCCGCGTAACCGGTGCCGATCGTGTCGAAGGCGACCGCCTGGAGGGCGCGCGCGGCCCGGCGGCGCAGGACGTCGGGACCGCCGCCCGCGTCCTCGTCGATGGGGAACGGATCCGATATCTGTCCGGTCGTCACGATTGAGAGGCACCTTTCGGCCGGGCCTCCGGTCGGCTGGACGAGGCGCGGGGCAGGACCGCCGTCTCCTCCCGGCGCCCGCGCTGCCCCGCCGGCCCGCTGCCGGTGGCGGTACGTCACGCTCCCCGCGTCACACTGACTGCATTGCCACGCTGACTGCACTCTGACACTTTGCACAGACTCTTTGCACAGGGACACTCTGCACTGCGGGGGCGCCGCCGCGCTGACTTTTGCCGGATGCTCCACCGGAGAAGTGCACTTGTGTGTGTACTGGAATCCGAGAATATGCGTGATCACTCCGCCATGGGGTCCGTTTTCGGCCAACTCGTGGCGGTTGGCCGACGGCATCCCCCTCCCCGGAAGCACGGGGCGCGGGCGGAGGTGGTGCGTCCGGGGCGCGCACGCCGTTCGGGAGGCCGATTCGACCCCGCCGACCTGCGGTTCTGTCGCTCCGAGGGCCGACAAGCCGGCGTTTATCGAACGTCAATCGGCGCGGTGCACAGTGGAGTCCAGCGCCGGGGAAGCGTTGAAGGTGTTCCCGCAGCCGGGGGGCTGCGGGAACACCGAACGCTCACGGGGGAGGGCCTCCAGGGGGGAAGCACGGGGGAACGGGGGCCTACGGCGCGGGGGGAGGGAAGGGCTCGGTGTGCTGCTGGGAGATGAGTTCCGCCACGGGGGAGGACTCGGGCACACCGAGCCGCGTGAAGACGGCGTGCGCCTCGCGCAGGCACGCCAGTCCACGGGCCGGCTGGGCGAGACCGAGCAACGCCTCGCCCAGTGCGGCGTTCGCCAGGCCCTGGCAGTAGGCGGAGTCCATCTCCAGTCCGATCGCGAGTGACTCCTCGGCCGTCTCCGCCGCTTCGGGCTGCTGACCGGCGGCCAGCAGCGAGGAGGCGAGCCGGGCGAGGGTGTAGCCCTCCCAGAGCGGGTTCTGCTGGGCCTGGTACAGCTTGTGCGCTTCCCGCAGATGGTCGACCGCCTCGCCGGAAGCGAGGACGACGCCGAGTTGGTAGAGCGTGTCGGCCAGGCACGGCCCGTTCTTGGACGCGCGCGCGGCCGCCACCGCCTCACTGGCGGAGCTGACGGCGACCTCGGTCATCCCCAGGCGTTGCTGGACGCGGGCGATGTTGCTGATGAGCCTGGCCTCGCCGATCGGCGCGCCGACCACCCGGCTGATCGCGAGCGCCTGCTCGAAGAACGGAAGGGCCTCGGCGGGGCGGTTCCCGATGCTGAGGATGATGCCGAGGGTGTTGGTGGCGGCGGAACGGAGGACCGTCATGTCGCCGCTCGTCTGGAACTCCAGGCTCCGGCGCAGGGAGCGTTCGGCGCCCTGGAAGTCATTGGTGACGGACTGCAGGGTGCCGATCGCGAAATGCACCCGCGCGAGTCCGGCGGTGTCGTCGGCCACCTGGGCGTTGCGGTCCGCCACTTCCAGGATCGAGCGGACCCGCGGGCCCTGGGTGGGGTCGGCGCCGAGGCTGTACAGCAGGATCAACAGGTCCACCGCGGGCCGTCGCAGCTCGCTCGGCCCGCCGACCGCGGTCTCCACCGAGCTGAGCAGGACGGCGTTCTCGGACCGGAGCCACTCCCGGGCGGCGTCGCTCGTCGGCAGGGGCAGCCCGGGACCGTCCGGCGGGCTCAACGGCTCGGGCAACTGGTCGTCGGGCTCGATCGCCCGGGCGGCGTTGTACATGGTGGGCAGCAGCAGGTTCAGCAGCCGCCGCACCGCGGCGTGCTGCTGCTCCGTGTCGCCCACCCGTTCGTTCTGGCGCTGGGCGTAGAGCCGCAGCAGGTCGTGGTACCGGTAGCGACCCGGAGTGAAGCACTCCAGCATGTTGGCCTCGACGAGCGCCTCGGCGACATCCTCGGCCGTCCGCTCGTCGGTGCCCAGCAGCGCGGCGGCCGCGGCCAGCGGGAAGTCGGGCGAGTCGATCAGTGCGAGCAGCCGAAAGGCCCGGGCCTCGGTGGGGGACAGCTGTCCGTACCCGAGCCCGATGGTGGTCTCCACGGCGAGGTTGCCGAGCTGGAGCTCGTCCAGGCGCCGCCGTTGATCGGCTAACCGACGGGCCAGGTCCGAGACGCTCCACCGGGGGCGGCTGGCGAGCCGGGCGGCGGCGATCCGGACCGCGAGCGGCAGGAAGCCGCAGGCGGTCACCACGGCCATGGCGGCTTCGGGCTCGGCGGCGACCCGCTGCTCGCCGACGATCGTGGAGAAGAGTGCCAGCGCCTCCTCCGGGGTCAGCTCCTCGACGTCCACCAGGTGCGCGCCGGGGATGCCGGCCAGCCGGGAGCGGCTGGTGGCGAGCACCGCGCAGCTGGAGACCCCGGGGATCAGCGGGCGGATCTGCTCGGCGTCCTGGGCGTTGTCGAGCAGGATCAGCATCCGTCGGCTGGCGAGCAGCGACCGGTAGAGAGCGGCGCGCTGCTCCAGCGAGTCGGGGTTCTCGGTGACGCCGAGCGCGTGCAGGAAGTCGCCGAGCACCACGGCGGGGTCGGACGGCGAGGCGCCCGCGCCACGCAGGTCGACGTAGAGCTGTCCGTCCGGGAACTCCGTGCGGACCCGGTGGGCGACGTGCACGGCCAGGGTCGTCTTGCCGACGCCGCCGATACCGGCCAGCGAAGTGACCACCACGGCCTGGCCGGTGGCGCTCATCAGGACGGCCGAGAGGTCGGCCACCATCTCCGCCCGGCCGCTGAAGTCGGAAACGTCGGCCGGGAGTTGGGCCGGGGCCGGCGGGGGCGCCGGGTTCTCCTCCCGGGCGGCGGGCATCGGCGCGGGGACGGCCGGGAGCACCAGCGCCGGGTCCGCGGCGAGGATCCGGGAGTGCATCGTGGAGAGGCCGGTGCCCGGTTCGACGCCCAGCTCGTCGATCAGCAGCTTCCGGGTGTCGGTGTAGACCCCGAGCGCCTCCGCCTGCCGGCCGCAGCGGTACAGCGCGAGCATCAGCAGTTCGCGCAGCCGCTCGCGCAGCGGGTGCTCGGCGGTGAGCGTGTTCAGCTCGCCGACCACCTCGGCGTGCAGGCCGATGTCGAGCGCGACCGCGCAGCGTTCCTCGGCCACCGACACCTGGCGCTCGGCGAGCCGCAGCCGCTGGGAGTCCGCGTACGGTCCGGGGACGCCGGTGAGCGGCCGGCCGCTGAACAGGGCCAGCGAACGCACCAGCAGGTGGTGGGCGTTGTCGAGGTCCCCGGCGCCGCGGGCGGTCGCGGCCTCGACCGCGAGCTGCTCGAAGACGGTCATGTCGAGGGACTCGCCGGGGATGTGCAGGGCGTAGCCGTCGGCGACCGAGACCAGGAACTCGGCGGGTCGGCGCACCTCGCGGCGGGGTTCGATGACCGTGCGCAGCCGGGAGACGTAGGTCCGCAGCGCGGCGACCGCCTGGGTGGGCGGCCGGTCGCCCCAGAGTCCGTCGACGAGGTCCTGGGTGGTGACGGGGCGGCCGGCGTGGAGCAGGAGCATGGTCAGGACGGCCTGCTGCTGCGGGGAGCCGAGGGCGAGCTGCCTGCCGTCGAGCCAGGCTTGGACCGGACCGAGTACCTGGAAGCGCAGCGCCGGAGCAGGCGGCGTCTCCCGAAACTCCATGTAGTCCCCCGATGGCCTGGTGTCGATTTCCCGGTAGGGCGCTCGGCGGTTCCGCCGTTGTGGTGGCTTCAGCTTAGGCGGGGGGCCGACTCTGCCGGACGGCACGGTCGGTCGCACGATGTTTATCGGACATTTAATCAACCCTACGATACTGACTCCGTGCCCGCGCCGAGCCGGTGGGGCACACGACATTTGATGACCGAAAGGCGGCCCGCCCATGGCCAACAACGAGAGCGAGACCCCCGTGTCGACCGAGCCGGCCGTCGAGGCCGTCGCCGGCCAGGCCGTCGAGGGCGCGATCGCGGCGACCTCGGACCCGGCCGAGTACGCCGAGCCCACCGCCGAGCACAAGGCCGACCTGCTGGACGACGAGTTCGGCGACGAAGGCCAGTACATCGTGGAGGCCCAGCAGGCCGACGGTGCCGAGCCCGGCCAGAAGCGCGAGCCGCAGGGCATCATCGCCGCGCACCCGTAAGCGCGTCGATCAGTAGTTCCGGGGGGAACATCCGTGAAGCACTTCCGTCGCCTCGCGGTCGTCGCCGTCTCGACGATCGTGGTGACCACCGGCTACCTCGTGACCGCCACCGGCGCCGCTGCCGGAATCATTGCCGGCCACCCGTAGTCCCACACGCCACCCGAGCGCCCCGCATCCCGCCACCGGCGGTGCGGGGCGTTCGCGTGTCGGGCCGCCGGCGGCCCTTCGCTTCGCGGGGCGGGATTCCCGGCGCCAATTCGGTACTGATATCGGCGGAAATCGCCCATGTGTATACGAGTCGATCTCCCCGTTGTCGCGTTCACGAGTTGTACGGCCGCGGCCGCCGGAGCCTTTGCCGAGAATGTCGGCAATTGCCTCCGGCACATGTCCGCACGATCCTCCCGCGGGCCGTCCGCCGCGGCGGCGAGCGGCCCGCGCGGGTGACCCGGTGGCCGGAATTCGCCGTCGTGGTTGCCCTGCCGGGCGAGGGGTCAGGCCGCCCGGGCGGGGCCGGCCGGTGCCGGGTCGGCGGGTCTGCCGGGTCCGGCCGGTGCGGTGGGTCGGGCGGGGCGGTCCGGGTCGGCGTCGGCGGCGCCGGGGCCCCCGTCCTCGGTGGGTCCGGTGGGTCCGGTGGGTCCGGCCGGGCCGACGTGTTCGGGGCGGGCGGTCCACTCGCAACCGCCCTCGGGCGGGCGGATGTAGTGCTCCCCGCCGATGGTGTCCATGTAGATGCCGGTCCGTCCGGTCCTGGTGTCGAGGACGGATTCCCCCACGCGCGGCCGGTAGGCCGCGGCGGCGCGCTTTCGGATGCTCACCGCGCTGCTCCTTGCTGCTCCGGTGCGGGCGCGGCGACGGTGGTGGCCGGCCCTGGTCGCTGTCGTGGCTTGGCTTTGTGGTTCGGCTCTGCTCGGCGACTACCCAGCATCTCTAGAGAAGCTAATATCTCTAGAGATGTCAACGGTCCAGCCGGTCCTATCGGCTTACCGGCGGCCGCGGGCGCGCCTACGATTTCCGAGAGGACGAGGGAGAAGGCGATGGTCGGCAGCAGCAGCGGCGAGAAGCAGCCCAAGTACCAACGGATCGCCGACACCCTGAAGGCGGCCATCGACGCCGGCGAGTACCGGGCGGGCGACCGGCTGCCCGGCGAGAACGACCTCATGGACGCCTACGGCGTGGCCAGGATGACCGCCCGCCAGGCACTCGGCGTGCTGCAGAGCGAGGGCATCGCCGAGGCCCGCCGCGGGGCCGGTGTCTTCGTCCGGGACTTCCGGCCGCTGCGCCGGCGCGGCATCCAGCGGCTCGCCCAGGGGCAGTGGGGCTCGGGCCGGTCCATATGGTCGGCCGACATCGACAACCGCACCCTGGTCGTCGACCAGGTGTCGGTCACCGAGCAGGGCGCGCCCGAGCACGTGGCCCGGGTGCTGGGCGTCGACCCGGGCGAGCCGATGTGCGTGCGGCACCGGCGTTTCGTGCTGGACGGCAAGCCGGTGCTGCTGTCGACCTCCTACCTGCCGGCCGGACTCGTGGCCGGCACGGCCATCACCCGGGAGGACACCGGCCCGGGCGGCACCTACGCGCGGCTGGCCGAGATCGGCGCCAAGCCGGTGCACTTCCGCGAGGAGGTCCGCTCCCGGATGCCGGCCGCCGAGGAGACCCTCCGGCTGGAACTCTCCGCCGGCACTCCGGTGATCCTCATCTGCCGGACCGCGTTCGCCGACGAGGGCCAGGTCGTCGAGCTGAACGAGATGATCCTGGACGCGGCTTCGTACGTCCTCGAATACGACTTCGACGCCTGACCGCACGCCTGACGCGCCGACGCCAGGACGTGCCACCGCCCCGGACGCGGGCGGCGGCCGGGGCGGTGGGTCGCGGGGAACCGCGGGGAACGAGGACGGGGGAACGACCGGCGAGCGGCCGACCGCCCCCGCGGGCGCTACTCCTTGGAGCGGACCCGCAGGCTGGTGATGAGCGGTCCCTCGGTGGTCTCGCGGAAGAAGTCGTTGCCCTTGTCGTCGACCACGATGAAGGCCGGGAAGTCCTCGACCTCGATCCGCCAGACCGCCTCCATGCCCAGCTCGGCGTACTCCAGCACCTCGACCTTCTTGATGCAGTCCTGGGCGAGGCGGGCGGCCGGGCCGCCGATGGAGCCGAGGTAGAAGCCGCCGTGCGCGGCGCAGGCGTCGGTGACCTGCTTGGAGCGGTTGCCCTTGGCGAGCATCACCATGGAACCGCCGGCGGCCTGGAACTGGTCGACGTAGGAGTCCATCCGGCCGGCCGTGGTGGGGCCGAAGGAGCCGGAGGCGAAGCCCTCGGGGGTCTTGGCCGGGCCCGCGTAGTAGACCGGGTGGTCCTGGAGGTACTTGGGCATGCCCTCGCCGGCGTCCAGCCGTTCCTTGATCTTGGCGTGCGCGATGTCGCGCGCGACGACCAGGGTGCCGGTGAGCGAGAGCCGGGTCTTCACCGGGTACTTGGAGAGCTCGGCGCGGATCGCGGACATCGGCTGGTCGAGGTCGATCCGCACCACGTCGTCGTCGAGGTGGTCGTCGGTGGTGTCCGGCAGGTACTTCGCCGGGTCGGTCTCCAACTGCTCCAGGAAGACGCCCTCGGCGGTGATCCTGCCCAGGGCCTGGCGGTCGGCGGAGCAGGAGACGGCCATCGCGACGGGCAGCGAGGCGCCGTGGCGGGGCAGGCGGACCACGCGCACGTCGTGGCAGAAGTACTTGCCGCCGAACTGGGCGCCGATGCCGATCTTCTGGGTCAGCTCGGTGACCTTGGCCTCCAGGTCCAGGTCCCGGAAGCCGTGGCCGGTCTTCGCGTCGCCGGAGGTCGGCAGCTGGTCCAGGTAGTGCGCGGACGCGTACTTGGCGGTCTTCAGGGCGAACTCGGCGCTGGTGCCGCCGATCACGATGGCCAGGTGGTACGGCGGGCAGGCGGCGGTGCCCAGCGAGCGGATCTTCTGCTCCAGGAACGCGAGCATGCTGGCCTCGTTCAGGACGGCCTTGGTCTCCTGGTACAGGTACGACTTGTTGGCCGAGCCGCCGCCCTTGGCCATGAAGAGGAACTTGTAGGCGTCGCCGTCGGTGGCGTACAGCTCGATCTGGGCCGGCAGGTTGTTGCCGGTGTTCTTCTCTTCCCACATGGTGACCGGGGCCATCTGGGAGTAGCGCAGGTTGAGCTTGGTGTACGCGTCGAAGACGCCGCGCGCGATCGCGGACTCGTCGCCGCCCTCGGTCAGCACGTTCTGGCCGCGCTTGCCCATGACGATCGCGGTGCCGGTGTCCTGGCACATCGGCAGGATGCCGCCGGCGGAGATGTTGACGTTCTTCAGCAGGTCCAGCGCGACGAAGCGGTCGTTGGGGCTGGCCTCGGGGTCGTCCAGGATGCGGCGCAGCTGGGCGAGGTGGGCCGGGCGCAGGTAGTGCGAGATGTCGTGCATCGCCTCGGCGGTGAGCAGCCGCAGGGCCTCGGGCTCGACCCGGAGGAAGGTCCGGCCGCCGGCCTCGAAGGTGGAGACACCCTCGGAGGTGAGCTTGCGGTAAGGGGTCGGGTCAGCGCCCAGGGGGAGAAGGTCGCTGTACTCGAAGTCCGGCGTGGGAGCCATGGGGGCGGTCCTTAGGTGTCCAGTGTTGCCAGTGTTCCGGCTGCGTCGGCGAAGCACCCTGGAGGGGCGAAAGCACCCTCAAGGGTAGGACGCGCGGGAATCGCGCACGCGGGAAGGTCAGCCTGCGTGACCGGGGTCACCCGCGGTGGGGACGGGGCTTGCCCGGTTGACTAGGCTGGCCCCGTGGAGAACTCGCCGTCGAAGGACCCGCAGGACCAGCAGTTGGACGATCAGGGCCGGGGGGCCGTACCGATGACCAAGCCGGGGGCGACGCCGCCCGTCCGACCCGCGCACGCCCCGGTGGCGGAGGCCGAACTGAGGGCTTCGGACGCCGACCGCGAACGGGTGGCGGAGCTGCTGCGCGACGCCTACGCCGAGGGGCGGTTGGACGTCGAGGAGCACGCCGAGCGGATCGAGGCGGCGTACGCGGCCAAGACCCTGGGCGACCTCGTGCCGCTGACCCGGGACCTTCCGGTGCACCGCGAAATCTCCTTCGAGAAGCCGCCGCTGGGCGACCCGTCGGCGGCCCCGCGTCCGGACGGCCCGGTGCGGCTGCCGGCCCGTAACGAGGCGCCGACCATGCTGGCGGTCTTCGGCGGCTCGTCCCGCAAGGGCCGGTGGCGGGTGGGGTCGAACCTGCGCGCGGTGGCGATCTTCGGCGGGGTCGAGATCGATCTGACGGACGCCGTGTTCGAGTCGCCCGAGGTGGTGATCGACGTGGTGGCGATCTTCGGCGGAGTGGAGATCAAGGTGCCGGAGAACGTCAGCCTGCACGGGGGCGGCGTCGGGATCTTCGGCGGCTTCGACGTCAAGGAGCAGACCGCGGCGGACCCCTACGCGCCGGTGGTGCGGGTCAAGGGCACCGCGGTGTTCGGCGGTTGCGAGGCCAAGCCGCGCCGGGGCAAGAAGCTCAAGGAGTGGGTGCGCAAGCAGCTCGGTACCGACTGAGCGGGCGTGCCGCGGTCGGCCGGGACGTCCCGGCCGACCGCGGGTCGACATCCGGAACAACGGACTCCGCCGCCCGGCGGTCGGTCCGGTGCCCGGTCGGGGGCAACTCCCGGCCGGGCACTCGTCGTTGTGTCGGGTGCACGCTGTAGTCGGTTGCGTGCAGTGTGCATGAATCCCGGCGGCGTGGGGTAGTTCCTCTGGCACATCGCTTCTTGTACGGCTGCGTACCGGAGGCGGCCTGAGGCCGGCCCGGGTGTGAACGGGGACCCCGCAGCCGGGCAGGGGAGCGAGCTTCCCCGTGTCCGAGAGCCTCGTCAGGAGTACGGCCGTGCTGCATCCGATCGAGTCCCGCACCACCCCGTCCGCCGCCCCTTCGCCGGCCGCCCCGTCGCCGGTCGGCCGGCCGTCGGCCGCCGCCTCGCCGGTGGCCGCGGCGCAGCTGCTGGAGCGGCCCCCGGCGCAGCCGGCGGGCGAGGACAGTCCGTGGCACACCGCCGCGGCCTGCCGGCGGGACGAGGTGGGCCTCTTCTTCGCACCGTCCAAGGAGCCGACCGCGGCCCGGCTGTCGCGCGAGGAGCAGGCGAAGCAGGTGTGCGCCCGCTGCCCGGTGCTGCTGGACTGCCGGGAGCACGCGCTGGCGCAGCCGGAGCCCTACGGGGTCTGGGGCGGGCTGACGGCGGCCGAGCGCCGGGTGGTGCTGGCGCGCCGCCGGCGGCGGGACGTCGAGCTGTGCGAGCCGGTCCGGGTGCCGGGGGCGAGGGGCCGGATCGCGGGCTGATCCCCGGCGCCGGGCCCGGGGCGTCGGCACGCGCCCGCCGCACACGCCCGCGGCCTCGGCGAAGGGGGATTTCGCCGAGGCCGCGGGTTTCGCCGTGACCGTTCCGTGGACCGGGCCGCCGGTGGGCGGCCCGGTCACGGGGTCGCTCAGTTGGCGCGGTCGAAGTCGATCGCGCTGTAGGCCCGGAGCTTGGACAGCCGGTGGGTCGCGTGGACCTCCCGGATGGTGCCGCTCTTGGAACGCATGACCAGCGAGCTGGTGGTGGCGGTCTCCTGGCGGTAGTGCACCCCGCGCAGCAGCTCGCCGTCGGTGATGCCGGTGGCGACGAAGAACACGTTCTCGCCGCTGACCAGGTCGTCGGTGCTGAGCACCCGGTCGAGGTCGTGCCCGGCGTCGATGGCCTTCTGCCGCTCGGCGTCGTCCTTGGGCCAGAGCCGGCCCTGGATCACGCCGCCCATGCACTTCATCGCGCAGGCGGCGATGATGCCCTCGGGGGTGCCGCCGATGCCCATGAGCAGGTCGACGCCGGTGCCCTCGCGGGCGGCCATGATGGCGCCGGCGACGTCGCCGTCGGAGATGTACTTGATCCGGGCGCCGGCGTCGCGGATGTCCCGGATCAGACCCTCGTGGCGGGGGCGGTCCAGGACGACGACGGTGACGTCCTCGACGGCGATGCCCTTGGCCTTGGCGACCCGGCGGATGTTGACGGCCGGCGGGGCGGTGATGTCGACGAAGTCGGCAGCCTCCGGCCCGGTGACCAGCTTGTCCATGTAGAACACGGCGCTCGGGTCGAACATGGTGCCGCGGTCGGCGACGGCGAGGACGGCGACCGCGTTGTTCATGCCCTTGGCCGTGAGGGTGGTGCCGTCGACGGGGTCCACCGCGACATCGCACTCGGCGCCGGTGCCGTCGCCGACCCGCTCGCCGTTGTAGAGCATCGGGGCTTCGTCCTTCTCCCCTTCGCCGATGACGACGACGCCGTTCATCGAGACGGTGGAGACGAGGGTGCGCATGGCGCGGACCGCGGCGCCGTCGGCGCCGTTCTTGTCGCCACGGCCGACCCAGCGGCCGGCCGCGAGCGCGGCGGCCTCGGTGACCCGGACGAGTTCGAGCGCGAGGTTCCGGTCCGGAGCCTCGGGCGCGACCTCGAGGGAGCTGGGGAGGTGGTGCGGGTACTGCGTGGTCATCGTCGTTACCTCTCTGTACGCGACGGCCAGTGAGCGCCCGACTACTGCCTGGTCGAACGCCGTGGTGAGGGTGTTGCGATCGTATCTGCCCACGACATGACTGTCTGTGGCGCGGGTCCCTCCACGGCCCGGAGGGGGCGGCTTCGGCCCCTCGGCGCGCCGACGCGGCCACCCCGGGTGCGGGCGGCCGCGTCGGCATGAGTCACCATGTGGGGGTGGCTGGAGAGAGCAAGGGCATGAGGGGCCGGCAGAGCGTACGGGACATGGTCCTGTCGATGCTGGCCGTCGGCGTCGTGGTCTGGGTCGGGTACCTGTTCCTGCCGCACGACGCGGACGGCGACGGGGTGCGCCCGGTCGACTACCGGGTGGCCGCGGCCACCGCGAAGCGCGCCGCGCCGTACCCGCTGCTGGTCCCGGACGGCCTGTCGCCGAAGTGGCGGGCCACCTCGGTGACGTACAACGCGGCGGCGATGAACAACGGCAAGGGCAATGCCTGGCACCTGGGCTTCGTCACTCCGTCGGGCCAGTACGCGGCCGTGGAGCAGAGCGACATCGCGCGTGACGACGTGCTCAAGGCCACCGTGGCCGACGGCAAGCCGGACGGCACCGAGGACGTCGCCGGGCAGGCGTGGGAGCGGGTGCAGGGGCCGAAGGCGCGGGCGATCACCACGCAGACCGGCAGCGCCACCACCGTGCTGACCGGCACCGCCTCCTACGAGGAGCTGGCGGAGCTGGCGCGGTCGTTGAAGTAGTCCGGTTCCCGCCCCCGGAGCGGAGATCTCCGTTCCGGGGGCGGCCGGTCGACCGGGACGCGGAAGGGCCCCGCACGCGGTGCGTGCGGGGCCCTCGCGCTGTCCCCGCCGGACCGGGGGTTCCCGGTCCGGCGGGGCCGGTCGCGCCTTCGGCCGGTGGTGAATCGGCCGAGGGCGCGGACGGTGGTGGCTCAGACGGTGGTGACGACCTCGTCGTAGGCCAGCCGCGGCGAGCGCGGGTACCAGGCGTTCTCGCCCGGCTTGCCGATGTTCACCACGGCCAGCACCGAGTGCTCGCCGTCGGTGAAGAACTCCTTGTTGATGCCCTCGGCGTCGTAGCCGGTCATCGGGCCGGCGGCCAGGCCGGCGGCGCGCACGCCGATGATGAAGTAGCCGGCCTGCAGGGCGCCGTTCATCGCGGCCGAGGCTTCGCGGACCGGGCGCTCGGAGAAGTAGCCCTTGGCGGCCGGGAAGTGCGGGAAGACGGTCGGCAGCTCCTCGTGGAACTCGTTGTCCACGGCGAGGATCGCGGTCAGCGGGGCGGCGGCGGTCTTCGCCTTGTTGCCCTCGCCGAGGTGCTGGACCAGGCGCTCGCGGCCCTCGGCCGAGCGGACCAGGACGACGCGCAGCGGCTGCTGGTTCATCGCCGTCGGGCCGAACTTGACCAGCTCGTAGATCGCCTGGATCTGCTCGTCGGAAACCGGCTCGTCGGTGAAGGAGTTGGCCGTCCGGGCCTCGCGGAACAGCAGGTCCTGGGCGGCGGCGTCGAGAACCAGAGTGTCGGTGGTCATGTCTGTGCACCTCGGGGGAGGAAGAAGCTGGGGGGTCGTCTGTGGAGCGGTGACCGGCCGCAGCCGGTCAGACGTTCCCAACATGGGTGAACATTCAACTGTTCCCCGGAGTGCGTGTGAGCTGGGTCACCCCCGCGGCGGAGCGTCCTCCTCGGCGGCCAGCGCGGCGTCCAGCCGGGCCCGCGCGCCGTCCAGCCAGCGCTGGCAGACCTTCGCCAGCTGCTCGCCGCGCTCCCACAGCGCCAGCGACTCCTCCAGTGAGGTGCCGCCGTTCTCCAGCTGTCGGACCACCTCCAGCAGCGCGTCCCGCGCGTGCTCGTACCCCAGCGCGTCGTCCGCGGTCGGCGTCTCCACGGCCGCTGCCGCCGTGCTCTGCTCCTCGTCTGCCATGGGAGCCAGCGTAGGGGGCCGGACCGTCACCGCGCCCCGCCCGCCGCTACCGGCCCGCCGCGCCGCCGTCCGGCCCGCCGTCCGCCGCCGTGCCGTCCGCGGTGACGTCGAAGCCGCCGCCCGCCACCCGGGCGTGCAGTCCCTCGCCGGCCGCGACCTGCGCCGGATCGGTCACCACCGTGCCGTCCCGCCGCTGCAGCACCGCGTACCCGCGCTCCAGGGTGGCCGCCGGGGACAGCGCCACTACCCGGGCCAGGGTGTGCCCGAGATCGCTCTGCGCGTGCTCCAGCCGGTGGCCCAGGGTGCGCCGGGACCGCTCCAGCAGCCCGGCCACCTCCTGACCCCGCCCGTCCAGCATCCGCTGCGGCGCCGCCAGCACCGGCCGGCTGCGCACCCCGTCCAGCCCGTGCCGCTCCCGCTCCACCCGGGCCAGCACGTGCCGCCGCGCCCGGTCCCGCAGCTGACGGACCTTGACCAGCTCCTCGCCGACGTCCGGAACCACCCGTTTGGCGGCGTCGGTGGGCGTGGAGGCGCGCAGGTCGGCGACGAAGTCCAGCAGCGGCTGGTCCGGCTCGTGCCCGATCGCGCTCACCACCGGCGTCCGCGCGGCCGCGACCAAGCGGATCAGGCCCTCGTCCGAGAACGGCAGCAGGTCCTCGACGCTGCCGCCGCCCCGGGCCACCACGATCACGTCCACCTCGGGGTGCTCGTCCAGCTCCCGGACGGCCTCGCTCACCCGCTCCACCGCGCTGACACCCTGCACCGGGACGTTGCGGATCTCGAAGCGGACGGCGGGCCAGCGCCGCCGGGCGTTCTCCAGCACGTCCCGCTCCGCCGCCGAGCCGCGCCCGGTCACCAGCCCGACGCACTGCGGCAGGAACGGCAGCGGCTTCTTGCGCTCCGCCGCGAACAGCCCCTCGCCGGCCAGCCGCCGCTTCAGCTGCTCCAGCCGGGCCAGCAGCTCGCCCAGACCGACCAGCCGGATCTCCGACGCCCGCAGCGAGAGCTGGCCGCGCGCCGCGTACCACTCCGGCCTGGCGTGCAGGATCACCCGCGAGCCCTCCTGCACCGAGTCCGCGACCTGGTCGAAGACGGAGCGGAAGCACGTCACCGTCAGCGAGACGTCCGCCTGCGGGTCGCGCAGCGTCAGGAACACCACACCCGCCCCCGGCCGCCGGCTCAGCTGGGTGATCTGTCCCTCCACCCAGATCGCGCCGAGCCGGTCGATCCAGCCGCCGATCAGGGCGGAGACCTTGCCGACCGGGAGCGGCGCTTCGGGGGAGCTGGGGTTGGCCATGGGTACGAGGTTAGCGACGCCCGCCGACAGCGGAACCGCTCCGGACGGCCACCACCAGCAGGCCGACCGCCAGCCAGACCAGCCCCACCACCTGCGCCGAGCCGGCCGCCTCGGCCACCACCGCGCCGATCACCAGCACGCCCAGCACCGGCACCAGCAGGTGCCGGGCCCAGTCGCGCGAGCCGTGCCGCACCACGTACCAGCCCACCACCGAGGCGTGCAGCAGGGTGAAGGCGGTGAGGGCGCCGATGTCCACCACCGAGGTCAGCCGGTCGAGCCCGTCGTCCCGGTCCGCCGCCCAGACCGCCGCCACCAGGGTGATCGCCGCCGACACCAGCAGCGCCCGGCGCGGCACCGCCGATCCCGGGTCGACCGCGCCGAGGAAGCGCGGCAGCCGCCCGTCCCGGCCCATCGCGAACAGCAGCCGCCCGGCCGCCGCCTGCCCGGCCAGGGCGGCGAAGGCCGCGCCGACCGCCTTGCTCGCCGCGACCAGCACATGCAGCCAGTGCCCGACCGAGCCCTCCACCGTGTCGTAGAACGCCGACCCCTGCGCCGCCGGATCCGCCGCCAGCTCCGCCGGGGAGAGCGGCTCCAGCAGCGCCGCCAGCCAGGTCTGCGCCACGAACAGCAGACCGGACACCACCAGGCACCACACCAGCGCCCGCGCCACCGCCGCCGAGGCGCCGACCGCCTCCTCGACGAAGGTCGCGATCGCGTCGAAGCCCAGATAGGACAGCACCGCCACCGAGACCGCCGAGAGCACGGCGGACGCGGAGAAGCCGCCGACGGCCGTGAACGGCGTCGCCCAGCCGCGCTGCGCGCCGTCGCGCGCCAGCACCACCGCGGCCGCGGCCACGAAGACCGCCAGTACCGCGAGCTCCGCCACCAGCACCGCCAGACCCACCCTCGCCGCCGTCCGCACCCCGGCCAGGTTCAGCGCGGTGGTCACCAGCACCGCCAGCGCCGTCCACACCCAGCGCGGGACGTCCGGGACCAGCGAGTGCAGCGCGATCCCGGAGAACAGGTACGCGACCGCCGGGATCAACAGGTAGTCCAGCAGCGCCATCCATCCGGCCAGGAAGCCCGCCGCCTCGCCGAGCCCGGCCCGCGCGTAGGCGTACACCGACCCCGTCCGCGGCACCGCCCGCACCATCTGCGCGTAGGAGAGCGCCGTGAAACCCATGGCCGCGGTGGCCACCAGGTAGACGGCCGCGACCGCGCCGCGGCTCTTGGCGTCGAGCACCCCGAACACGCCCACCGGGGCCATCGGGGCGATGAACAGCAGTCCGTAGACCACCAGGTCGCGGACGCCGAGGCTGCGCCGCAGCCCGCCCGGGGGCCCGCCGTCGTCGGGCCCGTCCGGCCCGGCTCGCTCGCTCATAGCTTCCACATTTGAGCACCCGGGACCGGTTCCGGCCGGAACGCGACTCCCGTCGGCGCGGCTCCCCTCCGCCCGTACGATGGAGCCATGTCCTCCAACACCGCGCAGCGCCGTGTCCTGCTCGCCGCCCCCCGGGGCTACTGCGCGGGCGTCGACCGCGCCGTGATCGCCGTTGAGAAGGCCCTGGAGCAGTACGGGGCGCCCATCTACGTCCGCAAGCAGATCGTCCACAACAAGTACGTGGTGCAGACCCTGGAGAAGAAGGGCGCGATCTTCGTCGACGAGACGGAGGAGGTGCCCGAGGGCTCGATCGTGGTCTTCTCCGCCCACGGCGTCGCCCCGTCGGTGCACGACGAGGCGCGGGCCGGCAAGCTCGCCACCGTCGACGCCACCTGCCCGCTGGTGACCAAGGTGCACAAGGAGGCCGTGCGCTTCGCCGACGAGGGCTACGACATCCTGCTGGTGGGCCACGAGGGCCACGAGGAGGTCATCGGCACCATGGGCGAGGCGCCGGACCGGATCCACCTGGTCGACGGCGCCGAGGACGTCGCCAAGGTGCAGGTCCGCGACGAGTCCAAGGTGGTCTGGCTCTCCCAGACCACCCTGTCGGTGGACGAGACCATGGCCACCGTCGGCGAGCTGAAGCAGCGCTTCCCGCTGCTGGTCAGCCCGCCCAGCGACGACATCTGCTACGCCACCCAGAACCGTCAGGTGGCCGTCAAGCAGATGGCCCCGGAGACGGACCTGCTGATCGTGGTCGGCTCCAAGAACTCCTCCAACTCCGTCCGCCTGGTCGAGGTCGGCCTGGAGTACGGCGCCAAGGCCGCCCACCTGGTCGACTTCGCCGAGGAGATCAGCGAGGAGTGGCTGACCGGCGTCACCACGGTCGGCCTGACCAGCGGCGCCTCGGTGCCGGAGATCCTGGTCGACGGCGTGCTGGAGTGGCTGGCCGCGCGCGGCTACGACGAGGTCTCCACCGTCAAGACCGCCGAGGAGCACCTGATCTTCTCGCTGCCCAAGGAGCTCCGCCGCGACCTGCGGGCCGAGGCCGCGGGCAAGCTGTAACGCGTCAGGATCCGGCCGGAGGGCCCGGCGGCCCCCGCGGGGTCGCCGGGCCCTCCGCTGTGCGGGGCCCGGCGGGCTCTCGTAAGTTTTGTGGACGGCCGTGCACAGCCATGCACAGGTCTGTGGACAACGTTCGGGCGGAGGGCGGTCGAGATGACGGCGGTATTCGGTGTGGACATCGGCGGATCGGGCATCAAGGGTGCCCCCGTCGACCTGGCCCGGGGCGTGCTCGCGCAGGAACGGCACAAGGTCCTCACCCCGCAGCCCTCCGCGCCGGAGGCGGTGGTCGCCGCCGTCCGCGAGGTGGTCCGCCACTTCGACCACCGGGGACCGGTCGGTCTGACCTTCCCCGGCGTGGTGGTCGACGGGCACACCAGGACCGCCGCCAATGTCGACAAGGGCTGGATCGGCCTGGACGCGGCCGGACTGTTCCGGGAGGCGCTGGACCTGCCGGCCGTGGTGCTCAACGACGCCGACGCGGCCGGTCTCGCCGAGACCACCCACGGGGCCGGCCGGGGACAGGAGGGCGTGGTGCTGGTGCTGACCTTCGGCACCGGCATCGGCAGCGCCCTGTTCGTGGACGGCACGCTGGTGCCCAACACCGAGCTGGGCCACCTGGAGCTGCGCGGAAAGGACGCCGAGCGGCGGGCCTCCTCGGCGGCCAAGGAGCGGCACGATCTGAGCTGGGGGCAGTGGGCCGGCCGGGTGGACGAGTACCTGGACCTGGTGGAGATGCTGTTCTCGCCGCAGCTGATCGTGATCGGCGGCGGTGTGAGCCGCAAGCACGAGAAGTTCCTGCCGCTGCTGCGCGAGCGCGGTGCCCGGGTCGTCCCGGCGGAGCTGCGCAACGACGCCGGCATCGTCGGCGCGGCCATGGCGGCCGCCCGGGCCTCGGGCTGAGCCCGTCGCGTCCTCGCGCCGGCCCGCCGGCTTCCCGTTCGCCTTCCCGGTCCGCTCCGCCGTCGGCGCCGAGGGGCGGAGGCCGTTCCGGTCGGCCTCCCGCCCCTCAGCGCGCGCGGTGGATCCGGCGCTGGGCCACGAACCGGGCCAGCACGATCGCCGCGGCCAGCCCGGTGCCGGAGAACAGCCAGCCCGCCCGGGTCGCCAGGTTGGTCGCCAGCGCCACCACCTGGGCCGTCACCCCGGACGAGGTGACCGGACCGAACAGCAGCAGCGCGGCGGCGAAGGCGATCGGCCCGCTGATCGGCGCGGCCAGCAGGTCCGCGTACCGGACCCGGACGGCGAGCTGGAAACAGATCAGCAGAAAGCCGATGCCGAACAGCGGCCCCAGCCCGCCGAGTACCAGCCGGTCCAGGCCGGCCACCGTGATCGTCGCCGCCAGCGCGGCCACCCCGGTGCCGACGGCGGTCAGCCGGGTCGGGCGGCCGCTGCGCCGCCGCCCGTACAGCCGCCCCGCCATCCGGGCCCGCAGCACGGGCGGGCCGGACACGGGGCGTAGTCGGGAACCGGGGTCGGCGCCCCGCCCCGGTGGCCGTCCGGCGGCCTTCCCACCCGCTCTGCCGGGGGTCTTGGCGGCGGGGCGGACGGCCGGCCCGCCCGTGCTCCCGGGGGCGCGGCCCGGCCCGGGGACGGCGGCCCCGGCCGCGCCGTTCGGCGGTCGGCGTCTGGGCCCTGGCGGCTGGGTACGGATGCTCTGCTCCACCCGCCCAACGTACGGTCCGATCATCGCCACACTGTGTAATGGGCCGTCGGGGCTTGTTCCGTGTCTTCGGACGGAGTATTGGTGTGACCGATGCCCGATCACCCCAGGGGGAGCGCATGACCAGCGGATTCACCTTCGAACGGCTGCACCACGTCCAGCTCGACATCCCGGCGGGGGCGGAGGACGAGTGCCGCGCCTTCTGGCACGGTGTGCTCGGTATGACGGAACTGGTGAAGCCCCCGGTGCTGGCCGCGCGCGGCGGCTGCTGGTTCCGCGGCGGCGGGGTGGAGGTGCACCTCGGGGTGGTGCCGGAGTTCCGGCCGTCCCGCAAGGGGCATCCGGGCTTCCGGATCGGAGACCTGGACGCCCTCGCCGAGCGGCTGGCCGCGCACGGCCACGAGGTGGTCTGGGACGACAACCTGCCGGGGTACCGAAGGTTCCACTCCAGCGACCGGCTCGGCAACCGGCTGGAGTTCCTGGAGCCCTCCCCGGCGGCGGCCGACGCCTGACCCGCTGCCCGTAGACTGGGGGATCGGTCCGGCGAGCGGGCCGGCCCAACTCCTCCAAGCCCCCGGGACTGCGCTTCATGTCGCTCACGATCGGAATCGTCGGCCTGCCGAACGTCGGCAAGTCGACCCTGTTCAACGCCCTGACCAAGAACGACGTGCTGGCGGCCAACTACCCGTTCGCCACCATCGAGCCCAACGTCGGCGTCGTCGGCGTCCCGGACGCCCGGCTGGGCAAGCTCGCCGAGATCTTCGGCTCGCAGCGGATCCTCCCGGCGACCGTCGACTTCGTCGACATCGCCGGCATCGTGCGCGGCGCCTCGGTCGGTGAGGGCCTGGGCAACAAGTTCCTGGCGAACATCCGTGAGTCGGACGCGATCTGCCAGGTCATCCGGGCCTTCGTCGACCCCGACGTGGTGCACGTCGACGGCAAGGTCTCGCCGAAGGACGACATCGAGACCATCAACACCGAGCTGATCCTCGCCGACCTCCAGTCGATCGAGAAGGTGCTGCCGCGGCTCCAGAAGGAGGCCCGACTGAAGAAGGAGTCGGCCGCCACGCTGGCCGCCGCCGAGGCCGCCCAGAAGATCCTGGAGACCGGCAAGACCCTCTTCGAGGCGGGCTTCGACGCCTCCTCGGTGCGCGAGCTGCACCTGCTCACCACCAAGCCCTTCCTCTACGTGTTCAACGTCGACGAGGACGAGCTGGTCGACGAGGAGTTCAAGGAGGCCCAGCGCGCCCTGGTCGCCCCCGCCGAGGCGATCTTCCTGAACGCCAAGATCGAGTCCGAGCTGATCGGCATGGACGAGGACGAGGCGCTGGAGCTCCTCCAGTCCATGGGCCAGGAGGAGACCGGCATGGCCACCCTCGGCCGGGTCGGCTACGAGACCCTCGGCCTGCAGAGCTACCTCACGGCGGGCCCCAAGGAGACCCGGGCCTGGACCGTCAAGAAGGGCGCGACCGCCCCCGAGGCCGCCGGTGTGATCCACACCGACTTCCAGAAGGGCTTCATCAAGGCGGAGATCATCTCCTTCGACGACCTGGTCGCCTGCGGCTCCATCGCCGAGGCCCGCAGCAAGGGCAAGGCCCGCATCGAGGGCAAGGAGTACGTCATGCAGGACGGCGACGTCGTGGAGTTCCGCTTCAACGTCTGACCTGGCACGTGCGTGGATCGAAGAGGGCCGGACTCCCCGGAGTCCGACCCTCTTCCCGTCGACCCGTCCGGCGAGCCCCTTGAGTGGTACCGTATTCGGTACCACTCGCCGAAGGGGGTACGTGCCGTGCCCATCACCGCGAGCGAAGCCCGCAGGGATCTCTTTCCGTTGATCAAGAAGGTCAACGAGGACCACGACGCCATCGAGATCGTGTCCAAGCACGGAAATGCCGTACTCGTCTCCGCCGAGGACTACGCCGCCCTGCGGGAGGGTTCGTACCTCCTGCGTTCGCCGGCGAACGCTCGTCGCCTGCTCAAGGCGTACGACAACGCGCTGAACGGCGTAGGGCTCTCCGAGCGCACGCTCATCGACCCCGACTCGGCTGATGCCGGGCGGGGTGTCGAGTGAGGCTCGTCTTCGGAGAGCAGGGCTGGGAGGACTGCACGTCCTGGCTCAAGAACGATCGTAAGATGCTCGCGAGGATCAACAGGCTCGTCGAGGACGTCCTGCGCGATCCGTTCACCGGGATCGGCAAGCCCGAGCCGCTGAAGTACCACCTGCCAGGGGCCTGGTCGCGGAGGATCGACGACGAGCATCGCCTCGTCTATCTGGTCACCGACCGGGAGATCGTCATCCTGGCGGCCCGCTACCGCTACTGAGCGCTCGGCGGCCGGTCCGGCCCCGTTCCCGCATGCCGCCCGACCCGCTGCACAAGCGGGCCGGGCGGTGTCGTTCCATGTGGGGCCGGTGTTGTCAATGGGGCTGGCGGGTCTTGACCGGTGCATGTGGTCGGCTGATTGACTGACTGTCACATCGATCGGATCACGGGGGACTGATGGAGAACGTGACGGGTTACGGGCCGAGTCGGCGGGCAGTGCTCGGTGGGGTGGCGGCGGCCGGGGCCGGGGCCGTGGTGATGGCCTCCGGTGGGGCGGCCTCGGCGGAGCCGGCGGGGCGCCGGAACCCGGTCGACCAGGCGGCGGTGGACGCCGTGGCGGCGCGGCTGGACGGCGAGCTGGTCGCGCTGCGGCGGGCGCTGCACGCGAACCCGCAGACCACGGGCGCGGAGACGTACGCCGCCGGGGAGGTCGCGCAGCGGCTGCGGGCGGCGGGGCTGGAGGTGACCGCCGGGGTGGGCGGGACCACCTCGCCGGACGGGACGGCGGTGCCCGGGTACGGCGTGGTCGCGGTGCTGCGCGGTGCGCGGCCGGGCCGGACGGTGGCCTACCGGGCGGACATGGACGCGGTGCCGGGCGACGGGATCATGCCGCCGAAGAAGGGCCGGCCGGCGGCGCACGCCTGCGGGCACGACATCCACACCGCGGTCGGGGTGGGCGTCGCGCTGACGCTGGCCCGGCTGCGGCACCGGTTGAGCGGCACGGTGGTGTTCTTCTTCCAGCCGGGGGAGGAGGGTCTGGTGGGCGCCCGGGCGATGATCGCGCAGGGGTGGCTGGAGCGGACCGGCGTCGAGGAGATCCACGCCCTGCACACCGGGCCGTACCCGGTCGGCGGGTTCGCCGTGACGCCGGGCAGCGGGCTGCCGGGTCAGGACTGGGTGAACATCGCGATCGGCGGTCCGGACGCGGCCGCGACGGCGGCCCGGCTGGTGGGCGCGATCACCGCGCTCGGCACGGTGCCGCTGCCGCAGGGGCCCGCGGACCTGGAGGCCATGGTCCGGGACGTGCGGACGCCGGACGGGCCGCTGGCCCGGTTCCTGGTGACCGGCGCCCGGGTGGCGCCGGCGCCGGACGCCGAGGGGCGGCCGGTCGTCGAGGCGAAGTTCCGGTGCTGGCCGCCGGAGCGGGACGCCGAGGTCCGGGAGGAGATCCGCCGGCTGGCGCAGACGTACCCGGGGGCGGTGGTCACGTATCCGCGCGACCCGTTCCCGGCGCTGCTCTGCCCGCCGGACGCGGCGAACGCGCTGGCCCGGCGGCTGCGGTGCGAGTTCGGACCGAACGCGGTGACGGTGAACCGCACCGCGTTCCCGTTCAACGGGGAGGACTACGCGCTGTTCCTGGAGCGGGTCCCGGGCACCTACAGCTTCCTCGGGGTGCGTACCCCGGGGGCCGGGATCGAGACGAGCTACCCGCACTACGAGACCTTCGAGCCGGACGAGCGGGCGATCGGTGTCGGGGTGCGGGCGATGGCGGGCTGGCTGGCGGAGCGCGCGCACGGCCGGGGCTGACCAGGGGGACGCGGCGGGGCCGGGCGACGCCCGGCCCCGCCGTGCCGCGGTCAGGCGACGGTGACGGTGAGCGTGCCGTCCGGGCCCGGGGTGACGGTGACGGACTCCAGGGTGGCGGCGTGGGCCGCGGGGTGGTGGGCGGCGGCGCGGGGGCCGACGCCGACGACCGGTACGCCGGCCGCGAGGGCGGCGGCGATGCCGGCCCCGGAGTCCTCGAAGGCCAGGCAGTCGGCGGGGGCGAAGCCGAGGGCGGCGGCGCCCTTGAGGAAGCCCTCGGGGTCGGGCTTGCTGGCGCCCACGGACTCGGCGGTGATCAGGACCGACGGCAGGGTGAGGCCGGCGGCGGCCATCCGGACCCGGGCGAGCGGGGCGTCGGCGGAGGTCACCAGGGCGTGCGGGTGACCGGCCAGGGCGGCGAGGAAGGCGGGGGCGCCGGGAACCGGGACGACACCCTCGGTGTCGGCCCGTTCCGCGGCGAGCATCCGCGCGTTGTCCGCGAGGTTGAGCTCCACCGGGCGGTCGGGCAGCAGGACGGCCATGGTGGCGTGGCCCTGGCGGCCGTGGGCCGTGTGCAGCACCTCGGCCGGGTCGAGGCCGTGCTCCCGGGCCCACCGGCTCCAGCAGCGTTCGACCACGGCGTCGGAGTCGACCAGGGTGCCGTCCATGTCCAGCAGCAGGGCGCGGGGGGTGAAGGTCGTGGGCACGGGGCGGCTCCGTCCGGGATGATGAAGAGGCGCGCGAAATGCGAGCCTAATGTTCAACAAGGATACAAAAGATCGTCCCGGGTGCCGCCGCCGGACCTCAGTCCAGCAGGTGCGCGTTGACCGCGCGGGCCTCCTCCGCCAGCTCCGGCAGCTCGACCACCTGGATCCCGGCCGCCTCCAGCAGCGAGGCGCCCCTGGTCTCGGCGACGAAGGTGGACGGCTCCCGCCAGGCCACCACCACCCGGGGGACGCCGGCCGTGATCAGCAGTTCGGCGCACGGCACCGGGCGGGAGGCCCGCTGTCCGCAGGGCTCCAGCGAGCTGTAGACGGTCGCGCCGCGCAGCCGGGGGTCGCCGGCCGGGAGCTTGGCGAGGGCCGCCTCCTCCGCGTGGTCGTGGCCGTCCGTCTCGCGGCTGAAGCCCTCCGCCAGTACCGCGCCGTCGGCGGCGACCACCACCGCGCCGACCGAGAACGCCGTCCGCGAGGGCGGGCAGCGGCGGGAGAGCTCCACCGCCCGGCGGAGGAACGCGAGATCGGCGTCGGTCGTGGGGCCGGCGTCGGTCGTGGGACCGGCGTCGGGCGCGGAACGCGGCTCGGTCACGGGGCTGACTCCTTCGGGGCGTACCTGAGCAGGACGACATCGCCCACCGTACGGGCCTCCAGCAGTCGCATCCGCCGGGCCGGGCCACCGGGGAAGTCCGCCGGGCCGACGAACCGGGGCGCGCCCGGCTGTCCGACCAGCAGCGGCGCCACGACCAGTTGGAGCTCGTCCGCCAGTCCCTGGGCCAGGAACTGGGTGTGCACCCCGCCGCCGCCCTCGACCATCAGCCGCCGCACCCCGCGCGCGCCGAGGTCGTCCAGCACCGCGCCCAGGTCCACGACCGGGCCGAGCGCGACCACCTCGGCCAGCCCGGCCAGCTCGGGGCGCAGCGCGGCGGCGCCGGTGTCCGTGGTGTAGGCGAGCCGTTCGCCACCGGTGTGCCAGAACCGCAGTGAGCGGTCCAGTCGGCCGCTCGCGCTGAGCGTCACCTTCAGCGGGTACGCGGGCCGGCCGGCCGCCGTCCGTGCGTCCCGCCGTCCGGGGTCGTTGACCAGCAGCCGCGGGTTGTCCGCGCGCAGGGTGTTGCCGCCGACCAGGACGGCGTCGGCGGCGGCCCGCTCGGCGTCCACCCGGTCGAAGTCGGCCGGTCCGGAGAGCAGCAGCCGCTCGGGCGAGGCGTCGTCGAGGAAGCCGTCCAGGGACATGGCGGCACTCAGCAGGACGAACGGGCGGGGGCCGGGCATGGTGGCGAGCCCTTCACGTGGGGCGGTTCGGTCGGGTGCGTCCACGGTACGGCCCGGGGTGTCCGGCGACCGGCCGGGCGATCGGTATGTGAGACAAATCTTCTCGAAATACGGGACAAGGAGTAGCGTCGGAGGCGTCGAGGAACGGCAGATCCCGAGGGGGAGACCACCATGACCGCACCGAAGAACGCCGTCTACACCCATGGCCACCAGGAGCCCGTACTGCGCTCGCACCGCTCCCGGACGGTCGAGAACTCCGCCGCTTATCTGCGCGACCGCCTGCGGTCCGGGCAGGCCGTGCTGGACATCGGCTGCGGACCGGGCACCATCACCGCCGACCTGGCCGAACTGGTCGGCCCGACCGGCCGGGTGGTGGCCGCGGACGCCTCGGCCGAGGTGCTGGCGGAGGCCGCCCGGTACGTCGCCGGGCGGGGCCTGTCCAACGTCGTGTTCGAGGTCGCCGATGTGCACCGGCTGGCGTACGCGGACGGCGAGTTCGACGTGGTGCACGCCCATCAGGTGCTGCAGCACGTGGCCGACCCGGTGGGGGCGCTGCGGGAGCTGCGCCGGGTCACCGCCGAGGGGGGTGTGGTCGCCGTCCGGGACGTCGACTACGCCAGCATGACCTGGTACCCGGAGGTGCCGGAGCTGGACCACTGGCTGGAGCTGTACGAGCGGATCGCCCGGCACAACGGCGGCGAGCCGGACGCCGGCCGGCGGCTGCTGTCCTGGGCCCGGGCGGCCGGATTCACCGAGGTCACCGCGACGTCGAGCACCTGGACGTACGCGACCCCCGAGCAGCGCGCGTGGTGGGGCGGGCTGTGGGCCGAGCGGATCACGGACTCGGGCATCGCCAGGGCGGCCGTGGCGCAGGGGTTCGCGGACGAGGCCGAACTGGCCCGGATCGCGGCCGGGTGGCGGGAGTGGGCGGCGGCCGGGGACGGGTGGTTCGCGATGCTGCACGGGGAGGTCCTGGCCCGGCGCTGACGCCGGTGTCGGCACCGGTGTCGGCACCGGCGCCGGACCCGGTGCGGGCGGTGCGGCGCGGGGGTCGTTCGTGGGGCGGAAAAGCGTGGGCGGGTGTTCCACGGGATCCGGTAGAGTCGCGCGCCTGTTCCCGTACCCGACGGGCCGTCGACTCCGTCCGCGGGCACCTCGGGTCGTCCTGCCGAGTTGCCGCCCGCGGTCCGCGGGCCGGGGGAGATCGCACGTGTCCAAGCCCGAGTCCGACGCTGCCGTCGTCCCGGCACCCGCGCCCGCGCCGGAGCCCGCGCCCGCGCCGGAGCCCGCGCCCGAACCGGCGCCGGCGCCGTCGGTCGGTCCGGCCCCCGTCGCTCCGCCCGCACCGGCTCCGCCCGCACCGGTCGACGCTCCCGCCGACGGACCGGTGCCGCCGCCCGCCGCCGACCCGTGGGCCGTCCCCGCCGACGTGCCGCCTCCGGCCGACCCGGCCGCGCCGCAGCCGACCGGCTGGGCCGCCGTCACCCCCGCTGCCCAGAGCGGTTTCCAGCCCGGCTTCCCCTACCCGGCCGCCCCCACCCGCACCAACGGCTTCGCGATCGCCTCGCTGGTCACCGCCCTGTTCTGTCTGTGGCCCCTGGCGCTCGTCTTCGCGGTGGTCGCGCTGGTCCGGATACCCCGGCGCAACGAGAAGGGCCGGGGCCTGGCCGTCAGCGGCCTGATCCTCGCCGTGCTCTCACTGATCGTCTCCCTGATCGCGTTCGTCGGGCTGGCCGCGATCGGCTTCGACGAGGAGCGGTACGGCGACGCCCGGCTCGGGCCGAAGGGCTCGGTCGCCGTCAACGACCTGCGGGTCGGCGACTGCTTCAACCAGCCGCCGTTCAGCCCCGGCCAGGACAGCGAGTCCGCCAGCGTCTACTGGGTCCGGGTGGTGCCCTGCAGTACGCCGCACCACGCCGAGGTCGCGGGCACCGTCACCCTCCCCGGGGGCCTGGACAACCAGTACCCCAGCCGGTCCGAGATGGGCAGCAGCGCCGCGCGGTCCTGCGGCCCGGTGCGCGACGACTACGCGCTCGACTCCTGGCTCGTCCCCGACGGGATGGAGGGGTACTACTACTACCCGGGCGTCCGGAGCTGGATGACCGGCGACCGCCGGGTGACCTGCACCTTCCAGGACGAGAAGCAGCCGCACTCCGGGAGCGTCCGTACCGACCGGACCAAGCTCACCCGGGCCCAGCGCACCTACCTGGACGCGGTGCTCGCCTACAACAACGCCCTGTTCGCCGAGCCGGACCTGGACATCGACGTGGCGCCCGCCAAGTACCGCGAGTGGGCGAGGACGATGGCCACCGCCAGCCGCAAGGAGGTCACCGAGCTGTCGGCCAACGGGATCGACTGGCCGGAGGGTGCCAGGGCCAAGCTGATCGAGCTGGGCGCGCTCACGCTGGACGCCGCCAACGCCTGGGACACCGCGGCCAGGACGACGGACCCGGCCGCCCTGGAGCGGGAGGTCGGCAAGGCGCAGGCGCTGTCAGGCAAGGGCGACGGGCTGGCCGTGGAGATCCGGCGCGCGCTGGGACTGTCGACCGGCGAGCGCGCCTCGGAGATCCGGGTCTGAGCCCGGTCTCCGGGGCCGGGGACGGAAGCCGGTCCCGCCACCGCCGCACCGGCTGTTAACAGTCCCTGTACCGGCCGGTAGCAAAGGGGGCGTAGTGTCCCGACCAGCCCCGCCCCGACCCGACCCCCACGCGGGCCGGGGCGGGGCCGCCGTGCGTCCGCCCCCGGCCCGGTACCCCCTCCGCCCGGTACCCGTCCGCCCTTCGCCGTCCGGGCGGGCCGTTCTAGCCTGGGCGCATGGACACCTTTCGGGTGATGCGGCAGGACGACAACGGTCAGCGCTTCCGGATCGTCGGGGGGATCGGCCGGGAGGCGGCCGAACAGCTCGCCGCCGAGTTCGAGGCGCGCGGCCACAAGCAGTTGTACTGGGTCGAGGCCGAGTCCGCCGGGGACTCCCTGGCACGGGGGCCGCGCGACTGAACCGCGCGCCGTAGGGTCGGGGCCCATGGACAAGGCCATGGACCCCGCGGGGGAGAACCGGATCGTCGTCGGCGGCGCGCTGATCCACCGGGGGCGGGTGCTCGCCGCGCGGCGCAGCAGGCCCGCCGAGGTGGCGGGGCGCTGGGAGTTCCCGGGCGGCAAGGCCGAACCCGGTGAGACCGAGGCCGAGGCGCTGGAGCGCGAGCTGATGGAGGAGCTGGGCGTCCGGGCCCGGGCGCTCACCCGGTTGCCCGGCGCGTGGCTGGTGCGGCCCGGGCTCGAACTGCGGCTCTGGGCGGCCGAACTGCTGTCCGGCGACCCGCTCCCGCTCCAGGAGCACGACGAGCTGCGCTGGCTCGGGGCCGCCGAGCTGGCCGACGTCGACTGGCTCGACCACGACCGCGAGGTCCTGCCGGAGGTCGCCCGCCTCCTGAGCCCGGCCTCCTGAGCCCGGCATCCTGAGCCCGGCATCCTGGGCCCGGCCTTCCGGGCCCGCCTCCCCGGTCCCTCCCGGGCCCCGCTCCACGAGCCCGTCCGCACTCCGCCCCGCCGCCGGTCCCCGACCCCGGGCCGGGCCGGGCCGCGACGCGTGGCGCGGTGCCCCGGCAATCCGAACGGCCGACGCGGCGAACGGGATAGCCTTGGCCCAGCTGGGTATGTCACTGTTCGGCACTATTCGTCACCATCGGTCAGCCGCCCCAGCCGGCGACACCGATCCCGAGCAGAGCCGGAGGCCGCGTCGGTGTCGAGGAGCGGGTACGGCGGTGGGGGAGCGCGCCGGGCGGGCACCGGGGGGAGCGCCGCCGCCCGCGCCCGGCTGCGCCGCGGCGCGGACCGCGCCGCGGCGGACACCCGGGCCGACGCCGGACCTCCCGCGGTCCGGCCCGCGCAGTCCCCGGCGGCGTCCGACGAGGCGGGCCCGGCCGGCGTCCGGGGCCGCCCGGGCCGGGCGTTCCCCGGTGGACCGCGCGCCCTCCCGGAGGCCCCCGGCCGGGTCGGCCCCGGCCCCGGCGGGACCGCCGGCGGCAGCCTCTTCGACGTGGTCAAGGTGGCCATCGCGATCCTCGACACCGCCGGCCGGGTGGCGCTCTGGAGTCCGGCCGCCGAGGAACTGCTCGGCTGGCCCAACGAACTCCTGGTCGGCCGCCGGATCGACGACCTGATCCCCGACGAGGAGCAGGTGGCCCGGATCCGGGCCGCGATCCAGGACACCCTGCGGAACGGCCGCTGGTCCGGTCCGGCCGAGCTGCGCGACCGGGAGGGCGTCCCGGTACTGGTGGACGCCCGGATCTCACTCCTCGTCGACGGCGACGGCAACCCGTTCCTCCAGGTCAACCTGGCCGAGGCGGCGGCCGTCCGGGCGGTGGAGCGCGACCTCGCGGTGCGGGACGCGCTCTTCGAGCAGTCCCCGCTGGGCATCGCGATCCTCGACACCGAGCTGCGCTACACGGCCGTCAACCGGACCCTCGCCGAGATGAACGGCGCCGCCCCGGAGGACCACGTCGGCCGCACCACCGGCGAGACCCTGCCCGAGCGCGCCGCCGACGAGATCACCGCGATCCAGCGCCAGGTGCTGGCCACCGGAGAGCCGGTCATCGACGTCACCCTCGCCTCGCCGGTCACCGCCCGCTCCGGCTACCGCTCGATCTCCTACAGCCGGATGACCGATCGCTCCGGGAAGATCCTCGGCATCTCCGGCACCGTGATGGACGTGACCGAGCGTTATCGCGCGGTGGCCAAGGTCGAGCACGCCCGCCGTCGGCTGTCCCTGCTCAACGAGTTCGGCTCCCGGGTCGGTGACCTGCTGGACGCCTCCCGGATCGCCCAGGAACTGGCCGGCGCGGTGGTCCCCAGGCTGACCGACCACGCCGCCGTCATCCTGCTCCAGGCCGTCGCGCACGGTGACGACCTGCCCCGGCACGGCCACGACCGCCGCACCTCGCTGCTCCAGCTCGGCACGGCCTCCGTGCAGGACGGCCCCGAGGTCGAGGTGATGCTGCGGCGCGGCGCCCGGATCACCTTCGCCGAGGACTCCGCCTGCGGCCGGGTGCTGCGCACCGGCGTCCCCGAGCTGCTCTCGGGCGCCGACCAGCTGAGCGACATCACCTACGCCGGCGACCCGAAGATGCAGGCCGCACAGGACCTGGGCGTGCACTCGATGCTGGTGGTGCCGCTGCGGGCGCGGGGCATCGTGATCGGACTGCTGCTGGTCAGCCGGGCCGGCTACCGCGAGGGCTTCGACCGGGACGACCTGGCGTTCACCGTCGAGCTGGCGGACCGCGCGGGCTCCTCGCTGGACAACGCCCGGCTCTACGCCCGGGAGCGCACCGCCGCCCTCACCCTCCAGCGCACCCTGCTGCCGCAGCAGGTGCCGCAGCCCACCGGTGTCGAGGTCGCCTACCGGTACGTGCCCGGCAGCAGCGGCACCGAGGTCGGCGGCGACTGGTTCGACGTCATCCCGCTGCCCGGCGACCGCACCGCGCTGGTGGTCGGCGACGTGATGGGGCACGGTCTGCGGGCCGCCGCGACCATGGGCCGGCTGCGCACCGCCGTCCGGGTGCTGGCCGCCCTCGACCTGCCGCCGGACGTGCTGCTGCGACACGTCCACGAGCTGGCCGACGACCTCGCCCAGGGGCCGGACGAGGCGCTGCTCGCCACTTGCGTGTACGCGGTGTTCGACCCGGCCACCGCGACCCTGATCGTCGCCAAGGCCGGCCACATCCCGCCGGTGCTGGTGGTGCCGGGGGAGGAGTCGGACGGGCCGACCCGGACCGGCGGCCCGCTGCCCGGCGGTGCCGGCCGGATCCTGGAGCTGCCCTCGGGCGCCCCGCTCGGGGTCGGCGGGGTCCCGTTCGAGTCGGTCGAGCTGAAGATCCCCGAGGGCAGCCTGCTGGCGCTGTGCACCGACGGCCTGGTGGAGTCCCGGGACAAGGACCTGGACGTGGGCCTCGGCCGGCTGGTGACCGTGCTCCAGGCGCCGTACGCGTCGATCCAGGCGGCCTGCGAGGCGGTGCTGGGGACCATGGAGCAGGGCCGGGAGCCGGACGACGTGGCGCTGCTGCTGGCCCGGCTCGGCCACGGGCAGGCCGGTACCCCGACGGCCGGCTGGACCCTGCCCGCCGAGCCGACCGCCGTTTCCCGGGCCCGCCGGCTGGTCCGCGCGACGCTGGCCGAGTGGGGCGTCGAGCAGCTCACCGACACCGCCGAGCTGCTGGTCAGTGAACTGGTCACGAACGCCGTCCGGTACGCGAGCGCGCCGATCGGGGTGCGGCTGACGCTCGGCGAGACGCTCCTGGTGGAGATCTCCGACCCGCTGCCGGACCCGCCCCGGGAGCGGCACGCCGCCGAGGCGGACGAGGGCGGGCGCGGGCTGGAGCTCGTCGCCCGGCTGGCCCTGCACTGGGGTGCCAGGGCCGAGGGGATGGGCAAGGTGGTCTGGTTCGAGCAGGCGCTGCCGGGAAGTCCGGGCGCGGAGTAGAACGCCCTGCATATGCCACCGGAGGGCCTCGGGGGAGCGCGCGCCCCGGTAGGGGGCGCGAGCGTGGCATTGTGGTGGCGCGGGCGGTAGGACAAAAACCTTCGCCCGATCTGATGTTGTGATGTTGAGGGCGTGTGAACGTACCCCTCGATGATGAATACTCGGTCTTCTCGACATCCGGACGGTCGCGGGTTTGGAGGGGTCGGTCCGTTGAACAGCACCCCGGCGCGCAATGCGCCGAGCAGCAGCGGTCATGCCGCTGTACCCGGGCAGGCCGGCGCCCAACACGTGCCGGCCCCCGCCCACCAGCTGCCCGCCCCCGTCCGGGCCGCCCGCCCGGCCGCCGAGGAGCAGCGCTGGGGCGCCGGGGACCCGGGTTCGATCTACGACTACATCCGGGTCGCCACCTTCGCCATCGGCCCGGACGGCCGGATCAGCCAGTGGAGCGAGCGGGCCGCCGAGTTCTTCGGCGTCACCGCCGTCGAGGCGGTCGGCGCCGACCCGGTGACCACCTTCGTGCCGCGCGAGCTCTGGCAGCGCGGCCGGACCAGGCTGGAACGCACCCTGGCCGGCGAGGAATGGGTCGGCACCGCCCCCTACCGGCACGCCGACGGCGGCGAGGGCCTGGCCGAGCTCTACCTGATGCCGGACAGCGCGCTGCCCACCGCGGGCGCCACCTGTCTCGCCGTCGACCTCGGACGGCTCCGCCGGATCGAGACCGATCTGGCCGCGTCGGAGGCGGTTTTCGGCCAGACTCCGACCGGCTTCGTCCTCTTCGACGACCGGCTCCGGCTCCAGCGCGTCAACGACGCGTTCGCCTCCGGGATGGGCCTGGCGCCCACCGACCTGGAGGGCCTCACCCCGCACGACATCTTCCCCGGCGCCGAGGCAGACCGCCTCACCGCCGCCCTGCGCAAGGTCCTCGCCAGCGGCGAGCCCGTGTTCGACCTGCGCTTCCACGCGGCCGTCCCGACCCGCGACGGAAACCGGCTCTGGGCCGTCTCGCTCTACCGCCTCAACGGCGCCGCCGGCCAGCCGATGGGAGTCGCCGGGCAGGTCTCCGACGTCACCAGCCGGCACGTCGCCGAGCGCGAGGCCGACGGCGTCCGCCGCAACCTCGCGCTGCTCAACGAGGCCAGCGCCCACATCGGCTCCACCCTCGACCTGGAGACCACCGCCAAGGAGCTGCTGGACGTCGTCGTCCCGCCGTTCTGCGACCTCGCCACCGTCGACCTGTACACCGCGCTGCTCTCCGGCGAGACCGTGCCCAGCGCCGGCCGGCTCGGCGACACCGTGCTCACCGACGGCAGCGGCGAGCTGCGCCGGGTGGCCGTCTCCAGCGTGGTCGGCGGCGCCTCCTCGGTACTCGGCTCGGTCACCGGCCTGCCCATCGCCGAGGCCGGCGGCACCCTCTGCTACCCCCGCCGCTCCCCGCACGCCCGGGCCCTGCGCACCGGCCGCAGCGTCGTCCCCGAGCCCGGCCCCGACCCGCTGCTGCGCTCCACCCTGATCGTCCCGCTGGTCGCCCGCGACCAGGTGCTCGGCCTGGTCCAGCTCTCCCGGGCGATCGGCAGCGAGCCCTTCGACGCCCGTGACGTCGCCATCGCCGAGGAGCTCGTCGCCCGCGCCGCCGTCTGCATCGACAACGCCCGGCTCTACCGCCGCGAGCACGAGCGCGCGCTGATCCTCCAGCGCAGCCTGCTGCCCCCGGGCAACCCGGCCGCCAGCGGCCTGGAGATCGCCTGCCGCTACCTGCCCAGCAACAACAACACCGAGGTCGGCGGCGACTGGTTCGACGTCATCCCGCTGCCCGGCAACCGCACCGCCCTGGTCATCGGCGACGTGATGGGCCGCGGCCTGCGCGCCGCCGTCGCCATGGGCCAGCTGCGCACCGCCGTCCGCACCCTGGCCATGCTCGACCTCGACCCGGCCGAGGTGCTCACCGCCCTGGACGAGATCGCCCGCGGTCTCGGCGACGACACCGCGCCGGCCGCCCGCTCCACCCCGTACGGGCGGCTCACCTCCACCGCCGACGAGGAGGCCCGCGAGGTCTACCTGGCGACCTGCGTCTACGCCGTCTACGACGCCGTGACCCGGCGCTGCGTCTTCGCCAACGCCGGCCACCTCCCGCCCGTGCTGCTGAGCCCCGGCGAGAGCGCCCGGATGCTGGACGTGCCGCCCGGCCTGCCGCTCGGCGTCGGCGGCGAGCCCTTCGAGGAGGTCGAACTGACGCTGCCGGACGGCGCCGTGCTCGGCCTCTACACCGACGGCCTGGTGGAGAGCCGCAAGCACCAGCTGGACGAGGGCCTGAAGGCTTTCCGCACCGCGCTGTCGGCCGAGGGCAAGGGTCTGGAGGACCTCTGCGACCACGTCCTCGGCGAGCTCAACCCGCACCACGGGGAGGACGACATCGCCCTGCTGATGGCCAGGGTGCACGCCTTCCCCGCGGACGCCGTCGGCCAGTGGTTCCTGCCGCCGGAGCCCACCTCGGTCGCCAAGGCCCGCGAGGCCGCGTGCAGCTGGCTGCTCGCCCGGGGCCTGGACGACCTGGTCGACACCACCGAGCTGCTGGTCAGCGAACTGGTCACCAACGCGCTGCGGCACGGTCGGGGCGAGATCCGGCTGCGGCTGCTGCGCGACCGGACCATGGTCTGCGAGGTCTGGGACGACGGCTACGCCCAGCCCCGGCAGCGGCGCGCCCACGAGACCGACGAGGGCGGGCGCGGCCTGCAACTGGTCAGCCTGCTCGCCGAGCGCTGGGGCAGTCGGCGCACCCCCAAGGGCAAGATCGTCTGGTTCGAGCTGGGGCTCTAGGGCGCGTCTTCGAACCCCCGGCGTCGCCCCGCAGGCGCGGGTTCGAAGACGCTCCCCAGGGGCTGCGGGGCTCCCCGGCCGGCCTTCGTGACCGGGTGCCCCGGCGGCCCGGGCGGGCGGCCGTACCGCCGATCGGGTGCCGCACCCGGCCGGCCGCCGTGTCGCCGCCGCCCGGGGCCGCGAGGCGGCGTTCCATGGCCGCCATGCGCGCCCGCCTCCCCGTCGCAGCCGCCGCGCTGCTGATCGTCCTCGGTGCCACCGCCGGCTGCCTCGGCGGCCCCGGCCCGGCCCGCGGCGCCCGGACCGCCCCCGACCCCGCGCCGCCCGCGCCCGCCGTCGTCACCGGCGACGTCCGTCCGGCCGACCGGGCCGCCGTCCGCGACGGCGGTGCCCTGCGCTGGGCCGTCGACGCCGTCCCGGCCACCCTGAACGTCTACCAGCCGACCGCCACCGCCGACTCCGCCCTCCTGGCGCACGCGCTCTACCCGGCGCTGTTCCGGCCGGACGCGCGCGGCGAGTGGACCCCCGACGAGGACTACCTGACCGCCGCCGAGGCCACCCCGCCCGGACAACTGCCCCAGGTGGTCACCTACCACCTCGCCCCGCGCGCGGTCTGGAGCGACGGCACCCCGCTCTCCGCCGCCGACTTCATCGCCCAGCGGGCCGCGCTCTCCGGCCTGGACCCCGCCTACACCGCCGTCCGGCCCGCCGGGTACGCGGCCATCGACTCGATCGTCCAGGGCGCCGACCCGCACGAGGTCAAGGTGACCTTCCGGCAGCCCTACGGCGAGTGGCGCGCCCTGTTCGGCCCGCTCTACCCCGCCGCCGAGACCGCCACCGCCGCCGCCTTCGGCCGCCCGCTGCCCGGCGGCACCGCCCACCCGACGGCCGGCCCGTTCCTGGTCTCCGGCTACGACCCGGCCGGCGGACGGGTCACCCTGGTCCGCAACCCGTACTGGTGGGGCGAGCCGGCCAAGGCCGACCGGATCGACTTCCTGGCCACCCCCGCCGAACGGCGCGGCCCCGAGCTCGCCGAGGGCCGCCTGGACCTCGCCGCGCTGACCACCGCCGTCGACCGCGCGGGCGGCGACGCCGCCGAGGCGGTCCGCCGCGCCGGGGCCCTGCCCGGCACCACGTTGCACCGGGCCGCCGGGACCGGCCTCACCCAGCTGACCCTGAACGCCGCCCGCGAGCCGCTCACCGATCCGGCGCTGCGCCGCGCGCTGGCCCGCGCCGTCGACCGGCGGCACGCCGCCGACGCCGCGCTCGCCCCGTTCGGCCTGCCCGGCGCACCCCTGGGCCACCACCTGCTGACCGGCGACCAGCCCGGCTACCGGGACAACGCCGACGTGCTGGGCACCGCCGACCCCGGGCGGATGCTGGACGAGACCGGCTGGCGCCGGCCCGCCGACGGCGGCACCCGGGCCAGGGACGGCCACCCGCTGGCCCTCACCCTGCTGGTCCCGGCCGGCTCGGCGACCCTCCGGCGGGCGGCCGACGCGGTGGCGGCCGACCTCATCGCCGCCGGTGCGGCCGTCCGGGTGGCCGAGGCCGCACCGGAAGCCTTCGTCCGCGACCACCTGGCCACCGGGGACTTCGACCTCGCCCTGTTCTCCTGGCCGGCCGGTCCCGGCCCGGCCGGCGAGCAGCGGCCGGTCTACGCCAAGCCCCGTCCCGGTCCGGACGGCGCGCCGGTCCCCGGCAGCAACTACGCCCGGGCCGGGACGGAGGAGATCGACCGCCTCTTCGACCGCGCCGCCGCCGAGCCCGACCCGGACGCCCGCCGGGCCCTGGTCCAGGAGACGGATGTGCGGATCTGGCAGCTGGGCCACTCGGTACCGCTGTTCCAGCGGCCCGAACTGGTGGCCGTCCGGGACGGTCTCGCCGGCGCCGGGGTCTGGGGCTTCACCCGTCCCCGACTGCGGGACATCGGCTGGTCGGAGGGTGGACCGGAGCCGAGAACCCGGTGAATCGAGGGTGTCGGCGTTGTGATCTTGCTCCCCCGGACGGGTCCCGTTTCGGCCGAGCTGGGCGGTTCCCCGTACGATAGGAGGAAGCCGTGGCATGTCGTGCCCGGCGGGTGGACCGGTAGTAGCAGGCGGAACGGGCGGCGGCGATCAACAGGGATCGCCGGTCGGCGTCACGCAGCCGGGCGCCGTAACCCACGATTCCGGGAGAATCCGCTCAGCATGCCCACGCGCAATGACATCCGCAACGTTGCCATCGTCGCTCACGTCGACCACGGCAAGACCACCCTGGTCGACGCCATGCTGAAGCAGGCCGGCGCCTTCGCGGCCCACCAGCACCTCGACGACCGGATGATGGACTCCAACGACCTGGAGCGCGAGAAGGGCATCACCATTCTCGCGAAGAACACCGCCGTCAAGTACCACCCCAAGGAGGGTGGCGCGCCGATCACGATCAACATCATCGACACCCCCGGCCACGCCGACTTCGGTGGCGAGGTCGAGCGCGGCTTGTCGATGGTCGACGCGGTCGTACTGCTGGTCGACGCCTCCGAGGGCCCGCTGCCGCAGACCCGCTTCGTGCTCCGCAAGGCGCTGACGGCCAAGCTGCCGGTCATCCTCTGCATCAACAAGACCGACCGCCCGGACTCCCGGATCGACGAGGTCATCAACGAGACCTACGACCTCTTCCTGGACCTCGACGCCACCGAGGACCAGATCGAGTTCCCGATCGTCTACGCCTGTGCGCGTGACGGCGTCGCCTCGATGACCAAGCCGGAGAACGGCACCGTGCCGGCCGACAGCGACTCGCTGGAGCCGTTCTTCTCCACCATCCTGCAGCACGTGCCGGCCCCGACCTACGACGAGGACGCGCCGCTCCAGGCCCACGTCACCAACCTGGACGCGGACAACTTCCTCGGCCGTATCGCGCTCTGCCGCGTCGAGCAGGGCGAGCTGCGCAAGGGCCAGCAGGTCGCGTGGATCAAGCGCGACGGTTCGATCCAGAACGTCAAGATCACCGAGCTGCTGATGACCGAGGCGCTCACCCGCAAGCCGGCCGAGGTGGCCGGCCCCGGCGACATCTGCGCCGTGGCGGGTATCCCGGACATCATGATCGGCGAGACCCTGGCCGACCCGGAGAACCCGATCGCCCTGCCGCTGATCACGGTGGACGAGCCGGCCATCTCGATGGTCATCGGCACCAACACCTCGCCGCTGGTCGGCAAGGGCGGCAAGGGCCACAAGGTCACCGCCCGCATGGTGAAGGACCGCCTGGACCGCGAGCTGATCGGTAACGTCTCGCTCCGCGTGCTGCCGACCGAGCGCCCCGACGCCTGGGAGGTCCAGGGCCGCGGCGAGCTGGCGCTGGCCATCCTGGTCGAGACGATGCGCCGGGAGCTCTTCGAGCTGACCGTCGGCAAGCCGCAGGTCGTCACCAAGGTCATCAACGGCAAGACCCACGAGCCGGTCGAGCGGATGACCATCGACAGCCCCGAGGAGTACCTCGGCGCGATCACCCAGCTCATGGCGACCCGCAAGGGCCGCATGGAGACCATGACGAACCACGGCTCCGGCTGGGTCCGCATGGAGTTCATCGTGCCGTCGCGCGGTCTGATCGGCTTCCGGACCCAGTTCCTGACCGACACCCGCGGCACCGGCATCGCGCACTCCATCTTCGAGGGCCACGAGCCGTGGTTCGGCGAGCTCCGGATGCGCAACAACGGCTCGCTGGTGGCGGACCGCGCGGGCGTCGTGACGCCGTTCGCGATGATGGGCATCCAGGAGCGCGGCACGCTCTTCGTGGAGCCCACCACCGAGGTGTACGAGGGCATGATCGTCGGCGAGAACTCGCGCCAGGACGACATGGACATCAACATCACCAAGGAGAAGAAGCTCACCAACATGCGTGCGGCCTCCTCCGACACCACCGAGAACCTGGTGCCGCCGCGCAAGCTCTCGCTGGAGCAGTCGCTGGAGTTCTGCCGCGAGGACGAGTGCATCGAGGTGACCCCGGAGACCGTGCGTATCCGTAAGGTCGTCCTGGACCAGAAGGAGCGCGGCCGTTCGGCTTCGCGCGCCAAGAAGGCGTGATTCCGGCCTTCTGAGCCTCTCCGGCCGTGCTCCGGCCGGAAACTGTCGCCCCCCTTTCCGATGGAGAGGGGGGCGAACTTTTTCAACTACTCGCCGATGTCGGAGCGGGTATTAACGGAATAGCGCTTACCACGCTCAGGTGTCCGCTGAGCGAACGTGACAGTCCGTCATTCATGACGACTGTCCGTTTGATGCCTGTCTGAGTATGTCTCTTATGTCCGATTTTCGAAACTTACCGACCGTTCATGTGACCTAATTGAGATCGGTAGTGGTCACTTTCGTGTCCGTGGGTGACACATAGTGGGTGCAGTCAGGCTCGGGTCAAGGGTTAACGCGCAGGGGTGCGCGCCGAAACCACGAGCGCGGACGGCACAGCGGACCGGCGACAACCGACCGCGGTGCTCTCCTCGTTGGAAAGTCGAATTCAGGAGGCATCCCCCCATGCGTGGTGCAACCCAGACCAAGTGGCTCGTGGCAGCGACCGCGATCGCTCTCGCGGCGACCGCCTGCAGCACCAGCTCGAAGAGCACCGACAAGGCTGCCTCCGGCGGCGGCACCATCGCCGTTCAGCTCGGTGAGCCGCAGCACGGTCTGATCCCGCAGAACACCGCGGAGTCCGAGGGTGCCGAGGTCCTGGGCGCGCTGTTCGCCGGCCTCATCGAGTACGACACCAAGACCAACGAGCCGAAGCTCCGCGTCGCCGAGTCGATCGAGTCTCCCGACAGCAAGCTCTGGACGATCAAGCTGAAGGACGGCTACACCTTCCACAACGGTGAGAAGGTGACCGCCCAGTCCTTCGTGGACGCCTGGAACTGGGGCGCCAACCAGGACAACGCGGCCGAGGGCCTGCCGTTCTTCGCCAAGATCGAGGGCTCCGAGGACCTGGCCCCGGGCAAGGACAAGAAGCCGGCCACCGACAAGCTCAAGGGCCTGACGGTCGTCGACGACAAGACCTTCACGGTCGCCCTGACGAACCCGTTCTCCCAGTTCAAGACCATGCTGGGCTACAACGCGTTCTACCCGCTGCCGAAGGCGTTCTTCCAGGACAAGAAGACCTTCGAAGAGGCCCCCATCGGCAACGGCCCGTTCCAGATGGACGGCAAGTGGGAGCACAACCAGCAGATCAAGATCAAGCGCTATGACAACTTCCCGGCCTCCGACGGCAAGGCGAAGCTGCAGGGCGTCACCTTCAAGATCTACGACAAGCTGGAGACGGCGTACAACGACCTGCGCGCCGACAACATCCAGGCGACCGACAAGCTCCCGATCTCGGCCATGGGCACGGTCAAGGGCGAGTTCGGCGACCGCTACATCTACAAGCCGGAGTCCGGCGTCGGCTACATCGGCTTCCCGATCGCCACGAACCCGGCCACCTACGGCAAGCCGGAGGTCCGCAAGGCGATCTCGATGGCGATCGACCGCGAGGCGATCACCAAGACGATCTTCTCGGGCACCCGCGTCCCGGCCGACGACTTCGTCAACCCGCTGATCCCGGGCTACCGCAAGGGCGCCATGGGCGACGCGGCGAAGTACGACCCGGCCAAGGCCAAGGCGCTGTGGGACTCCGTCGGTGGCGTCCCGAACAACACCATCGAGCTGGGTTACAACGCCGATGGTGGCCACAAGGAGTGGATCGAGGCCGTCGCCAACCAGCTGAAGAAGAACCTGGGCGTCGAGGTCACCACCAAGCCGTTCGAGAAGTTCGGCAAGATCCTGGACGCGCTGGGCGAGAAGCAGTACTCCGGTGCCTTCCGCATGGCGTGGTCGATGGACTACCCGTCGATCGAGAACTACGAGCGTCCGATCTTCTCGAAGGTCGCGATCGAGAACGGCTCGAACTACGGCGGCTACGTCAACGAGAAGTTCGAGTCGCTGCTGGACCAGGCCGACCAGGCGAAGAGCCCGGAGGAGGGCCTGAAGCTGTACCAGCAGGCCGATGACGTCCTCATCGAGGACCTGCCGTACATCCCGGTCTACACCTACATGTCGTCCGCGGCGTACAGCAAGAAGATCAAGAACTTCGACACCGACGCCCAGGGTCGCATGAACCTGGACGAGGTCGAGCTCGCCGGCTGATCCGGTTAATCAGACGATCGGGGGCGGGTGGACCGGACTACAGTCCGGGTCCTCCCGCCTCCCTTCCTTGTCCGAAAGTGTGGAGGTCTGATGGGCCGCTATGTGATCCGCCGACTGATACAGGCGATCCCTGTCCTGATCGGCGCGACGTTCCTGATCTACTGGCTGTGCTTCAGCCTGCCCGGTGACCCGGTGCAGGCGCTGGCCGGTGAGAAGAAGGCCGACCCGATCGTGGCGGAGATGATCCGCCAGAAGTACCACCTGAACGACCCGTTCCTGCTCCAGTACTGGAACTACATCACGGGCGTCTTCCAGGGGAACCTGGGCGAGAGCCTGACGGGTCGCCAGGTGAGCGACATGATCAGCGAGGCGTTCCCGTTCACCGTCAACCTCGCCATCGTGGCTTTTGTCATCGAGGCGATCATCGGTGTGCTGGCGGGCGTCATGGCGGCCCTGCGCAAGGGCAAGTTCCTGGACCAGTTGGTCCTCATCAGCACGCTGTTCGTGATCTCGATCCCGGTCTTCGTCACCGGCTTCGTGCTCCAGCTCGTCCTCGGCGTCAAGTTGAAGAACGACTACGGCATCGAGATCTTCTCCGTCTCGTTCAACGAGGAGGACGGCCTGCGCGGCTATCTGCTGCCGGCCTTCGTCCTGGCCTCGACCTCGCTCGCGTACGTCGCCCGACTGACGCGCACCAGCCTGATGGAGACGATGCGCGCGGACTACGTCCGCACCGCGGTCGCCAAGGGCCTGAAGAAGCGCCGGGTCATCGGACGGCACGCACTGCGCAACGCCCTGATCCCGATCGTCACCTTCCTCGGTGCCGACCTCGGCGGTCTGATGGGCGGCGCGGTCATCACCGAGAAGATCTTCAACATTCACGGCATCGGCGGTCTGCTCGCCCAGGCCGTGTACCAGAAGCAGGGCACGATCATCGTCGGCGTCGTGACGCTGCTGGTGATGATCTACCTGGTCACCACCCTGCTCGTGGACATGCTGTACGCCGTGCTCGACCCGAGGATCCGCTATGAGTGAGACCATCACCAAGGGCGCCGAGGCCCCTTCCGGGGACAACACCCCCAAGTCCTCGCCGGAGAAGAAGCAGAAGCCGGAGCGCGTCGCCAGCCTCTGGACCGACGCGCTGCGCGACCTGCGCCGCAACCCTGTCTTCATCATCGGCGCAGCGCTGGTGTCGTTCCTGATCATCCTGGCCGTCGTGCCGGGCTGGTTCACGGACGGGAGCCCGTTCGACAACAACGCGTGCGACCTGGCCGACTCGCTGAAGCGCCCGAGCGCCGAGCACTGGTTCGGCTTCGACGTCCAGGGCTGCGACATCTACACCCGCACGGTGTGGGGTGCCCGCAACTCGATCATCGTCGGCGTCCTGACCACCTCGATGGTCACGCTGGTCGGCGCCCTGCTCGGCCTGCTGGCCGGCTGGAAGGGCGGGATCGTCGACTCGATCCTGTCCCGCTTCACCGAGATCTTCTTCTCGATCCCGCTGCTGCTCGGCGGCATGCTGATCATGTCGATGCTCGGCAAGGGCAACGCCTGGACCGTCTCGGTCGTCATGACCGTGCTCGGCTGGCCGCAGATCTTCCGCATCATGCGCGCCTCGGTGCTGGCCAACAAGAACAACGACTACGTGATGGCCGCCCGCGCCCTCGGCGCCGGCGCCGGCCGGATCACCTTCCGGCACATCCTGCCGAACGCCATCGCGCCGGTGATCGTCGTGTCCGCGATCTCGCTGGGTGTCTACATCGGTGCCGAGGCCGCCCTTTCCTACCTGGGCATCGGCGTCCAGCCGCCGGAGATCTCCTGGGGCCTGATGATCAGTGACGCGTCGGTCCGCTTCCTCGACGCGCCGCACGTCCTGCTCTTCCCGTCGGCCGTACTGAGCGTCACCGTACTGGCCTTCATCATGCTCGGCGACGCGGTCCGCGACGCCCTCGACCCGAAGCTCCGCTGAGAGAAGAGGTGACGACCCGATGACCACCGTGATCGAGAAGAACCAGAAGAACGGCCGCCTGGAGGTTGGCACCCCGCTGCTGGAGGTCAAGGACCTCCACGTGGAGTTCCACACTCGGGACGGCGTCGCCAAGGCCGTGAACGGCGTCAACTACTCCGTGGCGGCCGGCGAGACGCTGGCCGTGCTCGGCGAGTCGGGCTCCGGCAAGTCGGTGACCGCCCAGACCATCATGGGCATCCTCGACATGCCGCCGGGCAAGATCAGCCAGGGCCAGATCCTCTTCCGTGGGCAGGACATGCTCACGATGACCGAGGAGAACCGCCGGCAGATCCGCGGCCAGAAGATCGCGATGATCTTCCAGGACGCGCTGTCCTCGCTGAACCCGGTGATGACCGTCGGCGCCCAGCTCGGCGAGATGTTCCGGGTGCACCGCGGCTCCTCCAAGAAGGAGGCCCGGGAGAAGGCCATCGAGCTGATGGAGCGGGTGCGCATCCCCGCCGCCCGGCAGCGCGTGGGTGACTACCCGCACCAGTTCTCCGGCGGTATGCGCCAGCGCATCATGATCGCCATGGCGCTCTCCATGGAGCCGGACCTGATCATCGCGGACGAGCCCACCACCGCCCTGGACGTCACCGTCCAGGCCCAGGTGATGGACCTGCTCGCGGAGCTGCAGGCCGAGTTCAACATGGGCCTGATCCTGATCACCCACGACCTCGGCGTGGTCGCCGACGTCGCGGACAAGATCGCCGTGATGTACGCCGGCCGGATTGTCGAGACCGCCCCGGTCCACGAGCTGTACGCCAACCCGGCGCACCCGTACACCAAGGGCCTGCTCCGCTCGATCCCGCGCCTGGACCAGAAGGGCCAGGAGCTGTACGCGATCAAGGGCCTGCCCCCGAACCTGCTCAAGGTCCCGGCCGGCTGCGCGTTCAACCCCCGCTGTGACGTCGCCACCGACCTGTGCCGCACGGAGATCCCGAAGCTGCACCAGGTGACCGACAAGGACGGCAAGGAGCTCACCGGCCGCCGCAGCGCGTGCCACCTCTGGAAGGAGACCCTCCATGGCTGAGCCCATCCTGGAGGTCAAGGACCTGGTCAAGCACTACCCGCTGACCCAGGGCATCCTGTTCAAGAAGCAGGTCGGCGCCGTCAAGGCCGTCGACGGCGTCTCCTTCGACCTGGCGAGGGGCGAGACCCTCGGCATCGTCGGTGAGTCCGGCTGTGGCAAGTCCACGCTGGCCAAGGTGCTGATGAACCTGGAGCGGGCCACCTCCGGCCAGGTCCTGTTCAAGGGCGAGGACATCTCCAAGCTGTCCGGTGCCGGCCTCAAGGCCGTCCGCCGGAACATCCAGATGGTGTTCCAGGACCCGTACACCTCGCTGAACCCGCGGATGACGGTCGGCGACATCATCGGCGAGCCGTTCGAGATCCACCCCGAGGTGGCGCCCAAGGGCGACCGCCGCAAGGCGGTCCAGGACCTCCTCGACGTCGTCGGCCTGAACCCGGAGTACATCAACCGGTACCCGCACCAGTTCTCCGGCGGTCAGCGCCAGCGCATCGGCATCGCCCGCGGCCTCGCGCTCAAGCCCGAGATCATCATCTGCGACGAGCCGGTCTCGGCCCTCGACGTGTCGGTCCAGGCCCAGGTGATCAACCTGCTGGAGCAGCTCCAGAACGAGTTCGAGCTCTCCTACATGTTCATCGCCCACGACCTCTCCATCGTCCGGCACATCTCCGACCGCGTCGGCGTGATGTACCTCGGCAAGATGGTCGAGATCGGCACGGACGAGGAGATCTACGAGAACGCCACCCACCCGTACACCCAGGCACTGCTCTCCGCGGTGCCGGTGCCGGACCCGACGGCCCGTGAGTCCCGGGACCGGATCATCCTGACCGGTGACATCCCCTCGCCGGCCAACCCGCCGTCGGGCTGCCGCTTCCGCACCCGCTGCTGGAAGGCCGAGGAGCGGTGCTCGACCGAGGTCCCGCTGCTGGCGGTGCCCGAGGTGCTCAGCGGCGCGGCCAAGCACGAGTCGGCCTGCCACTTCGCGGAGGTGCGGGAGCCGGCCGCGGCCTGATCCCGCGTCCGATCCCGCCCGGAGGGGCCCGTAGCCGTTCGCGGCACGGGCCCCTCCGGCGTTCCCCGGTCCGGGGGGACGGGGCGTCAACCGGGTGCGGCGGCCGTGCACCCGTCCGGGGGTACCCGACTCGCGCCGCCACGGCGGCGCGCTTCTCATGGGGTGTGATGCGTCACACACCTTGAGGAGGGACCTCCATGCCCCTGGCCACCCGTGCTCGATGGGTCCTCGCCGCAGCGACGTCCGTGGCCCTGGTGGCCAGCGGGTGCAGCAGCAGCGGCAGCGGCGGCAGCAGCGGCTCGTCGGACAACAGCAAGACCTTCAGTTACCAGAGCAGTGAGCCGCAGAACCCCCTGCAGCCGGCCAACGCCAACGAGACCGGCGGCGGACGCATCATCCAGAACCTCTTCAAGGGGCTGGTCGACTACGACCCCTCGAACGCGAAGATCCGGATGCAGGTCGCGGACAAGATCGACACCAGCGACTCGCAGACCTTCAACATCACGCTGAAGGACGGCTGGAAGTTCCACGACGGCACCCCGGTGCACGCGAAGAACTTCGTCGACGCCTGGAACTGGGCCGCGACCAGCACCAACACGCAGATCAACAGCAGCTGGTTCTCCGACATCGAGGGCTACCAGGACGTCCACCCGGCGAGCGGCCAGCCGGCCGCCAACAAGATGTCCGGGCTCACCGTCGTCGACGACCTGCACTTCACGGTCAAGCTGACCGGCAAGGTCTCGTACTTCGAGTACAAGCTCGGCTACATCGCCTTCTCCCCGCTGCCCGACGCCTTCTTCAACGACCCGGCCGGGTACGGGCAGAAGCCGGTCGGCAACGGCCCGTACCAGTTCGTCAGCTGGGACCACAACCAGCAGCTGGTCACCAAGGCGTTCCCGGACTACCAGGGCGTGGACAAGCCGAAGAACGGCGGCGTCGTCTTCAAGATGTACAGCACCGCCGAGGCCGCCTACGCGGACCTCCAGTCCAACAACCTGGACGTGATGGACCAGGTGCCGCCGTCCGCCCTGGCCACCTACAAGACCGACCTGGGGGACCGGGCCGTGGACGCGCCCCAGGGCGCGATCCAGAACATCGGCTTCACGCTCTACCAGGCCGACTGGGCATCCCCGGACAAGGCGAAGGTCCGCCAGGGCCTGTCGATGGCGATCGACCGCGACACCATCACCAAGACGGTGCTCCAGGGCTCGCGCAAGCCGGCCACCGCCTGGGTGGCCGAGGGCGTCGAGGGCTACAAGGACGGCCAGTGCGGCGAGTTCTGCACCTTCAACGCGGCCAAGGCCAAGCAGTTGGTGACCGAGGGCGGCGGCGTCCCCGGCAACAGGCTGACCATCACCTACAACGCCGACGGCGGCCACAAGGAGTGGGTCGACGCGGTCTGCAACTCGATCCGCCAGAGCACCGGCGTCGACTGCGTGGGTGACCCCAGGCCCGACTTCAAGACCGCCCGCGCGGCGATCACCGGCCACCAGATCAACGGCGCCTTCCGCACCGGCTGGGTCCAGGACTACCCGCTGAACGCCAACTTCCTGGCCGACGTCTACCGCACCGGCGCCGCGTCCAACGACTTCGGCTACAGCAGCCCGCAGTTCGACCAGCTCGCCACCCAGGCCGACCAGGCCGCCAGCGTGGCCGACTCGGTGACCGGCTACCAGCAGGCCGAGGCCGTACTGGCCGGTGACATGCCGGCCATCCCGCTCTGGTACTACCGCACCACCTCGGGCTACTCCACCAAGGTCCAGAACGTGAAGTTCGACTCCTTCGGCAACCCGGCCTGGACCCAGGTCGAGGTCAAGGGCTGACGAGCTCCCCCGCGCAGGCCCCGCCCTTCCCGCACGGAGGGCGGGGCCCCGGGCACTCGACCACATCCCTAGGAAGGAGGCTCGAATGGGCAGTTATGTGCTGCGGCGGGTGCTGCAGATGATCCCGGTGTTCTTCGGCACCACGCTGCTGATCTTCCTGATGGTCTACACGCTGCCGGGCGACCCGGTCTCGGCGCTGTTCGGGGACAAGGCCGCGGACCCCGCCGTGGTGGCCGGCCTCAAGCACAAGTACTACCTGGACCAGCCGATCTGGAAGCAGTACCTGCACTACATGGGGAACCTCTTCCAGGGGGACTTCGGCACCAGCTTCACCGGCCGCCCGGTCAGCGACATCATGGCGGACGCCTTCCCGGTCACCATCCGGCTGGCCCTGATGGCCTTCGCCTTCGAGCTGGTCTTCGGACTGCTGCTCGGCCTGGTCTCCGGGCTGAAGCGCGGCAGCATCCAGGACACCCTGGTCCTGGTGCTCACCCTGCTGGTGATCTCGATCCCGGTCTTCGTGCTGGCGTACATCGCGCAGACGATCTTCGCCACCAATCTGGGCTGGGTCACCCCGACGGTCCAGAACTCCAAGGACCTCTCGCAGCTGATCCTGCCCGCCGTCGTGCTGGGCTCGCTCTCGCTCGCGTTCGTCGCCCGGCTCACCCGGACCTCGATCGGGGAGAACCTGCGGGCCGACTACATGCGCACGGCGGTCGCCAAGGGCCTGCCCCGGCGCACCATCGTCACCCGCCACCTGCTGCGCAACTCGCTGATCCCGGTGGTCACCTTCCTCGGCACCGACCTCGGCGCGCTGATGGGCGGCGCGATCGTGACCGAGGGGATCTTCAACGTGCAGGGCGTCGGCAACGTGCTGTACCGGGCGATCAACCAGAAGGAGGGACCCACCGTGGTCGGCATCGTCACCGTACTGGTGATCGTCTACCTGGTTGCCTCCCTCGTCGTCGACCTGCTCTACGCGGTCCTGGACCCGAGGATCCGCTATGCCTGACATCCACGACGAGAGCTCCTTCGAGCGGCACCCCAAGCCTGGAGTGGACCACCTGGACTACGCCGGTGAACAAGGCATGGCGGTCGAGCAGGAGACCCTGGTCGAGCCGGACCCGGAGAAGCGGGAAGAGGCCCGCAGCCTCTGGGGCGACGCCTGGCGGGACCTCCGGCGGCGCCCGATCTTCCTGATCTCGGCGGTGCTGATCCTGCTGCTGATCGTGATGGCGGTCTTCCCCGGGGCGTTCACCGACGCCGATCCGCGCAAGGCCGACCTGGTCAACGACTACCTGAAGCGGCCGGACTGGACGGACTTCTTCGGCGCCGGCTGGTTCGGCTACGACGGCCAGGGCCGCTCCATCTACGCCCGGGTGGTCTACGGCGCCCGGGCCTCGATCACCGTCGGCATCTTCGTGACCGCCACGGTCACCCTGCTCGGCGGGCTGTGCGGCATGGTGGCCGGCTACTTCGGCGGCGCGGTGGACGCGCTGCTCTCCCGGATCATCGACATCTTCTTCGGCATCCCGCTGCTGCTGGGCGCGCTGGTCCTGCTGAACGCCTTCTCCACCCGCACGGTGTGGACGGTGGTCGTCGCGCTGGGCGTGCTGGGCTGGACCCAGATCGCCCGCGTCATGCGCGGCGCGGTGCTGACCGTCAAGCAGGCCGACTACGTGATGGCCGGGCGGGCGCTCGGTGCCGGCACCGGACGGCTGATGTTCCGGCACATCCTGCCGAACGCGGTCGCCCCGGTGATCGTGGTCGCCACCATCGCGCTCGGCGGCTACATCGCCACCGAGGCGACGCTGAGCTTCCTCGGTATCGGCCTGCAGGACCCGACCATCTCCTGGGGCATCGACATCTCCTCGGCCCAGAAGGTGATCCGGACGGCGCCGTACGTGCTCTTCTTCCCGGCCGCGGCGCTCTCCATCACCGTCCTGGCCTTCATCATGCTGGGCGACGCGGTGCGCGACGCCCTCGACCCGAAGCTTCGCTGAGCGAGGGGACGCATCGTGAGCACAGCAGTCGACACCGGCACCTCCCGCCGGGAGGCACCGTACGAGGGCCCGTTGCTCGACGTGCGCGATCTGCACGTCGAGTTCGTCACCCGGGACGGGGTGGCCCGGGCGGTCAACGGGGTCAGCTACAGCGTCCGGGCGGGAGAGACGCTGGCGGTGCTCGGTGAGTCCGGCTCGGGCAAGTCGGTGACCGCGCAGGCCATCATGGGCATCCTCGACATGCCGCCGGCCCGGATCCCCCGCGGCGAGATCCGCTTCCGCGGCGAGGACATGCTGGTGATGGACAAGGAGCGGCGGCGGCGGATCCGCGGGCAGAAGATCGCGATGATCTTCCAGGACGCGCTGTCCTCGCTGAACCCCGTGCTGACCGTGGGGTTCCAACTCGGCGAGATGTTCCGCGCGCACCACAAGAGCTCGCGCAAGGAGGCCAAGGAGAAGGCCGTCGAGCTGATGGAGCGGGTGCGCATCCCCGCCGCCAAGGACCGGGTCAACGACTATCCGCACCAGTTCTCGGGCGGTATGCGCCAGCGCATCATGATCGCCATGGCGCTGGCGCTGGAGCCGGACCTCATCATCGCGGACGAGCCCACCACCGCCCTGGACGTCACCGTCCAGGCCCAGGTGATGGACCTGCTCGCGGAGCTCCAGGCCGAGTTCCACATGGGGCTGATCCTGATCACCCACGACCTCGGCGTGGTCGCCGACGTCGCCGACAAGATCGCCGTGATGTACGCGGGCCGGATCGTGGAGACGGCGCCCGTGCACGAGCTGTACGCGCGCCCGGCGCACCCGTACACCCGGGGCCTGCTGGACTCGATCCCGCGCCTGGACCAGAAGGGCCAGGAGCTGTACGCGATCAAGGGCCTGCCGCCCAACCTGCTGCGGATCCCACCGGGCTGCGCCTTCAACCCGCGCTGCCCGCGGGCCCAGGACATCTGCCGACAGGAGGTGCCGGCGCTGTTCCCGGTCACCGGGGACGACGGCACCGAGCTGGCCGGGCGCGGCAGTGCCTGCTTCTTCTGGAAGGAGACCCTCCATGACCGTTGACGGGGCCGGCGCACTCGACTCGCCGGCGGAGGCCGCCTTCGGCCGGGAGGTGGTGCGCGGCGAGCCGATCCTCGAGGTCCGCGACCTGGTCAAGCACTTCCCGCTCACCAAGGGCGTGCTGTTCAAGAAGCAGATCGGCGCGGTGAAGGCGGTCGACGGGGTCTCGTTCGACCTGATGCAGGGCGAGACGCTGGGCATCGTCGGTGAGTCCGGCTGCGGCAAGTCCACGCTGGCCAAGGTGCTGATGAACCTGGAGCCGGCCACCGGCGGCTCGGTGAAGTACAAGGGCGAGGAGATCTCCAAGCTGTCGGGCGCCGGGCTGAAGGCGGTGCGCCGGAACATCCAGATGGTGTTCCAGGACCCGTACACCTCGCTGAACCCGCGGATGACGGTCGGCGACATCATCGGGGAGCCGTTCGAGATCCACCCCGAGGTGGCGCCCAAGGGCGACCGCCGCAAGGCGGTCCAGGACCTCCTCGACGTCGTCGGGCTGAACCCGGAGTACATCAACCGGTACCCGCACCAGTTCTCCGGCGGTCAGCGCCAGCGCATCGGCATCGCCCGCGGCCTGGCGCTCAAGCCCGAGATCATCATCTGCGACGAGCCGGTCTCGGCCCTCGACGTCTCGGTCCAGGCCCAGGTGATCAACCTGCTGGAGCAGTTGCAGGGGGAGTTCGAGCTCTCCTACATGTTCATCGCGCACGACCTCTCCATCGTCCGGCACATCTCCGACCGGGTCGGGGTGATGTACCTCGGTCGGATGGTCGAGATCGGGAGCGATCTGGAGATCTACGAGCACGCCACCCATCCGTACACCCAGGCACTGCTCTCGGCGGTGCCGGTGCCGGATCCGACGGCGCGCGAGTCCCGGGACCGGATCGTGCTGACGGGGGACGTGCCCTCGCCGGCCAACCCGCCGTCGGGCTGCCGCTTCCGCACCCGCTGCTGGAAGGCGCAGGAACGGTGCGCGACGGAGGTCCCGCTGCTGGCGGTACCGGGCGGGCTGGCCGGGCTCGCCGCGCACGACTCGGCCTGCCATTTCGCGGCCGAGCGCGGGGGAACGGCTCCGGGGGAGCGGTCGGAAAGCGGTTGACAGCGGGGCCGGACCCCGTCGGCGGAGCGCGTCCTCCTTCTGGAGGGCGCGCTCCTGTTTTGTCCACCCGCCGACCTGCGGTAATTCCGGCCGGCGTCTCCGGGTGATCATCGAAATAGATCATTACGCTTCGTAAATATTCGAATACCGGTGCTATCGGTCCGTTATCCGGAAAGCGGAGCCGATGATTCCGTGCGCGATATGGCGGAATTTGCCGAGTATTGTCACGGGTTGGTCCCGGCATGTAATTGAAAAGAGATGTGAGGGCGATTCCACCGAAGGGGTCGGGTGATCGATAGTTGCTCTGCGCGTATCAGTGGTCACCTCGCCGGCTGTGCGGATCGGCCCTGAGATGTCGACCCCCGCCGTGCGCGGCACACCGACTGGCGGGGCGCCGTTCGTTCCTAAGCCCCTAAAACGAGGAGCAGTTGAATGAGGCTCACCAAGACGATGCGCTGGACCGCGCTGGCCGCGTGCACCGCGCTCGCCATCTCCGCGTGCAGCACCAGCAGCGACAAGAAGTCCACCGACGGGGCGAACGGGTCGGGCAAGAAGGGCGGCTCGATCAGCATCGAGTCGGGTGAGCCGCAGCACGGTCTGGTCCCGCAGAACACCGCGGAGTCCGAGGGTGCCCAGGTGCTGGCGCAGATCTTCGCCGGCCTGGTGGAGTACGACCGCAAGACGAACGAGCCGGGGCTGCGCGTCGCGGAGTCGATCGAGTCCCCCGACAGCAAGGTCTGGACGATCAAGCTGAAGGACGGCTACACCTTCCACAACGGTGAGAAGGTGACCGCCCAGTCCTTCGTCGACGCGTGGAACTGGGGCGCGAACCAGGACAACGCGGCCGAGGGCCTGCCGTTCTTCTCCAAGATCGAGGGCTCCGAGGAGCTGTCTCCGGGCAAGGACAAGAAGCCGACCACCGACAAGCTCAAGGGCCTGACGGTCGTCGACGACAAGACCTTCACGGTCACTCTGAGCGCCCCGTTCTCGCAGTTCAAGGTCCTGCTGGGCTACACCGCGTTCTACCCGCTGCCGAAGGCTTTCTTCCAGGACAAGAAGAGCTTCGAGGAGTCCCCGATCGGCAACGGCCCGTTCCAGATGGACGGGAAGTGGGAGCACAACCAGCAGATCAAGATCAAGCGCTACGACAACTTCCCGGAGGCGGACGGAAAGGCCAAGCTGGATTCCGTCACGTTCAAGATTTACGACAAGCTGGAAACGGCTTACAACGATCTCCGGGCCAACAACATCCAGATCACCAACAAGCTCCCGATCTCGGCGATGGCGACCGTCGCCCAGGAATTCGGTGACCGCTACATCTACAAGCCGGAGTCCGGCGTCGGCTTCATCGGCTTCCCGATCGCGACCAACCCGACCGCGTACGGCAAGCCGGAGGTCCGCAAGGCGATCTCGATGGCGATCGACCGCGAGGCGATCACCAAGACGATCTTCTCGGGCACCCGCGTCCCGGCCGACGACTTCATCAGCCCGATCATCCCGGGCTACCGCAAGGGCGCCATGGGCGACGCGGCGAAGTACGACCCGGCCAAGGCCAAGGCGCTGTGGGACTCCGTCGGTGGCGTCCCGAACAACACCATCGAGCTGGGCTACAACGCCGATGGTGGCCACAAGGAGTGGATGGAGGCCGTCGGCAACCAGCTGAAGAAGAACCTGGGCGTCGAGGTCACCTTCAAGCCGTTCGAGAAGTTCGGCAAGATCCTGGACGCGCTGGGCGCCAAGCAGTTCTCCGGTGCCTTCCGGATGGCCTGGCAGATGGACTACCCGTCGATGGAGAACTACCTGCGGCCGATCTTCTCCAAGGTCGCGATCGAGAACGGCTCGAACTACGGCGGCTACGTCAACGAGCAGTTCGAGGCGCTGCTGGACCAGGCCGACCAGGCGAAGTCGGTGGAGGAGGGCCAGAAGCTGTACCAGCAGGCCGACGACATCCTGATCAAGGACCTGCCGTACATCCCGGTCTACACCTACATGACCTCGGCGGCCTACACCAAGACCGTCAAGAACGTGGTCGTGGACGCCCAGAACCGCATCGACCTGGCCAACGTCGAGCTGGCCTGACCTCCGTCCAGTCCGAACGGCACGCCGTAACGGGCGGCGCGGGCAACCCCCGCGCCGCCCGGCACCGGCGTGCCCCGATCATGAGGAGACCGCATGGGCCGCTATGTGGTCCGCCGGATCATCCAGGCCATACCTGTGATCCTCGGCGCGACGTTCCTGATCTACGCACTGGTCTTCCTGCTGCCTGGCGACCCCATTGCCGCACTGGCCGGTGAGAAGAGGCAGGACCCCGCCGTCGTGGCCGTCCTCCGGGACCGGTACCACCTCGACGACCCGTTCTTCGTGCAGTACTGGGACTACCTGACCGGCCTGTTCAAGGGCGACTTCGGCGAGGACTACCGGGGCAACCAGGTCGTCGACGTGATGCAGCGGGCCTTCCCGTACACCATCAACCTGGCGTTCGTCGCGCTGGCCATCGAGATGGCGGTGGGCGTCACCGCCGGCGTGGTCGCCGCCCTGCGGCGCGGCAAGTTCATCGACAACGTGGTGCTGATCTCGACCCTCATGGTCATCTCGATCCCGGTCTTCGTGATCGGCTTCGTGCTCCAACTGGTCATCGGGGTGAAGCTCAACACCGACTACGGCATCGACTTCTTCCCGGTCTCCTTCAACGAGGAGGCCGGTTTCCGTTCGTACCTGCTGCCCGGCTACGTCCTCGCCTCGACCTCACTGGCGTACGTCGCCCGGCTCACCAGGACCAGCCTGATCGAGGTCATGCGGGCCGACTACGTCCGGACGGCGGTGGCCAAGGGGCTCAGCCCGCTGCGGGTGGTGGTCCGGCACGGTCTGCGCAACGCGCTGATCCCGATCGTCACCTTCCTGGGCATGGACCTCGGCGGCCTCATGGGCGGCGCCGTCATCACCGAGGGCATCTTCAACATCCCCGGCGTCGGACACCAGCTCTTCCAGTCCGTCTACCTGCGGGAACGCACCATCGTCGTGGGCATCGTGAGTGCCCTGGTGATGGTCTACCTGTTCGCCAACCTGGTGGTCGACCTGCTGTACGCCGTCCTGGACCCGAGGATCCGCTATGAGTGAGCCGACGAAGAGCGAGAACACGGGCGCGGCGGTCCCGGGGCAGTCGGGCTCCGGGTCGGCCGCCGGCGGACCCACGGCCGAGGCGGCCGCCGCGGTCGCCGGGGGCGCGACCGCCAAGGGCGCCGCCGCGCCGGACGCCAAGGCCGAACGGGTCGCCAGCCTCTGGACCGACGCCTGGACGGACCTGCGCCGCAGCCCGCTGTTCCTGATCGGCGGGTTCCTGGTGCTGTTCATGGTCGTCCTCGCGATCGCCCCGCAGCTGTTCACCGACGGCGACCCGCGCGCCGGCGGCTTCTGCAACCTGGCCGACTCGCTGAAGCGGCCCAGTGGTTCGCACTGGTTCGGCTTCGACGTCCAGGGCTGCGACATCTACACCCGGACCATCTGGGGCGCCCGCAACTCCATCATCGTCGGCATGGTGACCACCACCCTGGTGGTCCTGGTCGGCGGCAGCCTCGGCCTCTGGGCCGGCTGGATCGGCGGGATCGGGGACAGCGTGCTTTCCCGGGTCACCGAGATCTTCTTCGCGATCCCGCTGCTGCTCGGCGGCATGCTGATCATGTCCACCTGGGGCGAGGGCAACGCCTGGACCGTCTCCGCCGTGATGGCCGTGCTCGGCTGGCCGCAGATCTACCGGCTGATGCGCTCGGCGGTGCTGGCCAACAAGCACAACGACTACGTGGTGGCCGCCCGGGCGCTCGGGGCGGGCACCGGGCGGATCGTCGGCCGGCACATCCTGCCGAACGCCGTCGCCCCGGTGATCGTGGTATCGACCATCAACCTGGGCGTGTACATCGGCGCCGAGGCCGCGTTGTCCTACCTGGGCATCGGCATCCAGTCTCCGGCGATCTCCTGGGGTCTGATGATCAGTGACGCCCAGGCCCGCTTCCTGAACGCCCCGCACGTCCTGCTGTTCCCGGCCGCCGTGCTGAGCATCACCGTGCTGGCGTTCATCATGCTCGGCGACGCGGTGCGCGACGCCCTCGACCCGAAGCTGCGCTGAGGAGGGCCGCGGACCATGACTGACATGACGAAACCGGTGAGGGACGGGGCCGGGCAGGGCCCGGAGGCGGTGCAGGTGCTCGGCGGGCGCCGGGAGAACCTGGTGCCCGGCACGCCCCTGCTGGAGGTCGACGATCTGCACATCGAGTTCCACACCCGGGACGGCGTCGCCAAGGCCGTCAACGGGGTCAGCTACTCGGTGGCGGCGGGGGAGACGCTGGCGGTGCTCGGCGAGTCCGGCTCGGGCAAGTCGGTGACCGCGCAGGCCATCATGGGCATCCTCGACATGCCGCCGGGGCGGATCACCAACGGCTCGATCCGGTTCCGCGGCGAGAACCTGCTCACCATGAGCCCCAAGGCGCGGCGGGCGGTGCGGGGCCGGAAGATCGCGATGATCTTCCAGGACGCGCTGTCCTCGCTGAACCCGGTGCTCAGCGTCGGCTACCAGCTCGGCGAGATGTTCCGGGTGCACCAGGGGGCCGGCCGCAAGGAGGCCAAGGAGAAGGCCGTCGAGCTGATGGAGCGGGTGCGCATCCCGGCCGCCCGGCAGCGCGTCGGCGACTATCCGCACCAGTTCTCGGGCGGTATGCGCCAGCGCATCATGATCGCCATGGCGCTGGCGCTGGAGCCGGACCTGATCATCGCGGACGAGCCGACCACCGCGCTGGACGTCACCGTCCAGGCCCAGGTGATGGACCTGCTCGCCGAGCTGCAGGCCGAGTTCAACATGGGCCTGATCCTGATCACCCACGACCTCGGCGTGGTCGCCGACGTCGCCGACAAGATCGCCGTGATGTACGCGGGCCGGATCGTGGAGACGGCGCCCGTGCACGAGCTGTACGCCCGCCCGGCGCACCCGTACACCCGGGGCCTGCTCAACTCGATCCCCCGGCTGGACCAGAAGGGCCAGAACCTCTACGCGATCCAGGGCCTGCCGCCGAGCCTGCTGCGGATCCCGTCGGGGTGCGCGTTCAACCCGCGCTGCGACCGGGCCCAGGACGTCTGCCACACCGAACTCCCGCGCCTGGTACCGGTGCTGGACGCCGAGGGGGCCGACCTGCCGGGCCGCCGCAGCGCCTGCCACTTCTGGAAGGAGACCCTCCATGGCTGAGCCGATCCTGGAGGTCAGGGACCTGGTCAAGCACTACCCGCTGACCCAGGGCATCGTCCTCAAGAAGCAGGTCGGCGCGGTGCGGGCGGTGGACGGCGTCTCCTTCTCGCTGGTCAAGGGCGAGACGCTGGGCATCGTCGGTGAGTCCGGCTGTGGCAAGTCCACGCTGGCCAAGGTGCTGATGAACCTGGAGAAGGCGACCTCGGGCCAGGTCCTGTTCAAGGGCGAGGACATCACCCGGCTCTCCGGCTCCGGGCTGAAGGCGGTGCGCCGGAACATCCAGATGGTGTTCCAGGACCCGTACACCTCGCTGAACCCGCGGATGACGGTCGGCGACATCATCGGGGAGCCGTTCGAGATCCACCCCGAGGTGGCGCCCAAGGGCGACCGCCGCCGGGCGGTGCAGGACCTGCTGGACGTCGTCGGGCTGAACCCGGAGTACATCAACCGCTATCCGCACCAGTTCTCCGGCGGTCAGCGCCAGCGCATCGGCATCGCCCGCGGCCTGGCGCTCAAGCCGGAACTGATCATCTGCGACGAGCCGGTCTCGGCGCTGGACGTGTCGGTCCAGGCGCAGGTGATCAATCTGCTGGAGCAGCTGCAGAACGACTTCCGGCTGTCGTACATGTTCATCGCGCACGACCTCTCGATCGTCCGGCACATCTCCGACCGCGTCGGCGTGATGTACCTCGGCAAGATGGTCGAGATCGGGACCGAGGAGGAGATCTACTCCCACCCGACCCACCCGTACACCCAGGCGCTGCTCTCGGCGGTGCCGGTGCCCGACCCGACCGGGCGCGAGCACCGGGAACGGATCCTGCTCAGCGGCGACATCCCCTCGCCGGCCAACCCGCCGTCGGGCTGCCGCTTCCGCACCCGCTGCTGGAAGGCCGAGGAGCGGTGCGCCGAGGAACTTCCGCTGCTGGCCGTGCCGTCGACGCTGCGCGGGCCGGCCGCGCACGAGTCGGCCTGCCACTTCGCGGAGGTGCGGGACGTGATCGGTTCGGGCTGACCGTGCCCGGCACCGCACCCGGGGGCCCCGGAGTCCGCGCGGCTCCGGGGCCCTCCGGCGGTCGGCCCGAAGGCCGCCGCCGGGTCGGCCGCCGGGGTCACTTCTGGAAGCCGACGTTCTCCCAGACGATGTCGGACAGGCCCTGGGCGCCGATGTTGGCGAGCTCGGCGCGGGCCCCGTACAGCTGCGGGCGCTGGTAGAGCGGCAGGACCCCGGCCACCTTCCAGAGTTCGGCGTCGGCCTGGTTGATGGCCTCGAAGGCGCCGGCCGCGTCGCCCGCGGCGGAGGCCCGGTCGAGCGCGGCGTCGACCGCGGGGCTGCCGGCCTGGGAGTGGTTGGTGCCGCCGTTCTGGACGAAGTTGGCCCGGTTGCCGCTGGCCGGGAACGGTGTGCCGAGCAGCGAGTAGGCGGCGATGTCGAAGTCCCGCCGGTTGACGTACTTGTCGAAGTACTCGTTGGGGTTGGCGGTGACCGTGGTGACCTTCACCCCGACCTCCTTGAGCATGCCGGTGGCGACGGCGGCCTCGTTCTGGGCCTGGGTGACGCCGGCGGGGATGACCAGCCGCAGATTGAGCTCCTTGCCGTCCTTGCGGCGGACGTCGCCGTCGAGCTTCCAGCCGGCCGCGTCGAGCTTTCGGACCGCTTCGGCCGGGTCGTAGCGGCTGAGGCCGAGGGAGTTGTCCCGGTAGGCGTTCTGGTTGGCCACCAGCAGGTGGTTGTTGAGGGTGACGGTGGGCCAGTCGAGCCCGGCCAGGTCGGAGCGGGCGATGACGTCCCGGTTGATCGCCTGGAACAGGGCCTGGCGGACGGACGGATCGGTCAGCGCGGGGCTGCGGCCGTTCAGGGTGAACTGGCGGAAGTCGGGCCCGCCGGCCCGGCGCACGGCCGCGCCGGGGGTGCTGCGGACGAGCTGGTAGCCGGCCACGTCCGGGCCGTTGTTGAACAGGTCGATATCACCCTTGTTGAAGGCGGCGGCCATCGTGTTGGGCAGCATCGCGCGGAAGACGATCCGGTCCAGCAGCGGCTTGTCGCCCCACCAGGCCGGGTCGGCGACCAGGGTGACGGTCTGCGCCGCCCGGTCCATCCGCTCCACCTTGAACGGGCCCGCGGTGACCGGGATGGCGTCGAGGTAGGCGGTGTTGAAGAGCTCGGGGGTGGCGATCCGGCTCGCGGGCAGCAGCGGGGCGTTGGCGGCCCCGTTGAACATCGACTGCCACTCGGAGAACGGCCGCTCGAAGGTCATCACGGCCTGGAAGTCGTCCTTGCCCCGCTCGACCGCCGAGACCAGCTCGAAGCCGGTGCTGCTGGCCGACCGGTAGGCCGGGTCCTTGCCGTTCAGCGCCCGCCAGTTGGCCTCGATGTCGCGCCAGGTGATCGGGGCGCCGTCGGACCAGTGGGCCTTCGGGTTGAGCGTCCACACCACCACCTGGCGGCCGTCCCGCTGCTCGCTGTGCGCGTCCTGGAGGTAGGCCGGGTTGGGGGTCTGGGTGCCGGCCGCGTCGGAGCGGAAGAACGTCGGCAGCAGCGGCTTGGTGACGGCGATGGTGGAGGACTCGCCGCCGTCGGTCTGCACCGGCGACCACTGGGTGGAGTACTGGGCCACCGCGACCCGCAGGGTGCCGCCCTGGCGCAGCTCGGCGCGCTCGTGCGGGTTGATGTCCACCGCGGTGAGCTTGGGCGTCTCGACCGAGCTCGGGAGGGCGCGGGCGTCGGCGCCGGGGCCGTTGCCGGGACCGCAGGAACACAGCGTCAGCGAGAGCGAGACGGCGGTGAGACCGGCGATCAGGGCCGTACGGCGGTACAGGGGGCGGCCCATGGTGGTTCTCCCGGGACGGATGCGGCGGACGGTAGGCGTCACATCTTGCTGACCGGGGAGCGGCGTGTCGAGGGGCGGGCCCGGATCCGGACCCGCCCCCCGGTAACGGTTCGATCAGGCCGGGAACTTGAAGGTCCGGTCCTTGTCGGTGCTCTTGTCGAACAGCGCGGTGATCTGGTCCGCGACGTCCTGCGTGGTGATCGGGACGAGCTGGCCGTTCTTCTTCGTCTTCAGCTTGTCGAAGGCACCGGCGAGCTGGCGGTTCAGCGCGTCGAGGTCCCACTTGGGCACGAACTTGCCATTGGCGTCCGGGACGAGGACGAGTGCCGCGGCCGCGGTCTTCGGCCCGAAGTCGAACTTCTTGGTGCCGGCCTGGATGTGGATCTGGCCGTTCGTCACCGACTTGCCGAGGGTGTCCGCCGCGCCCTGGAGGGCCTGCGGGGAGGTCTTCGGCTGGGCGGCCGTGACGGCCAGGGCCACCGGCTGCTCCGGCTTGCCCGAGGCGCGGTCGCGGTAGGCCGTGTCGACCAGGTCGACGGCGGCGGCGGAGTCCACCGCCTGGCCGGCCTTGCCGGGGACGACGACGGCGTCGCCGTTCTCGGCGAACTTGACGTAGCCCTCCTGGAGCCCCTGGCCGGAGCCGCCGGCCAGCGCCTCCAGCGCGGACTTGAGCTTGGCCCGGTCGACCTTGACCTCCGGCGGGACGGCCTTCTCGTTGCCCTTGAGCGACTTGAGGACGTCCACCGGGTTGTAGGAGTGCTGGGTGAGCCGGTCCACCGTGGCCGTGGTGTCGAAGGCCAGGCCGGCGGCGGTGGGGTCGAGGTCCACGGTCTGCTCGCCGACCTTGAGCTTGACCGGCTGCTGGCCCGCCTTGCCGACGCTCTCGTCGAGCTGGTGGATGGCCTGGTCGCGGTTGCTGCCGCCGATGTCCGTGCCGAGCACCACGGTGCCCTTGGGGATGTCGGACTGGTTCAGCATCAGCCCGGTGCCGTAGGCGGCGGCGCCGAGGAAGGCCACGCCGGCGATCGCGTAGGTGGTGAGCTTGACCAGCTTCTTGGCGGCGCTCGGTCGGGGCTTGGCGGCCGCGGCGGGCTTGGCGGCCGGCGCGGGCTTCGGGGCGGAGGGGCCGTCCGCCGCCGGTGCGGCGGGCGGTGCGGAGTCCGTGCCGCCGGGGTGCGGGTGGGCCCGGGGGCCGCCGGGGTGCGGGCCGGCGGGTGCCCCCATGGCGTCGGGGACGCCGGGGAACAGGCTGCCGGGCGCCGGGGCGCCGTTCGGTCCGGCGGCCGCCGGGCGCTGGGCGGCGAACGGGTCGGCGCCGGCCGGGGCGGAGGCGAACAGGCCGGGCTGCGGGGCGCCGTTCGGGGCGGACGGTCCGGCGGGGGCCCCGGGTATGGGGGCGGCCGGGGCGTTCTCGCGGATCGGCGCGAAGCCGTCGACCGAGGTGTCCTCGGGGTCCGCGCTGCCGGGACCGGCGGGGGCGGGTCGGCCCCGGCCCTGCGGGGCGCCACCGGGGAGGCCGGTGCCCGGGGCGAACGGATCGGCCGGCGCGAAGGGGGCGGTGCCGGGGTCGAACCGGTCGGCCGGGGCACCCGTGGCGAACGGATCGGCCGGCGCGAACGGGTCGGCCGGGCCGCCGGTACCGAAGGGGTCGGTCGGAGCGCCGGGCGCGAAGGGGTCGGTCGGAGCGCCGGTGCCGAACGGGTCGGCCGGGGCGTCGGCGTAGACACCGGCCTCCTCGGCGGGCAGCTCGCCGCCGACGCCGTACGGCGTGGCGGGCGCGCCGGTCGGACGCGGCCCGGGGGCCTGCGCCTGCGCCTGGGCGGGCACCGGGCGGCCGTTGGCGCGGGCCGCGGCGGGGCGTTCGGTCTGCTGCGGGCGGCCGCCCTCGGGGCGGGCGCCGTTCGGCCGGGCGGTGCCGCGCTGGGCCGCGGCGGGTGCCGCCGCCGCGGCGGCGGGAGCGCCGGCCGGCACCGCGGCCGGGGCGGTGCCCTCGCCGGGCGCGGCCTTCTTCTGCCGGGGCCGGAACCAGGCACCGGTGGACTCGGCCTCGGAGGTGGCCGGCGGGATCTGCCACTCCGGCGGCAGGTCCGGCGGGGTCGAACGGCCGCCGCCGTCCATCACGCCGAGCACCGGGGAGGCGGGCGCGGCGGACCGGTGGCGCGGGCCGGCCGGCTCGGCGGCGGGCGCGGGGGCCTCCTCGCCGGGGCCGTCCTCGTTCTTGACCGTGCTGCGCACGACCACCGGCGGGATCGGGCGCGAGCCGGGGATGTTGATCCGGACCCGGGTGGTGAGGGTGGTCTCGGTCTTCGGGCTGTCGTCCTCGCCCTCCGGAGCCGAGCCCGTGGCGGCGGCGCCGGCACCCGCGCGGTCGCCGCCGGGGAACCCCGGTGTGCCGTAGGGCGGGGTGCCCGACGGGTAGGCGTCCGGGCCCGTCCGCCGAGGCGTCGGGTGGGCGTTGTCAGATTCGCGGCTGCTCAATGCTGCTCTGCTCCGGGTTCGCGGGCCGGGCCGTGCGGCGCGACCGCGGTTGTCGGCGCCGGACCAGGCGGGCGGCGTCGGGTACGGCGTTCTGCGGCACCACCATACTGGGAAGAACCGGCCGGTGAACCGGTTCGGACAGATCCCGATACGTCCGGTTCCTCCGGTATGAGAGTACGACCGGACGGTGTTGACTGCCCGTCGTACCGGCCACCGTACGCGGATCTCCTCAGGGGCGGCGCGGCGGCCCCGGGACGCCGGGGAACCAGCCGGCGCGGGTCGGCAGGGTGGCGCAGATCACGCCCAGGATCGAGCCGACGAACAGCCAGCAGAGCGACGTGGCATTGGTCCAGAGCACGTTGTCCCCCTCCGGGCGGGGCACCATCACCAGCAGCAGGGCCAGGAACCAGCCGGCTGCCGGGATGCCCGCGCCGAGCCGGGTGCCGGTCACCCGCAGGCCGCCGTAGAAGGTGGCGGCGGTGGCGGCGAGCGCCAGCAGGACTCCCACGGGCGGCCACAGGGCCTGCACAAATGCTCCGCAGACCGACACCGCGATGCCCAGTAGGAAGAACAGGACATAAGCCGCGATCCGTGCGAGGCGCGGGGGCTGGGACTCCTTCAGCCGCTCCTCCCGGCTGCCGAGCAGGGCCGCCGGGATCGAACGGCGCGCGGGCCGGGCGTCGGTCGCGGTCATCGGGCGGGCTCCTCGGCGGTGGGGTCCTCGGTGGCGGGGTCTGCGGTGGCGGTGTCCTCGGCGGGGTCCGAACCGGCGAAGAGGTCGTCCTCCGGCAGTCGCGACCCGGCCCGCCCGCGCGCCAACTGGTAGTACTCGGTGGCGAGCAGCGGCTGGCCGAGGTCGTTGGAGAGCGCGAAGAACGCGCCGTCCACGGTGACCTGGGTCGCGTGCGCGGCCATCGCGGCGGCCTTGCGGTCGGCGTACGCGGTGCCGTCGACCACGGTGGTGACCAACTCGTCGGCCACCACCCCGGGGACGTCGGCGGCCTGCGCCACGCCCGGGAACGGCGCCTTCGCGGCGGTCTCGGCGAGGCCCCGCTCGATCACCGAACGGGGTACCCGGTTCCAGTAGACCTTGGCGATCCGCCAGGCCGGGCCGAGCTCCGGCCGGTGGGCGGGGTCGGCGGCCAGCTCGTACGCGCGCATCGCGACCCGGTGCGCCTGGATGTGGTCGGGGTGCCCGTAGCCGCCGTCCTCGTCGTAGGTGACCAGCACCTGCGGGCGTACCTCCCGGACCACCGCGACCAGCCGGTCGGCCGCCTCGTCCACGTCGGCCCGCCAGAAGCAGCCGGGCACGTCGTTGTCGGGCACGCCCATCATCCCGGAGTCGCGGTAGCGCCCCGGGCCGCCGAGGAAGCGGAAGTCGGTGACCCCGAGCTCGGCCATCGCGCGCGCCAGCTCGCCGATCCGGTGGGCGCCGAGGGTGTCCTCCCGGTCGGCCGTCAGATGGGCCAGCCCGGGCGGAATCACCTCGCCGCCCTCGCCGAGGGTGCAGGTCACCAGGGTGACCCGGGCGCCCTCGGCGGCGTACCGCGCCATCGTGGCGCCGTTGTTGATCGACTCGTCGTCGGGGTGCGCGTGCACCAGGAGCAGGCGGCGTCCGGTAGTCGCGGTCATGGGGGAAGCCTAGGGCCTGGCCCCCGGATCCCCTCGGCAGGATCCCGGGGGACGGCGCCGGCGGCCGCGGGGCGGGGTCAGAGCTTCAGGCCGTTGATCATCCCGGCGAGATTGCTGGTGACCTGGCTGATCGAGGGGGCGATGGAGCTGGACGCCAGGTAGAAGCCGAGCAGCGCGCAGACGATCGCGTGCGCGAGCTTCAGGCCGGAGCGGCGGATCAGCACCACCACGATGACCAGCATCAGCATGGCTGCGGAGATGGACAGGGCCATGGCGGCTCACACACCTTCCGGGTGCGCGGCTCCTCCCGGGGAGGGGCGGCGGTCGTACCGTGCGGGACTTGCGGTCGAGCGGCCGGGGCCCGGGACGGGGCCTGACGATCACTCGTGGACCAGTCATACCCGATGAGTGAGGCGGACATTACGTTGAGTGAGGCCGCACAACCCGGGGCACAGTGGCACTCGTGGGGCGCATGGGCCGGTCGGAGGGGGTGCGGCCCCCTTCCGGGCGTACTTGCGGATGATGCTCCGAACGAGTGATCACCACCGGCGCGGCGGCGTCGTAGGGTCAGGTGCCATGACCACCCACACCCCAGCGGACACCTTCCCGAGGCAGTACGCGCGCACCCTGCGCTACACCGTCGGCGCTCCCCGGTCGTTCTCCGTCGCACCCGACGGCTCCCGGGTCGTCTTCCTGCGCTCGCCCTCCGGGGGCGACCGCGCCAACCTGCTCTGGACCCTCGACACCGCCACCGGCGAGGAGCGGATCGCCGCCGACCCGGCCGTCCTGCTCGGCGGCGGCGAGGAGGACCTCTCCCCGGCGGAGAAGGCCCGCCGCGAGCGCAGCCGCGAGGGCTCGGCCGGCATCGTCGGTTACGCCCTGGACGGCGCGGGCCGGCTCGCGGCCTTCGCGCTCTCCGGTCGCCTGTTCGTCGCCGACCTGGTCGCCGGCACCACCACCGAGCTGCCCGCCGAGGGCCCGCTGGTGGACCCGCGGCTCTCCCCGGACGGCGTCCACGTCGCCTACGCCACCACCGGCGGCGAGCTGCGGCTCACCCGGACCGACGGCTCCGGCGACCGCGCCCTCGTCTCGCCCGAGGGCCCGAACGTGACCTGGGGCCAGGCCGAGTTCATCGCCCAGGAGGAGATGGCCCGCGACCGGGGCCACTGGTGGTCCCCCGACAGCGACCGGCTGCTGGTCGAGCGGGCCGACGACTCCCCGGTGCACCGCTGGTGGATCGCCGACCCGGCCAACCCGGACCGCGGGCCCGCCGAGATCGCCTACCCGGCCGCCGGCACCCCGGACGCCGAGGTCGGCCTCTGGCTGCTCGGCCTGGACGGCGCCCGCACCGAGGTGGTCTGGGACCGCGCGGCCTTCCCGTACCTGGCCCGGGTGCACTGGTCCCGGGGCGGGGTGCCGCTGCTGCTGGTGCAGTCCCGCGACCAGCGGGTCCAGCGGATCCTCGGCCTGGACGCCGCCACCGGCGCCACCGAGCCGCTGCACGAGGAGCGGGACGACGCCTGGCTGGAGCTGTTCCAGGGCGTCCCGGCCTGGACCCCGGACGGCAAGCTGGTCCGGATCTCCGACGAGTCCGGCGCCCGCGCCCTGGTGATCGGGGACCACACCGTCACCGGCCCCGACCTGCACCTGCGCTCGGTGCTCGCGGTCACCGCCGAGGAGGTCCTCTTCACCGCCTCCGGCGGCGCGGCCGAGACCGACCCCGAGCCCGGCTGGGTCGCCGTCGGCCGGATCGGCCACGACGGCAAGCGGCTCTCCTGGGAGGCCGCCAACGACCGCCCGTTCACCTCCGTCACCACCGCGGTGCACGCGGCCGGCGTCACCGTGCGGGCCACCGCCGAGCCGGACCTGCCCGGCACCCTGGTGCGGGTCTCCCGGGACCTCCCCGAGGGCGTCGCGGTGGACGACATCGCCACCATCGCCTCGCACGCCGAGACCCCGGTGCTCACGGCCCGGCCGGTGTTCCGCTTCGCGGGCGAGCGCCGGATCCCGGCCGCGGTCTTCCTGCCCACCGGCTACGACCGGGAGCGGGACGGCCTGCTGCCCGTCCTGATGGACCCGTACGGCGGCCCGCACGGCCAGCGCGTCGTCCAGGCGCACAACCCGCACCTGAACTCCCAGTGGTTCGCCGACCAGGGCTTCGCGGTCGTCGTCGCCGACGGCCGGGGCACCCCCGGACGCGGTCCGGCCTGGGAGAAGTCGATCGCCTTCGACTTCGCCGGGGCGACCCTGGACGACCAGGTGGACGCGCTGCGGGCCCTCGCCGACGAGTTCCCGCTGGACCTCGACCGGGTCGCGATCCGGGGCTGGTCGTACGGCGGCTACCTGGCCGCGCTCGCCGTGCTGCGCCGCCCGGACGTGTTCCACGCGGCGGTCGCGGGCGCGCCCGTCACCGACTGGCGGCTCTACGACACCCACTACACCGAGCGCTACCTGGGCCACCCGGCCGAGCGGCCCGAGGTGTACGAGGCCAACTCGCTGACCGGCTACGCGGCCGGCCTGGAGCGGCCGCTGATGATCATCCACGGCCTCGCCGACGACAACGTGGTGGCCGCGCACACCCTGCGGCTCTCATCGGCGCTGCTCGCCGCCGGGCGCCCGCACACCGTCCTGCCGCTCTCCGGCGTCACCCACATGACGCCGCAGGAGGAGGTCGCGGAGAACCTGCTGCTGCTCCAGGTCGACTTCGTGAAGAAGGCGCTCGGCGGCTGATCCCGGCCGGAGCCCCGTGGGCGGCGGGAGGAAGGGGAGGGGGAGCGGAGCCGGAGCAGGGTACCCGGGCCCGCGGACGAGCGGTGCCGGGGCGTTCCCATCCCGCTCCCCCTGGGCCGCGCGCACCCGCAGGGGGTCGTCTGTCCGGCCTCCGAACGGTCCCCACCGTAGGCCCCGCCGCCGACATCCTCCCCGCCCGGGACACCTGCCCCGGGCCGCCCCGGTCCGTGGGGGGGGGGGGGGGGCCCGCGGCGCGGGCCCCCCCCCGGGGGGTGGGGCGCCGCGCCCCCCGGCCGCCGGGCGCGGAGGGGGGGGGGGGGTGACCCCCCCGCCGGGGGGGGGGCC
>NZ_JBIWIF010000009.1:0-12617 GCF_044764505.1 Kitasatospora sp. NPDC094019
TCGTCGACTCCACCGGCTACGACCTGGTCGCCGTCATGCGCCGCGGCGAGTGGATCCTCGGCGGCGACCGCTTCACCCCGATCACCACCGCCTGAGCCGCCCGGGTGCCGACGGCGCCTCGGGCCTCGTCGGCGCCGGGCGGAGCCTGCCTGCACAGTGGTGATCGATATTGCGCAAAGATGGCTCCAAGGGCTATAAATCAAGCATATTTGAGCAGAACCTGCTTGGAGGACAGCCATGAGCCATGTGGACGTGGAGATCGCCAGCCAGCCCGACTGCTGGCGGCGCGCACTCGATCTGACGCCCCGGGGACTGCCCGAACCGGGCGAGCGGGTGGCGGTGATCGGCTGCGGCACCTCGTACTACATGGCGCAGGCGTACGCCGCCCTGCGGGAGGGAGCCGGGCTGGGGGAGACCGACGCCTTCGCGGCCTCGGAGTTCCCCCACCGGCGGCGCTACGACCGGGTGCTGGCGATCACCCGCTCCGGCACCACGACCGAGGTGGTCGAGGCGCTCGGCCGGGTGACCTCGGGCGAGACCGTCGCCCTCACCGCCGACGGCGCGACCCCGGTCGCCGGCGCGGCCCGCTCCCTGGTGGTGCTGGACTTCGCCGACGAGCGGTCCGTCGTCCAGACCCGGTTCGCCACCACGGCGCTGGTCCTGCTGCGCGCCCACCTCGGCCTCGCCCCCGCCGACCTGCCGCGCCAGGCCGAGCTGGCGCTGACCGAACCGCTGCCCGAAGGGGCGGCCTCGGCCCAGCAGTTCACCTTCCTCGGGGCCGGGTGGACCTGCGGCCTCGCCCACGAGGCGGCGCTCAAGGTGCGCGAAGCCTCCTCCTCCTGGGCCGAGTCCTATCCGGCGATGGAGTACCGTCACGGGCCGGTCAGCGTCACCGCCCCCACCAGCGCCGTCTGGTTCTTCGGCGACCCGCCCGCCGGGCTGGAGGACGAGGTCCGGTCCCTGGGCGCCACCGTCTCGGTCTCCCCGCTGGACCCGCTCGCCGACCTGGTGCGGGCCCAGCGGCTGGCCGTCGGGCTGGCCGTCGCCCGCGGCTTCGACCCGGACCGGCCGCGCAACCTGACCCGCTCGATCATCCTGGACCGGCCGTGACCGCCCCGCTCCCCGGCGGACCCGGCGGCGGGGCGGCCGGCCCGTGACCGTCATCGCGCTCGACGTCGGCGGCACCCACGTCAAGGGCGGGCTGGTCGAGGGCGGCCGGCTGCTGACGGCCCGGCAGTGGCGCACGGGTGCCGAGCGCGGGCCCGACGCCGTCCTGGACACCGTCCTGGCCTGCGCGGAGGAACTGCGGGTCGAGGCGGCCGGGCGCGGGCTCGTCGTGGCCTCGGCCGGCCTGGTCGTCCCCGGGCTGGTCGACGAGGAGGCCGGCGTCTGCGTGCTCGCCGTCAACCTGGGCTGGCGCGACCTTCCGGTCCGCCGCCGGATGTCCGAACTCCTCGGCCTACCGGTCGCGTTCGGCCACGACGTACGGGCCGGCGGTCTCGCCGAGAGCCGGCTCGGCGCGGGCCGGGGCTGCCGCGACCTCGCCTTCGTCGCGGTCGGGACCGGCATCGCCGCCGCCCTGGTCATCGACGGCCGGCCCCACGCCGGGGCCCGCGGCTTCGCCGGCGAGCTCGGCCACCAGGTCGTCCGGCCCGGCGGCGACCCCTGCGGCTGCGGCAACCGGGGCTGCCTGGAGACCCTCGCCTCGGCCGCCGCCGTGAGCCGCCGCTACGCCGCGGCCACCGGGACCACCGGCGTCACGGCCGCGCGGGTCCGGGCGCTGGCGGCGGCCGGAGAGCCACCGGCCGTGCGGATCTGGACCGAGGCGATCGACGCCCTGGCCGACGCCCTCGCCACCCTGACCACCCTGCTCGACCTCGAACGGCTGGTGATCGGCGGCGGACTGGCCGAGGCGGGGGACACCCTCCTGGAGCCCCTGCGCGCGGGCCTCGCCGAGCGGCTGACCTTCCGTCCCGCGCCCGGACTCGTCGCCGCCGCCCTGGGACCGTACGCGGGCTGCCTGGGCGCGGGACTGCTCGCCGAGGACCTCGCGGCGGGCCCGGCGGCGGGCGCCGGGAACGGGACGGCGCCGGACCTCACGGGGAGCGCCGGAAGCGCGGGCGACGCGGGGGGCGGGCTCCGGTGATCCTGACCGTCACGCTCAACACGGCCCTGGACATCACCTACGGGCTGGCCGAGGTCGTCCGCCACGGCAGCAACCGGGTGACCGTCACCCAGCAGGCCGGTGGCAAGGGCGTCAACGTCGCCCGGGTGCTCGCCGCGCTCGGCCGGCCCGTCGTGGTGACGGGCCTGGCGGGTGGGAGCACCGGCCGGGCGGTCCGCGCGGACCTGGCGGGCGCCGGGATCGCCGAGGACCTCGTCCCGCTGGCCGGGGAGGCCCGACGCACGGTGGCCGTGGTGGAGAGCCGCCACGGCGACACCACCGTCTACCTCGAACCGGGCCCCGCCGTCACCGCGGGGGAGTGGCGGGAGTTCGCCACCCGCTACGAACGGCTGCTGGGCGGGGCCGAGGCGGTGGTGCTGTCCGGCAGCCTGCCGCCGACGCTGCCCGACGACACCTACCGCCGACTGGTGCTGACGGCGCACCGGCACGGCGTCCCCGCCGTGCTCGACACGGCCGGTCCCGCCCTGCTGGCCGCGCTCGGCGCCGGACCCGCGCTGGTGAAGCCGAACGCGGCCGAACTCGCCGCCGCCACCGGCACCGAGGACCCGCTGGCCGGCGCGGAGGCGCTGCGGGCGGCCGGCGCCCGGGCGGTGGTGGCCTCGCTCGGCCCCGACGGACTGCTCGCCTGCGCGCCCGAGGGCCGCTGGCGGGCCCGGTTGCCCGAGCGGCTGTCCGGCAATCCGACCGGCGCGGGGGACTCGGCGGTGGCCGCCCTCGTCGCGGGGCTGGTCGACGGCACTCCGTGGCCCGAACGGCTGCGCCGGGCGGCGGCGTTGTCCGGCGCCACTGTGGCAGCGGCCCTGGCCGGCCGGTTCGACCCGGTGGCCCGTGCCCGGCTGCTCGGCCTGGTGGAGGTCGAGGCCCTGGCGTCCGAGGACGCCGCCGACCGTGCGCCCGGTACCTGACTCCCCGCTTCGCTCCGTGAGACCAGAAAGGCCCCCGTCACCACCATGCCCCTCACCGGAACCGGCGAGATCCTCGCCCACGCCGTCCGACACGGTCACGGCGTCGGCGCGTTCAACGTCATCCAACTGGAACACGCCGAGGCGATCGTGGCCGGCGCCGAGGCCGCCGGCACCGCTGTCGTGCTCCAGATCAGCGAGAACGCCGTGCGCTACCACGGCGGCCTCGGCCCGGTCGGCGCCGCCACCGTGGCCGTGGCCCGGGCGGCCGCGGTGCCGGTCGCCGTCCACCTCGACCACGCGACCCGGGTGGACCTCGTCGACGAGGCGGTCCGGCTCGGCTTCGGTTCGGTGATGTTCGACGCCTCGGCGCTGCCGTACGCGGAGAACGTGCGCGCCACCGCCGGGGTCGCCGCCAGGTGCCACGCGGCGGGTGTCGCCGTGGAGGCCGAGCTCGGCGAGGTCGGGGGCAAGGACGGCGTGCACGCTCCCGGTGCCCGCACCGATCCGGGGGAGGCGGCCGCCTTCGTCCGCGCGACCTCGGTCGACGCACTCGCGGTGGCCGTCGGCACCTCGCACGCGATGCTGACCCGCGACGCCCGCCCGGACCTGGCGCTGATCGCCGAACTGCGCGCGGCCGTCCCGGTACCGCTCGTCCTGCACGGCTCCTCCGGGGTGGACGACGAGCACCTCGCTGCCTCGGTCGCGCAGGGCATGACGAAGATCAATATCGCCACCCACCTCAACAAGGCGTTCACCGGTGCCGTCCGCGCGACGCTCGGGGCCGACCCGGCACTCGTCGACACCCGGGTCTACCTCGGCGCGGGCCGGGCCGCCGTCACAGTCGAAGTAACCCGTCTGCTCGGGATATTGACGGCTGTTCAGCTCGGTCGTCCGGAAGGGGGACGGGTGTCACGGTAGCGACCGCCGGCCCGCGGGCCGGGCGTTCGGCCCCTTTCGTCCATCCTCGGCCCCCTCGGCCCCCTCAGCCCCCGTCGGACCGTCGCGGTCCGCCGGGGGCCGCCGGTCGTTCCGGTCCCGATCGCCGGCCTGTTCACGAGATGCAAATCTCTGCTCAATATTGCTCAAACAAGCCTTAGTTCAAGCACTTGACGACATGTCATGACCCTTGCTGTCATGGCGGGGCACCGCCTCCCCGGCCTGCGGCCATCGCCGCCCGGGCCTCCCTCACTCCCTCCCCAGGAGGACAGCGTGAGCGCTGCCGCCCCTCCCCGCGTCCGCCGACCACGGGCCGTCCGCCACCGCCGGACGGCCGCGGCCCTGATCCTGACCCTGCTCGGTGCCCTGCTGACCGCGCTCGGCCCGGCCCTTCCCGCCCGGGCCGCGACCGCCGGGAACGCCACCTCCGTCACCCGCGCCGGTGACACCTTCACCGTCCGGACATCGAGCGCCGCCGCCGTGCGGATCGTCGTCGCCCGCGCCGACGTGTTCCGGATCTGGCTCTCCCCGGACGGCTCCTTCGGCGACGACCCGGCCGGCTCCGACCTCGCGACCACCACCTCCTTCGGCCCGGTCGGCGCCACCCTCACCGACGCCGGTGCCTACTGGCGGATCGGCACCTCCGCGATCAGCCTGCGGATCGCCAAGAAGCCGCTGACCTTCGCGCTCTACCGGGCCGACGACACCACCCTGGTGTGGGCCGAGACCCAGCCGACCAGCTGGAGCGCGGGCCGGACCACCCAGTACCTCGGCCGCGCCGCGGACGAGCAGTTCTACGGCACCGGCCTGCACCTCGGCGAGTGGGCCCTGCGCGACCGCACCGTCCCGGTCGCGGTCTCCAACAAGTGGACCGAGGGCACCAACGCCAGCCCGGCGCCGTTCTACATGTCCACCAACGGCTACGGCGTCATGCGCAACACCTGGGCGCCCGGCTCGTACGACTTCCGCGCCCCGACCGCGCTCAGCCACGACGAGAAGCGCTTCGACGCCTGGTACTTCGCCGGCGACTCGCTCAAGGACGTGCTGGACGGCTACACCGACGTCACCGGCAAGCCCTTCCTGGCACCGATCTGGGGCCTGGAACTCGGCAACGCCGACTGCTTCAACGCCTCCAACCCGGACTACCAGGGCGACCACAACCGGGCCCGCCACCGGACCACCCCCGACGTGGTCGGCTACGCCGCCGACGCCCGCGCCGCCGACATGCCCTCGGGCTGGATCCTGCCCAACGACGGCTACGGCTGCGGCTACACCCAACTGCCTTCCACCGTCGCCGCCCTGAACGAGAAGGGCTTCCGGACCGGCCTGTGGACCTCCACCGGCCTCTCCGGCATCGACCAGGAGGTCGGCACGGCCGGCTCCCGGGCCGTGAAGACCGACGTCGCCTGGATCGGCAGCGGCTACAAGTACGCCTTCGACGGGGTGAAGCAGGCCGTCGAAGGCATCGAGGACAACTCCGACGCCCGCCGCTTCGTCTGGACCGTCGACGGCTGGGCCGGTACCCAGCGCAACGCCGTCGTCTGGACCGGCGACACCAGCGGCACCTGGGACGCCATGCGCTGGCACGTCCCCTCGATCGCCGGCGCGGGCCTGTCCGGCCTCAACTACGCCTCCGGCGACATCGACGGCATCTTCGGCGGGAGCCCGCAGACCTACGTCCGCGACCTGCAGTGGAAGTCCTTCACCCCAGCGTTCATGACCATGTCCGGCTGGGGCGCCACCAACCCCTCGGCCGGGTACCAGGACAAGCAGCCCTGGCGGTTCGCCGAGCCCTACGCGTCGATCAACCGCAAGTACCTGCAGCTCAAGATGCGGCTGATGCCGTACCTCTACACCATGGGCCGGACCGCCAACGAGACCGGCGTGCCCTCCACCCGCGCCCTGGTGCTGGAGTACCCGGACGACCCGGTGGCCCGGGGCAACGCCACCTCCGGCGAGTTCATGGCCGGGGACTCCTTCCTGGTCGCGCCGGTCGTCAGCGACACCGCCGTCCGCAACGGGATCTACCTGCCGGCCGGCAGCTGGACCGACTACTGGAGCGGCAAGGTCTACCAGGGCCCCGGCTGGCTCGACGGCTACGCCGCCCCGCTCGACACCCTGCCGCTGTTCGTCCGCCAGGGCGCGGTCGTCCCGATGTGGCCGCAGATGAACTACACCGGCGAGAAGGCCGTCTCCACCCTGACCTACGACGTCTACCCGCGCGGCGACTCCACCTTCGGCCTCTACGAGGACGACGGCACGACCCGCGCCTACCAGGACGGCGCCTACGCCCGCCAGCGGGTGGACGTGCACGCGCCGGCCGCCGGCCGGGGCGACGCCGTGATCAGCGTCGGCGCGGCCGTCGGCAGTTACACCGGGAAGGCCGCCTCGCGCGGCTACGAGTTCACCGTGCACAGCGCGACCGCGCCCACCTCGGTGTCGGTCGGCGGGGCGGCGCTCCCGGCCCTCGGCGGCAAGGCCGCCTACGACAGCGCGAGCAGCGGCTGGTACTACGACCCGGCCGACCGCGCCGGGGTGCTGTGGATCAAGGCCGGCAGCCGGTCCGAGGCGTTCACCGTGACCGCCGCCGGGATCACCGCGGCGCCCGGGACCCCGGTCGGCACCAGGTCGGCGCCGATCCCGCAGACCGGTTGGAAGGTCGTCACCGCCGACAGCCAGGAGACCGCCGGCGAGAACGGCTCCGCCGCCAACGCGATCGACGGCAACCCCGCCACGATCTGGCACACCAAGTGGTCCGGCGGCTCCGCCGCCCCGCTGCCGCACGAGATCCAGGTCGACCTCGGTGCCCGCTACGCCGTCGACGGCCTCGGCTACCTGCCCCGGCAGGACGGCGGCGTCAACGGCCGGATCGGCCGGTACGAGGTGTACGTCTCCGACAGCACCAGCGCCTGGGGCAGCCCGGTGGCCACCGGCTCGTTCGCCGACACGGCCGCCGCGCAACAGGTCTCCTTCACCGCCGCGTCCGGGCGCTACCTCAGGCTGCGGGTGCTCGGCGAGGCCGGGGCCCGGGGACCGTGGACCAGCGCGGCCGAGATCTCGGCCACCGGTACCAAGGCGCCACCGGGAGCTGCCACCGGCTGACCCCCGGGTGGGCGCCGGTGAACGCCGGTCACGAACGAAGGGCCCCCGGTCCCGCGCGGTACCGGGGGCCCTTCGGCCGTCGTCGGCCGGGTTCCACCGATGATCGGAAAGCTCCTTCGTTCGGGTGAAGGTCGGATTCGGTACCCGTCGGCTATGGGCAGAGCCCCGGGCATGACGACACCTCAGGACAAGCACCGACGCCGCCACCGTCCGGCCGCCCCCACCGCTCTGCCCGCCGTGCCGACCCGCGCCGCGCGGCCCGCGGTCCCGGCCCGGCCGCGCCGGTCGGGCGGCTGCTGCGGGACGTGGTCCAGCGAACACCTCACCCGGGACGCGAGGGTGGTGCGCACCGTCTGGCACGAACCCGCCTGCCGGGGCCGGAAAACCGGATGACCGGACGCCACCGCCGTCCCTACGCTCGGCCTCATGGACGGCAACGCGCGCCTGCTGAACGTGGTCGATGTCGAGGCGACCTGCTGGGAGGGGCAGCCACCGCCCGGCCAGGTGAGCGAGATCATCGAGATCGGCCTCACCGTGGTCGACCTGGACAAGGGCGAGCGCCTCGCCAAGCACCGCCTGCTGGTGCGCCCGGCCCGGTCGGAGGTGAGTCCGTTCTGCACCGGACTGACGGGGCTGACCCCGGCCGAGGTGGCCGACGGCCTCTCCTTCACCGAGGCGTGCCGGGCTCTGGCGGCCCTGCACCGGACCGGATCGACCCCCTGGGCCAGCTGGGGCGACTACGACCGGAACCAGTTCACCCGGCAGTGCGGCCGCACCGGCGCGGAGTATCCGTTCGGCCGGCACCACACCAACGCCAAGCCGGCCTTCACCGCCTCCTACGGCCTGCGCCGACGGCCGGGCATGGCCGAGGCGCTCACCGTGGCCGGCCTCCCGCTGGAGGGCCGCCACCACCGCGGCGACGACGACGCCTGGAACATCGCCGCCCTGGTCCTGGCCGTGGCGGCCCGTGGCGACTGGCCGTAGCGGCGCCCGGGACCGGTGCGGCCGGGGGAGCCGGGGGAGCCGGGGGAGCGGGGCGCCGGAGTTTCCTAGCGGACGGCGGGAGCGAGCTCGTCGGAGTGTCGGTGTTCGGGCGCCCCGGCCTCGCCCATCCGCCGGTCGGGGCGGCGAGCGAGCAGATAGCCGAGACCGGCGAGGGTCACCGTGCCGACGCCGAGCGGGGCCGCCCAGATCTGGTACCACGGCGCCCCGTCCGGGGCCAGGACGGCGCGCGGCCAGCAGATGTTGACCACCTCGAAGCCGGTCCACAGCACCGCGAGCAGGTTCAGCGGAGTGCCGAGGCGCCCGTAGCGGACCGCCCCGGCGGGCGTCCAGGTGCCGCGCAGCCGCGCGACCAGGGCGACCAGGGTGAGCAGGAAGAACGGTACGAAGGTGGCGGCGCCGCCGAAGGTGATCAGGCTGCCGATGGCCGAGGTGCTCAGCCCGAGCGGTAGCGCGGCGCAGCTGACCACCGCGGCGGCGACCAGGCCGCCGATCGGCGCCCGGTGCCGGTTGACCTTGCGGACGTGGCGGGAGAAGGGGAAGACGTCGTCCCGGGCGAGGGAGTAGAGGCCGCGGGCGGCGCCGCCCTGGGAAGCCATCAGGCAGGCGGTGAAGCTGATCAGGACGACCAGCACGAAGGGCTTGTCGGCCCAGCCGCCGAAGGCGTGGGTGATGGCGGTGGTGACCGGGTCGAGGTCCTCGCGGGCGACCACGTCGGCGGGGGCGGGGTGGGCGAGCGCGACCGCGACCGCGTTGAGGATCACCACGATTCCGACCGTGAGCAGCGACCACCACATGGCGCGGGGCACCTGCCGGGCGGCGTCCTTGGTCTCCTCGGCGGTCGACACGCAGGCGTCGAAGCCGATGAAGGCCCAGCCGGCGACGGCCACGGCCGCCAGGACGGCGCCGGTGTCGCTGATGCCCAGGGCCTTCGGCGCGTCCAGCATGTCGGTGAGCAGACCGAAGCCGTGCTCCCGGAAGAACAGCAGCAAAGTGAGGCCGACCAGGACGGAGGCGACCGCCTCGGCGGCGATGCCGAGGCCGACGAAGCGGCGCAGGAGGTTGATGCCGTAGGCGTTGACCAGGGTGCAGGCGAGCACGAAGCCGACCGAGGCGAGCACCTGTTCGGCGGGGGTGGGGACGGCGCCGAAGAGCGCGAACAGCCAGGGGGAGGCGAGGTAGGCGACGGTGGTGTTGCCGAACATCACGGCGAACTGCCACAGCCAGCCGCTGAGCCAGGAGACGCCGGGCCCGGCCAGGCGCTTGCTCCACTGGTAGGCGCCGCCGGCCAGTGGCCACTGCGAGGCCAGTTCGGAGTAGACGGCGACGACCAGGCACTGCCCGAGCAGGCACAGCGGCAGCGCCCAGATCCAGGCCCCGCCCGCGACGCCCATGCCGACCTGCACGGCCGCGTACAGGCCCACGACCGGGGAGACGACGGCGAAGCCCATGGAGATGTTGCCGAGCACGCTCAGGCTGCGTCTGAGCTCCTGCCGGTAGCCGAGCGCTGTCAGCCGGTCGTCGTCGGTCGGGGTGTTCTCGGTCACGGGCCGGGCCCTCCAGATAAAACTAACTTTGTTAGTGTCCGCTGTTGATCTGGCACGATAGCCCCCGAACACGAAGATCGGAAGAGGGGACCTTTCGGTGGGCCGACCGAGCAAGGCACTGCTGACCCGCGAGCGGATCGCGCGCGCGGCGCTCCAGGTGGTGGACGAGGAGGGTTCCGGCGGCCTGACCATGCGGGCGCTGGCGGAGCGGCTCGGAGTCAGGGCCGCCTCGCTCTACAACCACATCGAGAGCAAGGACGCCCTGGTCGACACCGTCTCCGAGCTGGTCAACGGCGAGATCGACCACACGCCGCTGGGCGACGCCGACTGGCGGTCCGGCCTCGCCGCGTATGCGCGCGGCTACCGCGCCGTCTTCCTCCGGCATCCGAACGCCGTCTCCCTGCTCGCCCGCCGCCGCGTCGAGGCCGACAACGCCCTGCGCGGTTACGACGCGCTGCTCGCCCTTCTCGGCCGGGCCGGCCTCGGACCGGCGGACGCCGCCGAGGTCGCCGCCGCCCTGGACTTCCTTGTGCTCGGCTCGGCCCTGGAGACCTTCACCGCCGGTTTCACCCGGGAACCGGCCGCCTACCGACCGCGGTACCCGGCGCTCGCGGACGCCCTCGACGACTCCTTCGCCCGTGGCGGCGGCGAGACGGGCCTCGACGACCGGGGCTTCGAGCTGGGGCTTCGCCTCCTCGTCGACGGCGTGGAACTGCGCACCCGGTAGCCGGACCCCGGTGGTCGCGCCGCCGGCCGTGGCCGATCGGTTTTCTCCCGCGCCCGCCGGAGTGCGGTGGTCAGCGGACGGTGGCGCGGCGGGCCGGGGCGAGCGGGACGACCAAGGGCGTGCCGGTCTGCGGGTCCTCGATCACCTGGCAGGGCAGGTCGAAGACGCGCTCCACCAGGTCGGCGGTGACGATCTCCCGTGGTGCTCCCTCGGCGACCACCACGCCGTCGCGCAGGGCGATCAGGTGGGTGGCGTACCGCGCGGCCTGGTTGAGGTCGTGCAGCACCGCGACCAGGGTCCGCCCCTGCTCCCCGTGCAGCCGCGCGCACAGGTCGAGCACCTCGACCTGGTGGGCGATGTCGAGGTAGGTGGTCGGCTCGTCCAGCAGCAGCAGCGGGGTCTGCTGGGCAATGGCCATGGCGAGCCAGACGCGCTGGCGCTGACCGCCCGACAGCTCGTCGACGTAGCGGCCGGCGAGGGTGTCGACGTTGGTGGCCGCCATGGCCTCGGCGATGATCCGGTCGTCCTCCGCCGACCACTGCCGGAACAGGCCCTGGTGCGGGTGGCGGCCGCGGGCGACGAGGTCCGCGACCGTGATGCCGTCGGGGGCGGTGGAGCTCTGCGGGAGCAGGCCCAGTCGGCGCGCGAGCTGTTTGGCGGGCAGCGAGCGGATCTGTTCGCCGTCGAGCAGGACCCGGCCGGCCGCGGGCTTGAGCAGGCGGGCGAAGGCCCGGAGCAGGGTCGACTTGCCGCAGGCGTTCGGGCCGACGACCACGGTGAACGAATCGTCCGGCACCGCCACCGAGAGTTCGGTGGTGATGGCCCGGTCGCCGTACCGCAGTGTCACCTTCTCGGCGCGCAGCCGTCCGTCGGCGGTGGCCGGGGTGTCGGTGGTCGGGGTGGTGGTGGACGGTGCGGGGGGCACGGCTGCTCCACTTCCGGTGACGGGGCCACAGGGGACCGGGTGCGCACGAGAGTTAGTAAGGTAAGGTTAACCTAACTACGTTGGAGCGTTTCCGAAGGGGCGGACCGGAGTGATCCCGGGGCCGCCGATGCGCGACCCCCGCACCCCCGGTTCTCCCGTTCCCCGCTCTCCCGCTCTCCGGCTCGCGTGAGCCGTTCCCCGGCCCGGACCGAGGGCGATCCCCCCGGTCCGGCCTCTCCCTGTGCCGTGCACAGAACCAGTCGAGTCTCACCGGAGGTCTACATGCCTGCAACGGACACGATCCCCACCCCGCTCGCCAAAGCCGCCGCGTCCGCGCACCGCGCCCGCGTCGCGACCCCGCGCCGCTTCCTGATGTGCGAGCCGCTGCACTTCGACGTCACCTACTCGATCAACCCCTGGATGGACCCCGGCAAGCCGGTCGACCCCGGCCTCGCCCTCGCCCAGTGGACCGCCCTGCGGGACCTGTACCGGAGCCTCGGTCACACGGTGGAGGTCATCGAACCGGCGCCGGGGCTGCCCGACATGGTCTTCGCGGCCAACGGGGCCACGGTCCTGGACGGGAAGGTGCTGGGTGCCCGCTTCCGGCACGTCGAGCGGACCGCGGAGGGGCCCGCCTATCTCAACTGGTTCGCCGGGAACGGCTACCGGGAGCTGCACTGGCCCGAGCACATCAACGAGGGCGAGGGGGACTACCTGGTGGTTGGGCGCAGGATCCTCGCCGGGTCCGGCTTCCGGACCGACCGCCGGTCGCACGCGGAGGCGCAGGAGTTCTTCGGGGTCCCGGTCATCGGGCTGACCCTGGTGGACCCGCGCTTCTACCACCTCGACACCGCGCTGGCCGTGCTGTCGGACGACGAAGTCATGTACTACCCGGCCGCGTTCAGTCCGGGCAGTCGGGGGGTGCTGCGCGAGCTGTTCCCCGACGCGATCCTCGCCGACGAGGAGGACGCCGCGGTGTTCGGGCTCAACGCGCTGTCGGACGGCCGCCATGTGCTGCTCCCGGCCGCCGCGACCGGCCTGCGGCGCAAGCTGGGCGAGCGGGGCTTCGAGCCGATCGGGGTCGACCTCACCGAACTGCTCTACGCCGGCGGCAGCGTCAAGTGCTGCACGCTGGAGCTGCGGTCCTGACCGTGGCACGGAAGTGGGGCCGGCCCCCCCCCCCGGCGGGGGGGGGGGCCCCCCCGGCCCCCGGGGGGGGGGGCGGCGGCGCCCCCCCCCCCGCCCCCCCCCCCCGCCGGGGGGGGGGGGGGGGGGGGGGGGGGGGGGT